>SFWW01000154.1 GCA_004559845.1 bacterium
CTCGCCCACGGTGGGCTGCTTCGCACCCCACTCACATCCCTCGCCGCCCGAAAAAAAAGCCGCTTCGCGGAAAAAAAGTCGGCTTCGCCGAAAAAAAACGGCGCCTATAGCACATAGGGCTGTATCGTGTTCGTAGACAAGTGGGCGAATTGCCTTTTTGGGTGTTTTACGTAGTCATTAGATGGGGGAGGTGGGTGGGTGCGGATTTTTCGGGTTTGTTCGGATTTGGACCAAAATCGGGCGGTTTTGTGGTCCAAAAGCGAACATGAAACACCTGAAACACCCGAAACACTTGAAACACCTGAAACATCAAAGAACTTGGTGGCAAAGTTAAGGATGGCGTGGACGGGAGGCAATACCAAAAGGGAATGTTACTATTTTCGGGGTGGATAGATGCTATAGAGGCTATAGATGCTATAGAGGCTATAGAAACTATAGAAGCTATAGAGGCTATAGAGGCTATAGAGGCTGTGGGTGGGATGGGAAAAGGCCACCCGGATGGGGTGACCTTTTTTTGGGGGGATAGCTCTTGGGGGAGCTATGTGGGCGGGAGGTTATTTGATGAATTTGGTGGTGGCGGTGCCGGTGGCGGTGCGGGCGGTCACTACGTAGATGCCAGCCGAGAGGTGGCTGATGTTGAGTGATGCGCCGTTGCCTGAAGCCACGATGCGGCCGCTCATGTCGGCTACGGAGATGGTGGCGGGGGCGCTAACGGTTACGAAATTGTTAGCCACAACCATCTTCAGTGCGTTGCTTGCCAGAGATTCTTGGATGCCTGAGGGTTGAATCAAAGAGCATCCGGCGAATTGGAGGTTGTCGAAGGTGAGTGCATCGCCGGGTTTGGAAGTCATGCGGAGTTCCACTTGCACTTCTTGGCCTTTGAATTTGGCGAGGCTTACGCCGCGATAGTGGCGGTCGGAACCTTCGAGCGTGATTTCAGCGAGTTTGCTATAGTCGTTGCCCCACACCGGGTCGATGTAGCGCACGCGCACTTGATAAGATTCGTAGAAGAATGCGCTGATAGAGCCTGCGTTCCACACGAAGCAAGCGCTGTCGGTGTCCACCATCACTTTGGGAAGGATGCAAGAGCGATTAATGGCATCCACGCCATCTATCCACGACGAGCCGGCAAACATTTTGGTGCCGTAGTAGGGATGTTCGCCGATAGAAACGATACCCCATCCGTTTTCTCCAAATTCTTCTGCTGCGGAAGCATTGAGGGTGCCTTCATCGTTAACTTCGAAAGTGAAGTCGGCAGGCACCTTACCATCTTCAAAGTCGTAGATAATGTCGGGTGTACCCACATAGAAGAAAGAATGGCGGATGGTGTCGTTGGCGGTATTGATGTCGCCATCGCAAGTTAATGCCACTTCCACGGTGTGTTTGCCGGGTTCAAGTCCGTTGAGTGCTCCGCTGAAATTGAGGTTTTTCTCTTCTTGAGCGGCAAATTTAACGGTTGTTGGCGGAATCGTGGTATCGTCCACCTTAAGGCTCACGGTCACGTTTTGGTCGGTGATACCGAGGTTCTTAGCCACGAAAGTGATATCTTGTGGAGCCTTCACCGGGAGGTAGTCGGTGGGATTGATGAGCGAAATGGCAGCAACGTCGATGTCGGTAGCTTCAATTTTTTCGAGGCTCAAATCATCGATGGTAATCCAGTTTTCATCCTTGTCGGAGAACGCATAGAAACCGAGATAGATGGTTTGGGGCTCATCGAAGTGGAGAATATTGATAGATTCATCATACGCACCTCGTGCAAAAGGAGCGTATTCCACGATTTTGTTGGTCATAGCTTCCGGGGCACAAGCGTTGCCATAGTGTACCGAGAACTTTTCAGGGTGATTATCGTCGCCCGAGTACCAGAATTTGAGCGCATAGTAGCCGGCGTCCACCTTGATGGGCTCGAGGATAAACCAGTCGTTGGCATTGTTGGTTTTGTCGTAGTTGTATCCCAAGTATCCAACGCCGCTGCGTGCCATAGAGAACCATCCCGAGCCGACACCGATTTCCCAGTTGCCGGAGTCTTCGTTGAGGTTAAATGATTTACATTCATCGAGGTATTCAGTGGGTTCAAAACCGGTGAAATAGGGCGCTGTGGCAGGCGCTTTGTGGCGCACTTGCACCGTGAAGGAATTGTTGCCGGGCTGAATATCGCCGGGATATGTCACCGCCACGGTCACATTGTAGAGTTCGCGCGGTTTGGAGAGGTCGGCTTTGGCTTTAAAAGTGTAGTCGAGCGAATCACCTCCGTTCAGTGCATACTCAATATGTTCGGTGGCGATGGTGTCGCCATTCACGATAAGGTGTGCATCAAATTCAGATGCGGGCGTTTTTCCATTGTTTGCGATGAAAGCGCGCACGGTTTCTTGGCCCAGATTTTCACCACTCACGGGCGAAACAACGTCTTTGATCACCAAGTCGCACAAATCGTTGGACAGCTCAAAGGAGAACGATTTGAGATAGAGACGCCAGCGGTCGGGGTTGGAAGTGGCTCGAACAGCCAGGCGAATAACCTCCCCTGCTCGAACTTGAATAATGTCGGCATACGAATGGTCGGAATCATCAAGATCGGTGAGCGTGTTCACCACTTCTGTGAATTTCGACACATCAATTTGTTCGGAATGATTATTACTACGGAAGACGCGCACCTCTGCAGCTTCCTTGTAGGAGCTACCCTTAAGCGTGTAGCGAATTACCGCATAGGAATCTGTCGGAATTGCTATCTCCGGCGAAATCAGCCAATCGTCGCCACTGTTGGAGCTATGATACTGGTAATACACTCGTGAGCCCTCATCGTTGTCGGGCGAGAAGAGCCACGTTTTTTCATCATTGTTGTTGTCAACCACTGTCCATTGGCGGAAGCCCTCTTCGGTGTTAAGGTCAGCCTTGAAGAGCTCTTGAGCATTCAATGCGCACACAGCCAGTGATGCCAATACTAAGGTAAATAACTTCTTCATACAATAATTAATTAAATAAAGTGAATAATAATATGCAAAGATAGAAAAATATTTTGAAAATTCAGCAATTTGCACCCAAGCCACCACATTCAAAAACGAAGTGCGAAAATTCTGTAGAAAAAGACTTGCGGTAAAGCAGTGTTTTGCGTTAGCTCAAAGCTATGAAAAACACACCGCGGG
>SFWW01000155.1 GCA_004559845.1 bacterium
CGGCAAGGTAATTGTCGCGGTTGCGGTGGGTGTAGCTGCTGTAGCCACAGGTTTTGGCAGTGTTGCGAATATCGCCAATCACACAGCCCTTGATGCCGGCGGAGTTGCCCTTCGGATATTCCATATAGGCACGAGCCAACTGCCAAGCGAGGAAGCGGTTGTACACGTCGCTCTTCATACGCAGTGCTTCGGGGCGATAGTCGTGGAACCAGGTTTCCACCAAATAGCCCACCTGGGTGTTGGTGCGGAGTACACCGAGGTTCCATCCATTGAAGGAATAGTCGTTGAGCGCACGCGGCGTGCTGTAGGTCACATCGGTGAGTTTGTTCACATCATGCTGTTGGGCAGCGGTTAAGGCAAACTTTTTGGAGCCTGACACCGCTTCGGTGGAATTGGTGGAGGCGGTGCCACGATATTCCGAAATCACGTAGTTGGCGCTATTGTTGGCACCATTGGAGTGCAGCGAGATAAAATAGCCGCCATAGCTATTGGATTGCGAAGCAATGGTGCTGAGCGCCAAGTCGTCGGAGCTGTAGTTGGTGGTGCGCGACATTTTGGTGCTGATGCCCAGTGCATTGAGGAAAGCACTCAGCTTTTGTCCACGCACCAAGTTGCCATCACTTTCGTAGAAGCGTTGCGAAGTAGTGAAGCCCAATTCCTTGGGAAGGTCGGTGGGGCGGTCGTCGCTATCATGACCACCGTGGCCGGGGTTGATGTAGCATTTTGAAGAACTGCTGGCGGCACTTGCCGAGAGCGACAAAGCCATAGCGAAAACGAGTATGGAGAATAATTTTTTCATCATGGCTTATTTTTCTTGAATAGTCATTACATAAATTTTGCCCTCAGTGCTGTGGTAAGCCACTTGTGTGCCATCGGCACTCACTGCGGGAAACATTTTAATCTCTGAAGAAGTGGTGGAGAGCTGCTGGCGATTGCTGCCATCAATGCCCACAATCACGATTTCGGAAGCGGTGTACACCGTGCCATCGTCGTGGTCTTCCATTGCCACGATGTAGTCGTTGCCACGCCACACGGGAGCGTGAAGTGCGCCAAGGTTCACCAAGCCGGAGCCATCGAGGTTGCTCACATAGGCATCGTTTCCAGCCACAAAGAGCAGGTGGGTGTTATCGGGCGAAATACTGCTCCAGCAGTAGTTCACATCGCGCTCCGGGGTCGACAGCGGGTCAACCACGGTGCGCACACCATTGTTGTAGACCACCAATTTCAAATCTTCTTCCGTCACGAAAATATTGTTCGCTTTTTGGCGTTTCACGGCGCGACGGCTCACTTGCTCACCTTCCACGCCCATTTGTGCTTGGTCGTCGGAGAGATTGATATGATTGAAATGCTCCAAACGCTCGGCTATGGTGCTCACTTCACCCGATTGGATGTTGATGGCATGCAAGCTGAGCTCCATAGTGGCATCGTTGAGCGTGCGGCACACCACCGTTTCACCATCATCGGTGATGGCGGGGCGGTAGCCTGCGGCTCTGCCATCGATGAGCGATTTGTAGGAATTGTCGGCGAGATTAATCACGCCCAATCCGGTATAATCTTCGCCACTAACGAGGATTTGGTGGGAGCCCGGCACAAATAGAGGGTGATACACCTTCGATGCCACAGCCACCTGTTTCACCTGTGTGACCTCAAACTTCTGCGCCCTTGCCATAGGAGTGAGCATAGCGGCGCAAAGTGCACACAGTGCAATTGCTTTGGTAATTGGAAAGGAATGTTTCATCTTTTAATGCGTATTTGTAATGTTAATGTTCGATGCACAAGTGGGAGTTTTTTCATTAAAATGTGAGCAACTCTTATGCTTCAAATTTTAAGTCTCTTTTTTCGCTAATTAGTCAAGTTGTCACAAAGTTATAAAATTTTCAACAATATTTCCAAATTTATCCACCATTTTTTTAATCAGTTGCTAAACCGTGAAATACCTTTTTTGAGGGTTAGCCGCTTGGTTAGGGGCTGCCGGCTTGGGACACTTGAAACACCTGTTTTGTTCGGATTTGGACCAAAACCGGGCGGTTTTGTGGTCCAAAAGCGAAATGAAACACCTGAAACACCCGAAACACTTGAAACACCCGAAACACTCTCTGTGGATGTTCGAATTGCTTTTTTGTCAGGATATCAAAGAACTTGGTGGCAAAATTAAGGATGGTGTGCAATGAAAGCAATACCAATAGGGAATGTTGCTTTTTCCGGGGTGGGATGGTGGCTTTAGATGGATGGAAATGAATAAAAGTAGGGGGCAGTGATGTGAGGGCGATGAGCCTCGGAGGGTCGGTTGTGGCAAGCCACTCACAGGTGGGGACACACGTGGCATGAAACGAACAAAAAAAGCCGCTACGGTGGGGATGTGAGGGCTGACGCCCTTTCGTGTGCGTGATGCCAAAATCTAACGGGAAGCAAGCTCCACCGTTATCTTTTGCCGTCACGCCCACGGTGGCTCGCGATGCTCGCCCCTCACATCCCTCACAGTAGCGGAAAAAAAGTCGCTTCGCGAAAAAAAAGTCGGCTCCGCCGAAAAAAACACGCCTGCCGCAAACACACTACAGCATCGTATGGAAGGCATGCCCTCACCTGCCCCATATCGTTCGCCACGCTGTCACTCTTAATCCCCCATAGCCGCAGTTATTTTTCGGCGGAGCCGACTTTTTGTTCTCTTCCATCCCACTGGATATTTCAAAATAAAAAAACAGACACCTATTCTTTTGATGGGGTGGAATAGGTGTCTATTATGATGGATTTTTGCCTTGGGGATTGGCGTGAGGGGATTACTTGAGAATAATGTTGACGAGGGCTGTTACGTCCGATACGTTAACTTTGCCATCGGCGTTGATATCGGCAAGCTCAAGATTAGCGGTTTCGCCGTTGGCAATCATATTCACC
>SFWW01000156.1 GCA_004559845.1 bacterium
TAATAGCCACAAAAGTTCACCGCCCAGTCTTTATTTATTTACAAAATTAAACATTTTCTGTTAATCTCTAAATCCACTGCAAAGGTAAAAGTTGTCCACAATACGCCATCTCCGATGGCAGGTTTGGGCCTCACGGCAATTCGATAAATTCGATAAATTCGATAAATTCGATAAATTCGTGACTTAGAAAATAACGGTAGGCGCGTTTTTTTTTCGCGAAGCGACTTTTTTTTCGCAACGGTGAGGGAGGTGAGTGGCGAGCTTTGCGAGTCACCGTGGGCGTGAAGGCAAAAGATAACGGTGGATGGCGACTTTTTGTTCTTTTCCATACATCCATAGCATACATCTAAAGTACACTCAGCCGGCATCGCTCCCACATTGTGGGGAAGGGGCGGCTATTACACGGCGTAGGCGGCTTTATTTTCGTTGCACGCCACAAAAGCGAGCTATCATATCCGTTTTTAAATGAAAGAGCCGTGTTTTAAGGGTGGGCGTGTTTAAACCAAACTGTGGACTTTTGGTCAAAGATTAGAGAAGTTTAATAAAAAAAAGTGCTTCCATTTCGAGAAAAAAATATAATTTTGAATTTTGAAAAAGCTTGTGATATGAAAAGCTATATGTTTATGATATTGATGTGCCTCTCCTCGGTGCTCTGCTACGGCAAAGACAATGAGGTGATTATCACTCGAAAATACACCTCGAGTGAAAGCAACATCATTCCGCAAAAAACCGACCAATTCCAGGTGCAAAACCTCGCTCTTTCCTCAAAAGAAGAAGTGAAAGAGATAGCTGACGCCATCGGCAAGATGGTGAATATCATCAATGCCGACGATTATGAGCACTATGTGTTTTCGCTCTATGTGTACCCCAATTCCGCCCACACCTACACCGTGCAAATAGAATCGCACGACCCGATGACCTACTCCAAAGAGGTGCGCGAAAATATGTTGGGCGTGGCGAAAATCGGCTACCGCTATTTCATAGTGCACCATGTGCAGGATTTGGAAGCACTCCAAAGCAAACTGTGGGAAAAAGCAAAAGGAAAAATCAAATTTGTGCGAGAATTTGAATTGGTGAGTTTCAAACCCGAAATCACGCGCACGGGCCTGCTGGCGGAATTGAACCACGGCGAATTGAAATTCAAAGAAATGGAAATTTGCAATGTGAACAAATTGCAATCGCCCGGCATAGGCGAAGAAGCGAAAAAAGATTACGAAATTCCTGCAAAGCAATAAACGATAATTCCCATGATGCAATCCGAAAAATATGTAGTGGTGATTGGACGCCAATTTGGATGCGGCGGCAGAGAAATCGGCAAAATGGTGGCGCAAATGCTGGGCATTGCCTACTACGATAGCGAATTGATTATCGAAACCGCCAAACAAAGCGGGGTGGCAAAGGAATTTTTTGAAGCCAAAGATGAAAAATCTCCTTCTTTTTTTAGAGGTATGCTTTCGTTCTCCTTTGGCTACGACACCGGAGCCTATTTGATGACCAACACACCGCTCAACGAAGACAATGTGTATGTGGCACAAAGCGAGGCAATTACACAGATTGCCAACCGAGGACCCTGTGTGATTGTGGGACGCACAGCCGACTATATTTTGAGAAATCGGTGCAAAGTGATTAGCGTGTTTTTGCACGCTTCAATGGCAGATAGGGTGAAACGCATCATGGCACGTGGCGACTGCAAAACCGAAAAAGAAGCCATGGTGTGCGCCGAAAAAACCAACAAAATGCGCGCCAACTACTACAACTTCTACACCGACAATAAATGGGGCGAAGCCGAAACCTACGATTTGTGTATCAATGCCAGTGTGCTCGGCGACGAAAACACCGCGCAGATGATTGTGGATTACGTGAAAAAAGCCATACAACAATGAAAATAATTTGCAATAATTGTGGTGCGATGGTGAGCGAAAGCGATGCCGTGTGCCCGATGTGCGGCACACCCACCGTGCATGCACCTCACCCCGACGATAAAAAACTTTGGGAACAGGAAGATGCTCAACCCGAGCCTCCGACTTCCGAGCCGGCGGCACCGGCAAAAGAAGGCGCCTCCCCCACCCCGCACCGCACCTTTGAACCGGTGAAAAAGAGAGCCATCAGCAAAACCATACTGTTGTGCATGGTGGCGCTAATTTTGCTCTTGCTTGTGGTGGCTTATTTGATGGTGAGCAACTCGAGTTCCACTCCGGCAGAAGCGCATAGCATTACGCAAATGCCCGACACCGAACAGGCTGAAAGCCGACCGAGAGTAATTGTGCGCCACCTTAGCGCTGAAGAAGCCGACTCCATTATGAAAATGCACATGGCAGAGATGGAACGAATGGAGCAAATGATGGAAGAAATGATGGGCGAAGACCCCTTTGCCGAATTCGACCGATTTGCGGAAGAAATGGGCGGAAATTGGGAAGAGGTGCCACAAAGAAATGTGCAAAAACCCAAGCACTCCACACCCACCAAAATTCAGCTTGCCGGACGCGTGGGAGCCGACCAATATGTGATGGTGCTCAATGCTGCCGACCAAAGCAATATCACCGGAACGGCAGCAAAAGTGGTGAACGGCAAAGAGCAAACCAAATACCGCATTTTGGGCATTGGCAGCGGAAGCGACCTCACCGTGAGCATCTACAAAGGCAAAAACGAATTGGTGGGCACCCTCAGCGGCACCTACAATGGCTACACCTACACCGGCACCTATGCCACCGAAAGCACCCAAACCCCATTCCAACTCATCGCCCAATAACTCCCGCCACCGGAGATGGCATATTTGCGCTTTACGGCAATTTGATAAATTCGATAAATTCGATAAATTCGATAAATTCGATAAATTCGATAAATTCGTGACTTAGAAAATAACGTCAGGCGTGGCTCACCTCTTTGATGAATTCGTGATTTAGAAAAGCGGTAGGCGCAGTTTTTCTTCGGCGAAGCCGACTTTTTTTCCGCGAAGCGGCTTTTTTTTCGGGCGGCGAGGGATGTGAGTGGGGTGCGAAGCAACCCACCGTGGGCGAGAGTGGTG
>SFWW01000031.1 GCA_004559845.1 bacterium
CAATTATTCCAAATGGGACGCAATTTTGGCATTACTCTAAAATAGCATCCCCACACTCAGTGCGCCCATATTATTGCATAGCTGAATAGTTACGGCAAAACGCCCGGGTGGTTCCGCCGCCATATCATGGCTACGGGAAACCCCCAAAAAGACAATCCACCCATTTGTGGGATCGCATCCCCACCTGCCTGCGTTGCCACACACGATTCTGTCCTGCAAGCTATAGCCGTAGTTGTTATTTTGGCGAAGGCGGCTTTATTTTCGTTGCATGCCACAAAAGCAGGCAAGCATAGGCGTTTTTTAAATGAAAGAGCCGTGCTTTTGATAGCATTTTGCAATGTGAAATGCTGAATTTTTTATAAAAAAGATGTAAATTGTTGGGGTTTGTTTAAAATTTGCTTATCTTTGCTTACATTATAGGGATTAGGAGCTGAACTTAGTGGTTTGGCTATTGCAATCCCGAAACTGCTTGTAGGGAGCCCTTCCTATTGGCTACAAAACAGATTTTAGAACAATGAGAAAAGTTTATTTATGATGAAACGAAATGCTATTGAGATATTGAAGTATATGCTGGCAGGAGCCATGCTGCTGCTGTCAGCCATTAGCATGTATGCCGTGACGGCTTGTCCGGATGTGGCAAAAGTGGCTCAGCCCGATGGCAGCACACTCACCTTGGCGCTACACGGCGATGAATGGTTTAATTTCTACACCACCACCGATGGCTACAGTGTGGTGAAAGACAGCGACGGCTATTTCAAGTATGCGCTCTTGGAAAACAACACCTTAGTGGCGAGTTCGGTGCAGGCTCACGATGTGGCGAAGCGTTCGGCTGCCGAGCAAGCGTGGATAGGGCAAGAATTGCAGCCCATGCTGATGCCCGACGCCAAAAGCATTTCCGCGCTGCGCAGCAAACGTAAATTGCACGGCAACACCGGGCACTACGATTATAAAAACTTTCGCGGCTTGGTGATATTGGTGGCTTACAACGATTGCGATTTCGTGTACGATGATGCCCAATCCTTGTTCAACGGCATGATAAACGAGCACGACTACGAAGGATTTATGAGTAACGCCACCTTCCCCGAATTGATACCCTACACCGGTTCCGTGCGCGATTACTTCTATGATGCTTCGGCAGGCGAATTCGACCCCGTGTTCGACGTGGTGGGTCCGGTGAATATTGATTATTCGCAATACGACATCAATCAAACCTCCAATGCGCAAACCATCATGACAGCAGCCCTCGATGCGGCGGATTCGTTGGTAAACTATAAAGACTACGACCGCGACGGCGATGGCACCGTGGATATGGTGTTTTTCCTGTTTGCCGGCGGGGGCAGCAATTTTTCCGGCAACGACAGCCGCTTGCTTTGGCCGCATGCCTCATCCATCCAGTCGAAAGTGCTTGATGGCGTGAGTTTTGGCAGATATGCCTGCTCCACCGAGCTCTATGGCCGCCCGCAATCCGCCATTATCGACGGCATCGGCACCATTTGCCACGAATTCAGCCATGTGCTCGGCGTGGCAGATTTATACGACACCGACGGCACGGGTAGCGGAGGTTCCAGCCTCACCCCCGGCAGGTGGAGCCTGATGGCGCAAGGCAGCTATCTCAATCAATCACGCACCCCTTGCACCTACAGCATCTATGAGCGCTACGCCGCAGGTTTCCTCACCCCGCAGCGTCTCACCGCCGGTGGCACCTACACCATAGCCCCCATCACCGGCCGCAACACCGGTTATCGGCTCGACAGCAACACCGAAAACGAGTACTTCCTGCTCGAAACGCGCAAAAAAGAGGGCTGGGACGCCTATCTTCCCGGTGAAGGCATGCTCGTGTGGCGGGTAGACTCCACCAATGTGGATGTGTGGGAAAACAACAAAGTGAACTGCAACCCCGGTCACAATTATTACCAACTGCTGCGAGCCGGCAATGGGAGCACCGATTCCGGGAGCGACCCGTTCCCCGGCACGGCATCCGTGACCTCCATCACCAATAGCACCACGCCCAACCTCTGCTCATGGACCGGGCGGAGAAGTAATTACGAAATCACCGACATCACGCGCGCCGTTACCGGCGAGGTGACTTTCCAACTCAACGTGAAAAAATACGCCACCTATGTGGAAGACTTTGAAGATATGGAACTTACCGCCACCGGCGCCACAAGTGCACAAGGCAAATTCACCAATTGGACCTTGGTAGGGTCGGCAAAAGTGGTGGAATGCGGCACTGCAAATGCCGGCGCAGGGGCTCAGGCTTGCGGAATGATACGCAGCAGCGAACTCATTAGCGACGCACTGCCGTGGGCGGTGAACGGGCTTACGTACACATTCTACAATCCCACCACCTCTACCGCCACCATTCGCACCTATTACCGCACAAATGGCAGCACCCTGTGGACCATTATGCCCACCGACACCGGTTTGGAATCGGTGAGTGTGGCAGGCGGTAGCGCATCCGACATCGCATTCAATATGGAATTGGCAGAAGGCACGCAAGTGCGCATCGTGGAATACACCGGGCATCGCACCGACCTGTGCTACCTCGACGACATCACCCTCTTCACCGCTGTGGAAGAAGCACCACAGCCCGGCGACTTCAATGCCGACGGCACCGTGGATGTGAGCGATGTGACCATACTGCTCAACGCCTTGCTCAACGACACCACCACAGCAGCGATGGACCTCGACGGCGACGGCAAGGTAGACGTGAGCGATGTGACCGTGCTCATCAACTTCGTGCTCGGATAGAACAAACAAAACAAACTCAAAATATGTGTTAATTCAACATCATTTATTAACTAAAAAATTCACAAAATGAACAGACTGAAAACTTTATGTGGACTGATTACAGCATGTGCTGTGTCGGTCTTCAGCGTTCAGGCGCAAGAAGCGGTCTTGGATGCGTGTGCTCCCGTGAATCAGGATGCACCCGCTGCAGTGGTGAAGGCGCAAAGCAACGTGGGTCAGGCACAAGCCGGCACATCGCTCCAATGGGCGCCCGTAGCCAACTACCAGGTCTCCGGCACTGCTTCAGTGAGCAAAGACGTGAACAAAGCACGCAAGAAAGTGGCCTCCGTGAGCGAATTGGAAGGTCAATACGTGCTCACAGGCACCTCATTGCTCACCGCCGGCTACAATGGCGTGTCGGTCACTGTTACGGCAGTGGGCACCGACTCTATCGCCATCGCTGATTTCTGGGCAAGTGGCTACTCCACAGTAGTGAAAGCCAAAGTTGATGTAGCAGCAGGCACCATCACCATTCCTTATCAAGTGATGGGTCAGCACGGCACCTACGGCGACATCGTGTTTGCCAAAACCGACCTCTCCAGCGGTCAACCCGTGGATGGCGGAGAAGTGAGCGGTGTGATTACCGCCAACGGCATCACCCTCAGCGACGCTTGGGGTGCCTATGTGAAAGCCTCCGCTACCGCCACCACATGGAGCTATTTCTCCATCGTGGCTAATTCCACCCTTGACAAGTGTAATGCCACCTTTACCGGTAAGAAGCACTCCGACGGCTCATTAGAAACCTACGGATTGGTAGTGACCCAAACCGGCGACAATGTGCTACAGGTGAAAAATCTTGGCAATTACGGACAAACCGTAACGATTGACCTCAATCGCAACAAAACCGCCAACATTCCTTCATCGCTCATTGCCTACAACAGCACTTACGGCGATTTCTACAGCTACAACCTCGTCTTCACCGAAGAGGGCGCATCGCTGAACACCGACGACGCCGTGACCTCGGTAGCCTCCGATTTGAAGCAACTGAATTGGACCAACTGGGGCGTAGTGACCGGAGCCACCCAAGGTAGTCGGTACTTAGTATCCGCCTACGACGAATGCAACATCACCACCGGCACCGACATTTCATATCCGGTGCTCAGCGTGACCGAATTTGAAGGTGAAGGCACCGAAGCGAGTCCTTATTTGATAAAGACCCGCGACGACCTCATCCTCTTGAGCGATAAAGTGGCAGAAATCACAGAATTTGATTGCACCACTCCACCGAGCACCAACGCCTACTGCCGTGCATTCCTCGGCAAGTATTTCAGAGTGGAAAACGACATCGATATGGGCGGCTACAAATTTACGCCCATCGGAGCCGACTGGCAACACATCTTTGCCGGAGAGTTTGATGGCGGCAACCACACCCTGAGCAACCTCTATGTGGACCGCAACACCGGTTATGCGGGCTTGTTTGGCCGCACCGACACCGTGGCAGTGATTAAAAACCTCAACATTGAAAATGCCAGCATCTCGGCAGCCGGTCCGGAAGCCGCAGCCATCGTGGGCTGGGCACTCGGCAATATTGAAAATGTGTCGGTAAAAAACTCCACCATCAAAAACAGCAGCTATGCTATTGGCGCTGTGGCAGGTATTGCCTACGGCATCACCAATGCCAGAGTGGAAAATTGCCAAATTGAAGGCAGCTACGGCTACACCGGTGGTGTGGCAGGCGAAGTGCACGCACCCATCACCAACAGTTATGCGAAAAATGTGAAGATTGTGAGTGCCGGCGCAGGTAGTTCCACCCCGGGTATGCCCGTGGGCGGTGTGGTAGGCAACCTCTTCCTCACCGACATGGAAAACTGCTGGTTCTCCGGCAGCATCGACGGTTCCTCACTCTATTCTCAATATCAAACCATTGGCGGCTTGGCAGGTTATGTGTCGGGCGGCACAGTGAAAAACAGTTTTGCCGTGGGCACTATGAGCTCCTACGGTAGCGGATCCGTGATTGGCGGTTTGGTAGGCTACTTGCGTGGTAACCTCGAAAACAGCTTCTATAACGGCCGCGTGGATGCCTACTCCTCACGCCACTCCGGTGGTGCAGTGGGTAGAGTGGCGTCCTACAGAATAACCTCCGATTCCGATTTGTTAGAATCCACCCTCACCGGCGTGTATTCCGCCGCCACAGTGGTATCCGAAACTTATCAATATCAATCTCAAACCGAAAAGCAAAACAACGAAATCGTGGGTACGATTGCCGATGGCTCCAACCCCGTGATGAACGCTGTTTACTTCGATAAGCAAGTGGTGAACATCACCAAATCGGCGTATGGTGTGAACACCGCCGACTTGGTATCGGCTCAAGGACCTACCGGCTTCAACGCCGAGGCATGGACCTTCACCGAAGGACAGTATCCGTCACTCACCGCTTTCAAAGATACCGAAGCATCTCAACTTGCCACTGCAGCCGTGGTGTTGCCCGCAGGTGCATCTTTCGATAAATTCACCAAAAATGCAACCCTGAACCGCGGCGAAAGCGTGGTGGTGGGCTTCTTGAAAGGAAGTTCCCTCTACACATCGGGCTACTATGCCGCCATCAACGGTAGCAACATCGTGCTCAACGACAAGCAAGAATTTGGTAACGATACCCTCTTCTTTGCGAATGCAGCCAATGCAAAGGCACAATACTATCGCATTATGAAAGTGGCTCCGCTACCCTATGAAGGCGCCGGCGAAGCAGATGATCCCTTCTTGCTCAAGACCAAGGCCGACCTCGTGTTGCTCTCACAACTCACAACCGTGAAGAAGCAACTCTTCCCCGACACCTATTTTAAGGTTGCAAACGACATCGACCTCGAATACGACGAAGCCTTCCTCGGCATCTGTACCGACGCCGACGATGCGCACAACTATTTTGCAGGTACTATTGATGGCGACGGCCACTTCATCCATAAGATGAAATTCAATTCCGTGCAATGGACCACCGAAGGCACTGCCACTTCATGGGGCACCATCAACACCTCCGGAAGTAAGGGCTACAAAGGCTTCGTGGGCCGCTTGGACGCCACCGGTGCCGTACGCAACTTAAACATTGCCGCCGACTGCGACCTCAAATTCTATGCATCGTCGGGTGCATTGGTAGGCTACAGTTCGGGCGTGGTGGAAAATTGCCGCAACTATGCCGACGTGATCGGCTATTCGTGCTGGATTGGCGGTGTGGTAGGTCAGAACCTCAAAGAAGGCAAAGTGAGAAACTGCTTAAACGCAGGTAATGTAACCGGAGGCTACGGACAAACCGCAGGTATTGCCGGAGCCACCTACAGCATCATTGAAAACTGTATGAATGTGGGCCACATCGAAATTCGTCAGTTGGCCACCAACTATGCAACCCAACTTCAATCCTGCGGTGGTATTGCCGGCACATCGTCGTCGGGCGGCAAATTTGTGAACTGTGTGAATGCCGGCACCGTGTATGCACAATTGAAGCGTGCAGGTGGTATCACCGGCTACTGGGGTCCCGTAAGCGCCACCAGCACATCCAGCTACTATCGCAACGATATGGTGAACTGTGTGAACTACGGTTCGGTTTACACCCCTGCAGGTGCCACTCTTGGAGCCATGGCAGGTGGTGAATCGCAAAGCACCTCCGAAGAAATCAGCGGCAACTACTGGGATGTTCAAATCCTGGATGTGAATGCCGATGCCAATGCACCTCACGAAGGAATGACCGGCGTAGAGACCTCCGTGCTCATCTCCGGCAGCCCACTCGAAGGATTTGACACCTCGATTTGGAACTTTGAAGCCGGCAAATATCCCGTTTTGGCACAATTTGCCGATGATGCCGAAGTAATAGCCGCACGCAATGCCAAAGTGCTCATTCCTACGGGCGTAACCGTCAAGAATCTGTCGGCAGATGCCACCGTAGAGAATGCCACCGCATCGCTTGCTCAAGGCACAGCCTTCTCCCTCGAAGGCAATGTGGTGAAAGGCATCCCCACCACCGATGAAGTGGTGTGCGACACCCTCACCATCACCAATGGCAACTTCGTAAAGATTATTCCGATTTCTGCTCTCCCGCTCAACCCATTGCAAGGTAGCGGCACCGCCGAAGACCCATGGCGCATCACCAATGCACAAGAATGGAATGCCTTAGCCAACTTCATGTCGAAGACCTCCAACTCGCTCGAAGGAGAATATGTGGTATTGACCAACGATATCGACTTCACCGAAGCCACCGAATCCATTATTCCGCTCGGCGCCGACGGTGTGACCGCATTTGCCGGCAACTTCGATGGCAAAGGATTCAGCGTGAAAGGCTATAACTACACCACCAAATTGGCAGGCGAAGGCGCATTGTTTGGCACCATCTCAGCAGATGCCGATGTGAGCAATCTCACCTCTGCCGGTACCGTGACCGGAGGCTTGGGTGGCACTACAGGCAAGACCAAGCTCGGCTACGTGGGCGGCGTGGTAGGTAAGCTCTATGGCAAGGTCACCAACGTGAAGAACGTGGGTGAAGTGACCGGTATCACCACCTACACCGGTGGCGTGGCAGGCTACGTGTATCAAGGCGCCGTGCTCAACAACGTAAGCAACGAAGGCAAGGTAAGTTCACCGTCGGCTTATGTGGGCGGCGTGGCAGCCTATGCCTACGAAACCTCCACCTTCAACAACTGTGTGAACCGTGGCGAGCTCTCCTCAGCCACTGCAGCAGGTTATGTGGGCGGTATTGCCGCCAGTGCACTTCCTGCCACCTTTGTGGAATGTGAAAACTATGGCAATATTTCCGGCGGCAGCAGTGCCGGTATTGTGGCGAACTGCGTGGGTAAATCCGGAGGCTATCTCTACACCTTCGACCACTGTAGAAACATGGGCAACATTGAAGGCAATGGCATCCTTGGCGGTATCACCGCCGTGCAAGGCACCACAGCCGGCAACAATGTGTGCCACTACATTCGCTGCGTGAACACCGGCGACCTCACCGCCACCGCCACCACGGCAGTATCCTCATCGTCGATGGCAGGTATTGCAGCCTTCTACAGCCCCGGCTCCGTGTTCGACCACTGTACGAACAACGGCTATATCACCAACACCAAGAGCGTGTACACCGCCGGTATAGCAGGCTACTATAAGGGTTCTCCCAGTGCCACCTATCCCGTGGTGTTCCAAGGCTGTTTAAACACCGGAAATATCGCATCGTCGGCACAACAGATAGCCGGTATCGTGGCTTATGTAAGCAATTATGTAACCATCGACAGCTGCGTGAACAAGGGCAACATAGAACAAGGCTTGTGGGGCGCAGCAGGTATTTGCTACACCTTCACCGGCAACTACAGCGTGCTCACCAACTGTGTGAACTTCGGCGATGTGACCGTGGCTCAATACAATGCCGGCGGTATTGTGGGCAACAACGCCAACGTGAACTCCGTGATCGACGGATGTATAAACCTCGGAACAATTGCCACCACCTCCACCGCTGCCACCAACAACTACGGCGTGGGCGGTATTGCAGGTAGTGCTTACACCAACATCACCAACTGCTTCAACGCCGGCGACGTGATTGGTAGAGAACGCGTGGGCGGTATTGTGGGCTCACCGAGCTACAACGCCACCACTGCACGCACCCGCATCACCAACTGTGTGAACATCGGTTCGGTGAGTGCCGACGAAGGTTGCGGCGGTGCCATTATCGGCACCAAGGCTGGCGACGAAGCCAAGTATTGGGGCGACAACAACACCTGCACCAATTCATACTACCTCAGCGAACTCACCTGGAAGAGCGAAACCGACAGCTGTGGCGACTACAATCCGGTAGGCACCCCCGTTAGCGTACGCGAACTGGTGGCTGTGAATATGAATCAAGTGGCAGAAGGCACGGATGCAGTACCGGCCGAACAAGCATGGGTAACCTCCGCATCCAACACCTTCCCGATTCCCGCCATCGGTGCCGACGATTCGCAAGTGCTGGCACATGCAGCTGCAGTGGTGCTCGCAGAAGGCGATACCTACACCAATGTAACGAAATCTAAATTCAATGTAGGAACGCCCGGAGCAGTAACCTGGATTTCATCCGACCCAATCGTGGTAGTGGACGGCACCAACGTAACCGTTAGCGAGCCCACCACCATCCACGTGCATCTCACCGCCATTGGTCCGGACCATGCCAATTCCGACGGATTTGAAGGCGAATTGGTACATTGGAACCTCACCCTCAATGTGGAAGAAGTGCCCACCGGCATCAACGACGTGAGTGGCAAAGCCATCATCGACGAAGCCTACTACACTGTGGGAGGCGTGAAGGTGAGCAAACCCAACGCCGCCGACGGACAAATCTACATTGTGGTTCGCCTTTACGACGATGGAACGATGAAAGCCATCAAAGTGCGCAACTAAGCCCTGCACCCACGGAATGAATGAGTTCATTCATTCCCTCCGATAAAAAAATGTGGACGGAATCAAAGCCGCCCACATTTTTTATTACTGCGGAACGCGATGCGTTTACCTGTAGGGGGCGCGGAGGAGTGAGAGGCGGGAGAAAAATTTGAAAATGTGGGGGCGGGATGATGGTGGTTTGGAATAATTTTTGTAAATTTGCAGCGCAAAATTGAAAGGAGGTTGATTTTTTAACCCACCGGATATACTGATAGATTACATATAACCATCTGATAGCAGGCAAGTTCCGCGTTGCCTTTGCTACACGAAAGCCGCTCAACCGAGAGGTGGATGCGTGTGTGAGCAAAAATGATTCTCTGCGGAAATCATTCATTTTTTGTGGTTTATTCTCCCCCACTGCCCTACAAGCAAATGTGGATGTATGGTGCTGTGGTGCCATAATGAACCCGAACAATAACGATAAACAACAAATAATTTAATAATACTTTAATTTTTTATCACAATGATTGTAGTACCTGTAAAAGAAGGCGAAAACATTGAACGCGCCTTGAAGAAATTTAAACGTAAATACGAAAAGACCGGTATCGTGAAAGAACTTCGCGCCCGTCAACAATTCGACAAACCTTCGGTAATCAACCGCAAGAAAAAAGCGAAAGCTATCTACGTGCAAAAACTCCACCAAGTGGAAGATTAATCGCATAACACGAACAGTGCATCAAGCCGTGACGCCCTTTTTGATTGGCGCCACGGCATTTTTTTTGGTGGAGTGAGAAAATATTGCTAATTTTGCGGCAACAATACGAAATGTGAGGTTCTCCAATTGGAGATTAAAAGGGAATCAGGTGAGAGTCCTGAACAGTCCCGCTGCTGTAAGTTTCCTCATGATGAGTATCGTTTCATAGAAATTATGCCACTGGTTTTTATTATTTCGCTCACGAATAGCGACTACATCATTACCGGGAAGGCTTGAAACGATGGAAACGAGTCAGAAGACCTGCCTCTGCATGTAGCCTTGTGATGGTTCACGTGGATATGAACCGAGGCCCAACACAAAAATGATGTAGTCGCCCAACCCTCGACACAGTATTTTTTTTCATTTTGTGCGCTTGCATCCACTGCTATGGGCGTGGTAATTGCATTTGGTATGGTCGTCGCCACGGGAACTTTTATTGGACTCCGATTCTTGATGAGAAACGGGATGACTTTGAATTAATATTTTTTTTAGTTATTCATAAATAAAAGTTTAAAAGCGATGATGAAAAGAATTTTTACTTCGATTTGCGCACTTGTGTGCGCTGCAATGGCAACTAACGGCGTGGCTCAAGCCTACACCGACGGCGTGTTTATCGTGAATGAAGACTGGTTTGGTCATAGCTCCGGCACTGTGAATTTCTATTCCTACGCCACGGGTGGTATGCAATACCGCGTGTTTCAAAAAGAGAACGCCGGGAAAACGCTGGGCAATACTACGCAATTTGCTGCTCAGGATGGTTCGAACATTTATTTTTGCTCCAAGCAAAACTATGGCAGCACCGGCGGTCGCTTAGATGTGGCAGACGCCAACACCTTGCTGCTAAAGCACAGCATCAGCACCTTTGATGGCGGTGGCGACACACGCGCTTGCTATCCGCTGAGCAGTACGAAGGTGTATGTGGGCACCAGCAGTGGCATCTATGTGTATAATCCCACCACTGCCGAGATGAGCAGCTCTCCGATTGAAGGCACCGGTGCGAGCGAACCCGGCGAGATGGTGGAAGCCAACGGTAAACTCTTTGTGTGCGCACAAGGCAAAGGAGTGTATGTGATTGACACCGCCACCGACCGCCTTATTTCCACCATTGACGTAAACGAAGCGGCTTGCACCATTTTTAAAGTGAACGAACAGGTGTGGGTGGCAGTAAACAGTTGCACATGGGGCACCCCCGGTGCGTCGGACACCGAGCAATTTGTGGAAATAGACACGGAAAATTTGGTGGCAAAAACACCCATTGCCGTGAATATGGCATGCCAAAACCCGGCATGGGGCTGGAAAAAGACGTCGCCCGCAGTGGATGCGCAAAATAAGGTGCTCTATTACGGTCCTGCCGATGGCAAAAACTTCATCAGCAAATACGAGCTGGAAACGGGAGCGTTTACCGAAAAATTCATCACCTTGCCGGAAGGGCAATATATGTATGGCCACGTGTGCGAGCTTGACCCCAACACCGGCAACTTGATTGTGGTAACCTTTGAGCAATACGGTTCGCAAAACTATTACCTCCACTTCTACAACAAAAACGGAGAGGAAGTGGGCGAACAAATCCTACTCGAGTCCAACTACTGGTTCCCCGCCATGGTGATGGTGGCACCCACCAGTCAATCTCCCACCGGCATTGAAGAAGCAACTGCCCACAAGAGCGTGGCATCGGTGAAATACGTGAACCTCGCCGGTGTGAGCAGTTCAGAGCCCTTCAGCGGTGTAAATATTGTGGTCACCACCTACACCGACGGCACGCAATCAGCCGTGAAAGTAATCAAATAAAGCGACTTAACGAATTCATAGTATTAATAAATAACACTTCAATGGCACCCATCCGCGATTGGACCGGTGCCATTACTATATCCCCCCCTACCCTATTGCGAAATAGCGGCGGGTTGGCGGTGGGGGATTTGTTGTGGAAAAGGGGCAAAATTCTCTATGTGATATGGTGGTGGAATGGGAAAAAGTTTGTAACTTTGCGGTATCGATTTGGTGTTGCGCCTATTAGAAAGTGCGCAATGAAAAGGGAATCAGGTGAGAATCCTGAACAGACGGAGCTGCTGTATGCTTCCACATTCAATCCCATCGCCTGTTCACTGCCCTGCTGAGGGTGGGAAGGACGGCGAGCCAACGGGGGAAGCGAGTCAGAAGACCTGCCAAATTTAGATTAAGACCCGTTCGTTCGATGTTGAAAAAAATTGTCATATTCGTTTGTTTGGCTTGCTGCGCCCACTCCTTGTTGGCACAGCACCGTGATAGTGCTCGGATATCTCGGCTTGATTCGATGCAATATTTGGAAAATGTGGTGATTTATGCCACCAAGCCCTACCGGGAAGTGATACCTGCTCAAACGCTTAGCGGTAAGCGATTGGAGGGGCTCAACAGCCACAGTGTGGCTGATGCTATTCGTTATTTCTCTGGTGTGCAAATCAAGGACTACGGCGGTGTGGG
>SFWW01000032.1 GCA_004559845.1 bacterium
ACCAATTTTATTAGGGAAAAATTCTTTTTTTATAAAAAAATTGGAGCATATCGCCCGTTTTTGTTAACATTTAAGCATCTTAAAGCCCGTTTTGATTTACGCTATTAATTTTTAACGAATCTTTCATTTTGTCACTATTTTGCAACACGAATAGCTATATCACACCTATTTATATATTCAAACCGCAAAAACCAAGCACCGCGCTTGGCAAAATGACAGTGCAAAAAGCCACCCTCCCACGGAAATTTCAACTCCTCCGGCACAAAGCAAAAAAATCGGCGAAATTGCTTTGAAGTATGCACTTAAAGATTGTAATTTTGTAGAAAATTTTCACCCCTATGGTGAGCAATTCGAAAAGCTATGGAAATCGTGTACGAAGACAATCATCTCATCATCGTGAATAAGGCTTGCGGAGAAATCGTGCAAGGCGACCGCACGGGCGATGAGCCTTTGGTGGAAACGCTCAAGCAATGGATTAAAGAAAAATACCAAAAACCCGGCAATGTGTTTTGCGGTGTGATTCACCGTATCGACCGCCCCACGAGCGGATTGGTGGTGTTTGCCCGCACAAGCAAGGGACTTTCGCGCATGAACGAGCTGTTTCGCAAAGGCGAAGTACACAAAACGTATTGGGCAATCGTACAAAACCGTCCGCCCAAGCAGACCGACACGCTCACCCACTACCTCGTGGCACACGAAAAGGGAAATCGCACCGAGGTGTTTGATGCTCCCAAAGAAGGGGCGCAAAAAGCCGTGCTCAAATATCGCGTGATTGCCGAAGGCGAGCGCTATCACCTGCTGGAGGTGGAGCTGCTCACGGGGCGAAAGCACCAAATCCGAGCGCAACTCAGCCACATCGGGTGCCCCATTAAAGGCGATTTAAAATATGGCGCCCGGCGTAGCAATCCCGGGGGTGGCATTTCGCTTCAGAGCCACCGCATCTGCTTTCAGCACCCGGTGAGCAAATTGGAAATCGACATCACCGCACCCGTTCCACCCCAACCGCTTTGGCAAGCCCTCGCAGCGGCAGCAAGCGAATAAAAAAAATAACGCATTTATTTTCGTTTTGAAAGCAAAATTGCGTATATTTGCAACTAAAATACTCATTATTATATATCAACAATTATTCACTCAACTAAAATTATGGCAAACCCTGAGTTTAAGTATGCGCCCATGTTTCAACTGGGACCCGACCAAACCGAATACCGCCTGCTTTCTAAAGAAGGCGTAAGCGTGGGCAATTTTGAAGGTAAAGAAATCCTCAAAGTGTCGCCCGAAGCGCTCACTCTGCTCGCACAAGAGGCTTTTCACGATGTGGAATTTAAATTGCGCCGTGAGCACAACCTGCAAGTGGCTGCCATCCTCACCGACCCGGAAGCATCGGAAAACGATAAATACGTAGCGCTTCAATTCCTTCGCAATGCCGAAACTGCCGTGAAAGGCGTGCTCCCCTTCTGCCAAGACACCGGCACCGCTATCATTCACGGCGAAAAGGGACAGCAAGTGTGGACCGGATTTGAAGACGAAGAAGCGCTCTCGCGCGGTGTGTACAACACTTTCACCACCGACAACCTTCGCTATTCTCAAAATGCCCCCCTCAATATGTACGACGAGGTGAACACCAAGTGTAACCTCCCGGCACAAATCGATATCGAAGCAGTGGAAGGTGCGGAATACCGCTTCGTGATGGTGGCAAAAGGCGGTGGCTCTGCCAACAAAACTTACTTCTACCCCATGACCAAAGCCACCATCCAAAACGAAGGCACACTCCTGCCTTTCTTGGTGGAAAAAATGAAAACTTTGGGCACTGCTGCTTGCCCGCCCTACCACATTGCATTCGTGATTGGCGGCACCAGTGCTGAAAAGAACTTGCTCACCGTGAAGCTCGCTTCCATTAAATACTACGACAATCTGCCCACCACCGGCGACGAAACCGGACGCGCATTCCGCGACATCGACCTCGAAGAAAAGCTCTTGAAGGAAGCTCACAAAATTGGAATGGGCGCACAATTCGGCGGCAAATACCTGGCTCACGACATTCGCGTGATTCGCTTGCCGCGCCACGGCGCTTCTTGCCCCATCGGTATGGGCGTGAGCTGCTCTGCCGACCGCAATATCAAGGCAAAAATCAATAAAGATGGTATATGGCTCGAAAAAATGGACGAAAACCCCACCGAACTCATCCCCGAAGAACTCCGTAAACCGGGTGAAGGCACCAAAGGTGTGGAAATCGATCTCGACAAAGGCATTGATGCCGTACGCGCCGAACTCACCAAATATCCGGTAAGCACTCGCGTGAGCCTCAAGGGTACCATCATCGTGGCACGCGACATTGCACATGCCAAACTCAAAGCCCGCCTCGACGCCGGCGAAGGTATGCCTCAATATTTCAAAGACCACCCCATTCTCTATGCCGGACCGGCAAAAACGCCCGAAGGCTATCCCTGCGGCTCAATGGGACCCACCACAGCCAACCGTATGGACCCCTACGTGGATGAATTCCAAGCCAACGGCGCTTCTCTCGTGATGATTGCCAAGGGCAACCGCGGACAAGAAGTGACCGACGCTTGCCAAAAGCATGGCGGATTCTACCTCGGCACCATCGGCGGCGTGGCAGCCGTGCTCTCACAAAGCAGCATCAAGAGCATTGAATGTGTGGAATATCCTGAACTCGGCATGGAAGCCATCTGGAAAATCACTGTAGAAGACTTCCCCGCATTCATCCTCGTGGACGACAAGGGCAACGACTTCTTCAAAGAAATCGCAAAAAAAAGCTGCGCTTGCAGCAAATAATCCCTAAAGCATAACTATCTGCTCACCACAGCGGAGGCTACCCCACCCGGCAGCCTCCGCATTATTTTTTACCATCGCAAAGCCCAAGAGGCGATTCCTTTCGAAGCTATTCTCTATAATAATCAGCAACATATTCGCCTGCCATTTTTCATTTTGGAAAGGCAATCACTTATGTAGGGAAGCCGCTAAAATAGCAAACAAATGTTAAAATCAGCTTTACTTTCGCATTTTTCCACCGAAAAATTTGCCCCAAACAAAAATTCGTTGTAATTTTGCACTCGCAAATCGCGGGATGGAGCAGTGGTAGCTCGTTGGGCTCATAACCCAAAGGTCGGAGGTTCGAGTCCTCCTCCCGCCACCAATCAAGGCTGAGCAGCATCGCTCAGCCTTACTTTTTTTAACCCATTTGCACATTGCGCAAGCCCCACACCGCCTCCGCCCACTCCTGCCCCCAACCATCTCACCCGCTATTTTTTTTGACAAGGGACTGTCACTCTGTTCAAATGTTTGTCTACTGAGCTCGGTTTTTACCCACCCATTTTTTTTAAAAAAGAAGGTGGGCATGTTGTCACTACGCAAAAAAAAGATTAACTTTGCGAATTAACGAAAAAAACACCTCCTCCCCAGAAACCTGACTGATGAAATGAAAAAAATAGCAGTGATTTTTGAAGGCAATAACCGGCATCGGTATGGCGTGTGTAATGCGGTGATTAATCGCGTTAAGCACTTGCGCGCCATTTGCCCTTATCAAATCGATGTTTTCATGATTCAAGTCTACGACAATTGGCTCATGCGCCAATTTCGCCACACGGATAAGTTCAACCGTAATGACACCGAATTTGAGATGGATGGCGAGCGAATCCACATTTTGTGGGCGGAACGAAGCATGATGGATTCGGCTATGCACCACTTCTGCCGCAAAGAGCCCTCGCACCTGCTCCATAGGCTCCGTCGCATGGCAAACCTCCTGAGCCGCTACGATTTGGTTACCGCCCACGACCTGTTTGCCGCCCACTTGGCACGGTGCGCTTCACAAAACTTCCACATCCCCTTCTTCGTCACCTGGCACGGCAGCAGCATCCACACTGCTCCCGTAGCCGACAAAATGATTCGCCGATTCACCCTTAGCCTCATCAATCAAGCCAACTGTAATTTCTTTGTATGCAATTCACTTGCCGAATATGCAAAGCAATTATTTGCCACCGGCATCAAATACCGCGTGCTTCCCAACGGCGCCAACGAGCAGTTCGTTCGCTATTCCGACGCGCGCAGAGCGGAATTGCGAGCCTCGTATGGGGTTACCAACAAAAAGGTAGTCACCTTTGCCGGACGCATGGAGGAGGTGAAAAATGTAACCGCACTACCCTGCATCTTTAAGGGAATTGCCCAATCTGCCACCGCCGATGTTAAGTTTTGGCTCTTTGGCGAAGGCAAATTGCTCAAGCCACTGAAGCGGCAAATGATTGAAGAAGGGGTGGACTGCACTTTTTGGGGCGAAAAGCCACCGGAAGAAATGCCCGATTTTCTCAATTGCACCGATGTGCTGGTGCTCCCAAGTCTGCAAGAAGCCTCGCCATTAGCGGCGATTGAGGCTCTTTCTTGTGGTGTGAATGTGGTGGGAAGCCATGTGATGGGCATTCCGGAAATCATTGGCAGCAGCAATGTGGTGAATGTGCACGACGCGCTCTTTGTTGAAAAACTCAGCACTCGCGCGGCAGAAATGCTCACCCACAACGTGGAGCAACCGCTTGCACCCGATTTTTCGTGGTCATCCACCGCCAAAATAGAACTCGAAATCTACAATCAATTTTTATCTTAATCCCTTATGGCTCAATTTGCCGAACTCATCATCCCTCTCGCTATAAAAGGCACCTACACCTACCGCATTCCGGAAGAAATGCAAGCCGATTTGCAAATTGGCTGCCGAGTGCTTGTGCCATTCGGACGCAAAAAAATTTACACAGGAATCATACACATCATGCACAACGAGGAGCCCAAGGGATATGAAGTGAAAAGCATCATTGCGATGATCGACCCCACTCCTATCGTGGTGCATCCGCAACTCAAATTCTGGCAATGGATTTCCGACTACTATCTCTGCACTATGGGGGAGGTGATGAAGGCGGCATTGCCGGCGGGATTGAAAATTGAGAGCGAAACCTACATCAGTGTGAATCCCGACTATGAAGAATCGCAACCCGGCGAGCTGACCGACAAATTGCGCTGTGTGCTCGATTTCACCGCCCAACGCGGCAGAATGCAAGTGAACGAAATTAGCCGTATCACAGAGTTTCGCAATGTGGAATCTATGGTGCACAAATTGGTGGACCTGGGTGCTATCCATGTGTCGGAACGCGTGGTCGACAACTACCGCGCCAAAACCGAAGCGTGCGTGCGGCTCACAGTGGACCGCTCCGACGATACCGCTCTGCATCGCTTTTTCGATGAAGTGAAAAGAGCCAAAAAGCAAGAGGCGCTATTGCTGGCATACCTTGATTTGTCGGGCTGGCTCCAAAAGAGCAAACCGGTGAAAGAAGTCACCAAAGAAGCACTGCTAAAGCGGTCAGGGGTAACCCAACCGGTGCTGGCAGCTGCCCGCCAACGAGGCATCTTTGAGGTGTATCGGCGCGAAATCAATCGATTTGCCGACTTAGGCAGCGAGATGGTGGCACCGCCCACATTGAGTGCCGATCAACAGCGCGCCTACCATGCCATTCACCAATGCTTTAAAGAAAAACCCATCACCCTGCTGCATGGCGTTACCTCGAGCGGCAAAACCACCATCTATATGCATCTCATTAAAGATGCGCTCCAAGCCGGCAAACAAGCGCTCTATTTGGTGCCGGAAATTGCACTCACCACCCAACTCACACGCCGCCTGCGGAAAGTGTTTGGCGAAAAATTGCTCATTTATCACTCAAAATTCAGCGACAATGAGCGGGTGGACATCTGGAAGCGACTGCTCCATCACCCCGAACCTTGTGTGGTGATTGGCGTGCGCTCATCCATCTTTTTGCCTTATAGCAATTTAGGACTCATTATCGTGGACGAAGAGCACGACACCAGCTATAAGCAACAAGACCCCGCACCGCGCTACAATGGCAGAAATGCCGCCATGGTGCTGGCATCGATGCACGGCGCCAAAACGCTCCTCGGCTCGGGCACCCCCTCCATTGAAATGTATCATCACGCCCAAAATGGCTTCTACGGATTGGTGGAGCTACTCACACGTTACGAAAACATCAACATGCCCGAGGTGAAGGTGGTGGATGCCAAATTGGCACGTAAAAAGAAGGAAATGAAGGGCTTATTTTCGCAAGAATTAATCCAAGATTGCAACACAGCCTTAGCAAACAAAGAGCAGGTGATACTGTTTCAAAATCGGCGAGGGTATTCGCCATCGGTGTGCTGCAAAGAGTGTGGATGGGTGCCTAAATGCGAAAATTGCGACGTGACGCTCACCTATCACAAGCACATACGCACCCTCACTTGCCACTATTGCGGCTACACCCAAAGCATGACCAACCTCTGCCCCACCTGCGGACTCCCGGGATTGGAAATCGTGGGCTACGGCACTGAGCGAATTGAAGATGAAGTGAAAGAGGTGTTTCCCAACGAAAAAATCCTTCGCATGGACCTCGACACCACGCGCAACAAAAATAGCTACGACCGCATTATCAACGAATTTTCGTCGCGAGAAGCCAACATTTTGGTAGGCACACAAATGGTGACCAAAGGGTTGGATTTCGACGGCGTGAGCGTGGTGGGCATCTTGAATGCCGACTCTATCATCAGTTTTCCCGATTTTCGCTCCAGCGAACGCGCCTTCAATATGCTGGAGCAAGTGTCGGGCAGAGCCGGACGCGCCCACAAGCAGGGACTCGTGGTGGTGCAAACCTACTCGCCCACCCACCCCATTATCAAATTTGTGCAAGAGCACGATTTCAAATCGTTTTATGACTACGAGCTCGAAGAGCGCCGCACATTTAAATATCCGCCTTTCACACGCATCGTAAACGTGTATGTGAAGCATCGCAACGAAGACACGCTCATAGAAGTGAGCGTGCGCTATAGCAATATGCTACGCGAGGTGTTCGGCAACAGGGTGTTCGGACCCGAACCGCCCATGGTGGCTCGTGTGCAAAATTTCCACATTCGTCAAATTATGCTCAAATTCGAAACCGAAGCCTCCATGGTGAAGGTGAAAGGTATTTTGCGCAACATCTACGAGCGCCTTGCCGAAGCCGACCGGCGCATGAAATCCACCATCCTCTACTACGACGTCGACCCCATGTAGCCACCTCAGCTTGTCATTTGAGCCCTTTAGAGCCTCATCATTATTTTGCGAAAAGTATATTGGATGATTTAAAAGAGGCTGCGCCGCTGTTTTTTTCGGCGGAGGCGGCTTTATTTTCGTTGTATGCCATAAAAGCGGGCAATCATATTCGTTTATAAATGAAAGAGCCGTGGTAGGATTTTATAAAATAAATGCACTTTTATGCAGTGTGATTTCATTTTTTTAATAAATTTGAAAAATTTTTTATTCTTACCGGAAATATAGATTATTTTAAACTAATGAGAAACTACTTATTAATTTCACTCTTACTAATTAGCGGAGTGGTAAGTGCAGAAACGATGAAAGAGGGAGTTTTGACGAATGTGAAGAAACTCACCGATAGCTCTGAAAAATTTGAGAATCCAAAATGGTCGCCCGATGGAAGCCTGATTGCTTTCACCAATTATGGCTACAACAATTTGTATGTAATGGATGCCAACGGCGAGAATATGCATCGCATTTCGAGCGCCACCAGTGTGGGCTTCGGCTATGAATGGGATGCCGATTCCAAACACATTTTCGCCACCGACTTGCGCCATGATATGGTGGCAGGGAAAAAGATAAGAAAGCAGGCGCTGTGGTCGATTTCCACCGGCGGCGATAGCGAGAAACTTTCCGAAGATTTCACCCGCATGAATATGGAAGCCAAACTCGCTACCCGCTCCTTTAAGCAAAAGCGCGCCGCCAGAGCCGCACAAAAGGTGAGCCTATCGTGCGAGCGCGAAGGCCTCTACGTGATTAGCGGGTCGGGGCAGAAAACCCTCATCAACGCCGGAGCTTCGTTTTGCCCGGCTTTGTCGCCCGACGGCTCAAAGGTAGCGTTCAACCACGGCAATTACGTGTGCGTGGTAAACATCGACGGCTCGGGCAAAATCAAACTCGACCATGGTTTCAACCCCACTTGGGCAAACAACAGCCAGGTAGTGTATGAGCAAAGCACCGACGATGGCCACACCTACACCTCCAGCGATTTATATATCATCCGTGCCGATGGCTCGCAAAAGAAAGCACTCACATCCACCACCCTATTGATGGAAATGTGCCCTTCTATCAGTCCCGACGGAAGCCGGATTGTGTTCACTTCGTTTAACGATGGTCAGGTGTACTGCGCCGACTTCAAATAATCACTCCATCCTATGAAAAGATTACGCAACTTACTGATTTTGGTATGGGCAGCACTGATGCCCATTGCCGCACAAGCCTCTTGGGAAAACTATGTGGTGGTGCTCGACCCCGGACATGGTGGCGACGACCCCGGCGCATGCTATTCTAATGGCATCTACAACAATCAAACCGAATCATGGCTCGCACTGCAATGCGCATCGAAAGTGTACGACAAACTCACCGCGATGGGCGCCGACGTGTACATGACCCGATGGGAAGACGATTTTGATGGCGAAATCGAACTCTCACCCCGTAGGGCATATTGCTACACCTATGGGTCCGACGTGTTTGTATCGTTCCACCTCAATGCTGCCAATGCAGTGGCGCACGGCACCGAAACGTGGTATTACTACGACGGCAGCTACGACTTGGCTTCGAGCGTTCAAAACGGTCTGATTACCAAATTCTCAGACCAAGAAGGCAACGGCGGCTTCGAAGTGTCGGACCGAGGCATCAAAAACAATGGATGGACGGTGATTACTGCAGGCGAGGCTTATCCCTCGGTGCTTACCGAAGGCTTGTTTGTGGACTGCTACACCGACTGGCAACTCATTCAAGACACCTCAAGTGCCGGCTTCTACTCGTGGGTTGACGGCCACTTGAAAGGCATCTACGATTATCTCAACAACTACGGCAACTATTCCGTGACCGAGCCATCCTACTATAATGGCGGTGGCGGCGTGGTGGCATCTGACCCCTATATTGCCGTGAGCACCAACACAGTGTATTTGGAATGTGAAGCCGGGCAAACCGCCTCAGCCACCGTGCAAGTGAGCGGCAACAAATTGAACGGCTGGTGCTTCGTAACGCCCACCGACGCTTGCAATGGCGTGTTCTCCGTTACTCCATCCGGGCTGAATGTGGCAGGCTATCCCGACTATAATTTCACCGACGAAAATCCGCAAATCACCATCACCTTCACCCCATCGGCAGTGGGCGAATACTATGGCGACAACAATGGCGATGGCTACAACGACTATGTGATTACGCTCAAGAGCGTGGACACCGAAGGCAACGACGTGTATCAGTGGATCAACCTCAAGGGCGTGGCAACGGCACCCCCATTATCGTTTACCGAAAAATGGAACTTTAGCGACAAAGCCGGCACCGCTACGCAAACCGGCTGGGATGCCACAAAAGTGCGCAACATGGCTTACTACGATGGCCGCCTCTACCTTGTGTACGACCACTCCTACATCAAGGTGGTGGATGCTCGCACCGGCAAATTCCTCTACAACCTCAATAGCACCGGTGTGGAAGGCGGCATCCTCAACCTCGTGGATGTGCGCCCCTTCGGCGGCAAAATCATCGCCAGCAACCTCGGCGGTATCGACGGCTCGGGCAACACCCACGACCTGAAAATCTACACTTGGGACAATGCCATGGATGCACCCCACGTCACCACCATTGATTATGCCACCCTTCAAGCCAACAATATCGTGCGCTTGGGCGACTACATTGAAGTGGGTGGCGATTGGACCACCGAAGGCAGCCGCATCATCTTTGCTCACGACAACACCGGCAAAGTGAGCGGCGTGACCGGCGGCACACAAATCGTGGAATTCCCCGTGGCAAACGGCGTGATTGGCACATCGCCCGGCAAAATTATCGACATCACCGACAATGGGTCGGCAGTGAAAGCAAGCGCCTCCATCAGAGCTTATCCCACTGCCTATGGCTACATGATTGACGGCTCGCAAATCCCGGCCACCAAAATCGATGCCGATGGCGCCGTGCTCGATAGAATGTCGGGTATGAAGAATTGGGGCAATGCTTACCGTCAATTCGACTACGATGGCACCACCTACGGCTTGATGCTTGATTTCAACGATGCTACCTATTCCTCAACCGATGCTAACGGCAACCCCACACAAACAGCCGAAGATGCTGCCAAAAACTATACCGGCGGTCACATGAAATTGCTGCAAATCACTTCACCCGACTGGAGCAACTCATTCTTCTCGCCCAAGCGAATGGCAAGTTATCCCGCCAACGGACTTTCCGACACAAGGCGAAACATCAACTGCACCGGCAATGTGCAAATCAACCAAGATGGCAACAACTATGTGGAGGCTTGGGTGCTGAGCGCCAACCAAGGCATTGCCTACTACTACACCGGCAATCCGCCCGAAAGCACCATCACCGACCCCGCCATCACAGCATCGCCCACCGAACTGGCATTTAGCACAAAGGTGAACGAACCGCTCACCAAGTCGGTTTCCGTGTCGGGGAGCAACCTCACCGGCAACATTACCGCCTCTCTTTCCGGTGCAAATGCCAATATGTGGAATGTGAGCCCTGCCTCGCTCTCTGCCGGTGGCACGATTGAAGTGACTTACCAACCCACCACCAAGGGCAACCACACCGCCACCCTCACCCTCGCTTCGGCAGGTGCCGCCGATGTGGTTATCAACCTCTCCGGCGAAGCCTATGTGGAACAAGTAATCACCGGCTACAGCCTTGCGCAAGATTGGGCACACACTTCAGGTCACCTCACAGCCAACACCAATAGCCGTTGGGCAACCGGTATGGAAGGCAAAATCTACGTCAACGACCACGCCAATTCCAAACTCTACTATTGGTCGGAATCCGGGCTCACCGACACCGGCATCGCTTCGGCAGGCGGCACAGCCATCACTTCCGACCAAGCCGGCAACATCATTTTGCCCACCTCGTTCTACTCCTCGGGATGCACCTCAATGAAGATACTTCCCGCCGGAGGCAGCGCATTCCAATCCATTTCGCTCACACTTCCCTCCGATGTTACGGCATCCACCCTACAATATATGTGTAAGGCTCAAGGCAATGTGATGAGTGCAGAAGGAGGCGCCATCTATGTATTCCCAAGCGGTTCAACCAAAGTGGCAAAAATCATTATTGCCAATGGCGAACAAGTGTCGGCATCATCCATCGATGTATCGCCGGTGAAGTCCGACGGACAATCGCTTGCCCTGCCCCTCACCTCCGACATCAATAGCAACTTGCTCGCCGTACGCAACCGCACAAGCGATTTCCAACACTTCTACCTCAACGATTCCGGCACCTTCACCGCATGCCCCAACAATAACATCTCCACCACCCAAGGCGGCACCATATTTAAAGCCGCCGACGTGTATTTCGCAGTGGAACCGGTGCTCAATGGCGCAGCCTCTGATGTGGCTTACATCGACGGCTTCCAAATCGTGAATCTCAAAACCGGTGCAGTGGTAGCTACTCACGAAGCTCAACTCTCGGAAAGCGCCTACAAGCCCAACCCCAACTGCATCACGGCAGAAGTGGTGAACAACAGCACGGTGAAACTCTATCAATACGTGCCCGGACAACTTGCCGCACAGTACACCTTCAGCCTCACATTGGCAGAAGAGCCCGTGAAACTGGATATCACCAGCGCAACGAACCTCGTGAACTACATTATTGGCAACAGCACCGTGAAAGAAAGCTATTTCGACTACAACAACGATGGCACCATTGATATTGCCGACGTAACCGCCATCATCAACGCCATCCTGAAATAGCACGCCTAAAACGCTAACCGCTCTTAAAAAAATTGAACAGAGGGACAGTCCCTTTGTTCAATTTTTTTTCACTTCTATCAACAATCCCACACCTCTATTGCACTGCTTTTAGGCTGATTGTTTGAAAATTATGAAAAAGAATTGTATCTTTAACGTGAGTTCGATGAAAATAACTAAAAGATTGTGAGCTGGTTGTCGATTTCTCGTTCTAATCGAAGCATTGGTTTCTTGGGAAAAAAGCAATAGGCTGCGAGGCCAGAC
>SFWW01000003.1 GCA_004559845.1 bacterium
CCCGATACGCATGTCGCATGGATGCTGCGACATGACAATGCGATTGTTTTCATTCAAATTAAACATGGCGTTTTTGGTTGCAAAGTTCACAATCAAAAGCGCCATTTAAAAGTCGGCTTGTTTCGGATGGTTACCTATTCACCGCCCTACTCCAATAAACACCATCCAGGTTCAGTAGCTGTGGTATGCGGCGGGGGGTATGACATACAAACGGAGAAGCTACCGGATATGGGTGGGTAGCTTCTCCGTTATTTTTGGGTTAATGTTTTTGGTTAGAGGGTGTTAGTTGGGCAACACCGCTATTTGAGGCCTAACTTTGAGGTATTTACATTTTTAAGGAAATAATCTCGAGTGAGGTATTTTAGTTTTCGTTTTCTCCACGGCAGTATCACTACCAGGATGGCGCATCCTATGCACAAATACACCGTCCATGCCGCCATTTCTTTCAGCGAAACGATGGTGGCTTGCACCTGTATTTTTCCTTTCACCGACATGGCAGCCATATTCTGCGCTTCTGTTTCGGTTTTGCCTTGATACTGCATGCCGCGAACGGTTTGGTCGAAGGTATTCGCCACTTCTATGTTGGTGCGGTCGTAGTCTTGTGCCAAGCGAGTGATATAGGTTTGCTGGCGCTGCTGGAGCACTTTGGTGTAGAGGGCAGAGCCGATGCAAGGTCCGATCACCATCCGCACGGTGAGCATGATGCACACCCAAGTGGATAGCATGCGATACGGCATACGCTGGTTTGCCATGGTGGAGATGAGCGAATAGAGCAGCATCATGCCTATGGAGCGAATCATCACCGGCCACTTCATGCGTTCATACATACCATCGGTTTGCACCTCAAAGAACATAAACAGCGCATACGCCCCAATGAAGAGGAATCCCAAGGCATACATCCACTTCAGGTGAATTTTCTTTTTGGCGGCTATCACCGCAAAAATCACACCCGTGAAGTAGCCCACCATCACCCAGTTGCCTAAAGTGGCATTTTGCCAATTGTCGATTTTCATACCCAATCCGGTGAACACGTTCACAAACATAGCACTGGAATTGGTAATCATCAGCAGCAAAAAGAGCAAAATGCCGAAATTAATGACCCTCAGCCTAAACACCTCCATGATGAAATAGGGCGATTTGCGCGACATTTCCAAGTAGATGAATAGCAAGGTGAACACACCGCACACAATGGCAGAGATGCGGATCGACTCGTTGTCGAACCAATCGAGGGTGTTGCCAAACACCATCACATAGGCAAACGAGCACATCATGGTGCTAAACACCATCACATTGGCAAGTTTGGAGAAGGTGATGGGGAATTTGGGCATGGCATAAGGGTGATACGGCATGGTGAAAAACACGATGATGATGCCTGCCAGCATAAATGCCATCATAAAATAGTAAACGTATTGCCACTCGTAGGCATACGCCAGCCATGCGGTGAGCCAAGTGCTCAATTGCCCGATAATCATAAAAAAGCAGTAAATCACCGGTTGCGACACGGTTTTTTCGGCGTCCATAGCATCCCAACCCTCATCGGTGGTGGGTTCGTTGCCGGGAGTGATATTCTTGGTGGCTTCTATGCCGAAAGCATATCGGATGAACACAAACAGGTGCGCCATCATGAGCGTTTGCCTCACAAAGCCCATGAGCAAACTGCACAACCCGAGCACAAAGAGCGAATCGGTTTGGGCACAAATGTTGCTCAGCACAAAGAGGATGGCAAAGCCCATGAGCAACATCATCTTTTCGCGGCGGATGCACACCAGCTGATAGAAGAAAGGCGAAAAAGCCGCCATGCCTATCGAGGTGCAAAAGCCGGCAAACACGATGTATTCCGACTGGATGCCCAGCCCGCCTATCATTTCGCCGCTATTGGCGGAATACACGCCGCTCATCGATATCATCGGCACAAAGAGCACAATCATAAAGATGATGCCGATAGGTTTGGGCACCCATTTAAAAAACGGATAGTTGCTATAATCTTCTGCCATGGCTATTTCCGCCTATCGGTTTTCTCCGCTTTCACCACCACCATCATACCGGCAGCCAAGCGATTGTTGTCTTCTGCACTGAGGTTGGAAAAATCGATTCTCACCGGCACACGCTGCTGAATCTTCACAAAGTTGCCGGCAGAATTGTCGGTAGGCACGAGCGAATATTTGGAGCCGGTGGCACCTGAAATGGCGGTCACTGTGCCTTCAAACACCTTATTATCCAAGGCGTCGACCGTCATTCTCACCTTTTGTCCCACATGTAGATTTTCCACCTGTGTTTCTTTATAATTGGCAATCACCCACTTCTGATTGTTGGGGATGATGTAGGTGATGGTGGTGCCGGAATTCACCATTTGTCCTTCTTCAATGGTGCGTCGCCCGAGTTTGCCATCGCAAGGAGCCACCACCACGCAATAGGAAAGATTGAGTTTAGCCATTTCCACGGCAGCCTCGGCACGCTGAATGGCGGCAGCCACACTGCCACGGCGGGTGCTCACCTCGTTCACGCCCTTGTAGGCGGCTTCTTGTTGCTTTTTGGTGGCTTCAAGTTTTTTCTGAGTGGCTTCATATTCCACCTCCAATTGCTCCAATTGGATGGGAGTGGCAGCCTTATTAGCCACGAGGTTGCGATAGCGCTCAATATCTTTGGCGAGTTTGGCAAGTCGCACTTCAATTTCATCGATGGAAGCCGAGTACACCGAAGCGGATGTTTGTGTGGTTTGCTCAGAGGCATTAATCACATTACCGCTCGCCTTGGCATCTTTCAGGGCTGCTTCCGCTTCCATGAGTCGGATGCGATATTCACGGTCGTCGAGAATGAGCAGAGTGTCGCCCTTGTGCACTTGTTGGTGCTCCTTAAAGCACACCTTAGCGATGTAACCCGAAGCGCGCAAGTTCACCGGAGCGATGTATTGCTCCACTTGGGCATCGTTGCAAGTTTCGGTAGCGGTGTAGTCGCGAAACACGCCCACCAATTTCCACAAGCCGTAAGCCAAAATGGCGATACCCACCAAGCTCACCACCAAGCGCCTTCCGCGCAAGGGCTTGATATCTTTTTTCGTTACTACAGGCGCACCGGCATCACCGGCGGCAGTTTCTTCTGTCGGTGTATCTTTCTGATTATCCAGCACTTCAGGTGCTTCTTGCTGATTCACTTTTTGTTCAGGTGCTTCTTGAGCACTTTTCTTTTCTTTGCTTTCCATATATCAATATATTTTATTTTAGTCAATGATTCATATCGCCATCATTTCCGCAAAAAAATCTAACTGTAGCAGCCATCCAACGGCTATTTCAGTTGGTGTAATTGCCCGGTGAGTTTGAGCAGCGAGAGATTCGCCACTTTATATTTATAGAATGCGGTAAGGTAGTTGTTCATCGCTTCGCTAATGCGCATTTCGTCTTGTAGCACCACGCTCATAGAGGTCACGCCTTCTTTATATTGATAGGCGGTAACACTATACACCTCTTGAGCGAGTGCATAGTTGTCGAATTGCTTTTTGTAATTGCGCCGGCAGTTGGTGAGTTCGCTCAGAGCGTTGGCATAATTGGCTTGAAAATTTTTGAGCGCATTTTCATAGTCGAGTCGTGCGGTTTCTTCTTCAGCTTTCGCCTTTTTGATTTTTGCACGCTTTCCGAACCCATCAAAAATAGGCACTCTCACCTGAATGCCAATGCCATTGGAGCCATACCAATGGTTGGATTCGCTTGAGCGGAACCAATTTTCAAACTTATCGGTGTAGGACGAATACATCAAATTGCCGGTGAGGTTCACGGTGGGCAGATAGCTATCTTTGGTGAGCTTGGTTTGCTTTTCGGCAAGTGCTTGCTTTTGCTCCAAAAGTTGGAGTTCATACAGGTTGGTGTTCAGCCCGGTGGCATTCACGTCTTCAATCTGCCCCGGATTCACTTCCGTTACTCTGATAGCCTTTTCTGCCGGATAATCGATGATAAATTTGAGCATCGTGTATTGCTGCTCCAGCATAGCGAGGGCATTGTCGCGCTGCACGGTGAGTTCTTCAATATTGAAACTCACGCGCTTCACATCCACCTCAAGGCTCATCTGATTGTCGTAGAACGCTTGGCTGATATCCCTCAGTTCCTCCATGCGCTTGATATTATCGTTCACCAAGCGAATTTGCTCTAAGGTGTTTTGCGCCAAATAGTAGGTTTGAGCGGTTTGCACCATAATGTCTTCGCGCGCTTTCTCATACGATAGTTCATTGAGTCGGTCGGCAATTTTCGCCACTTCAATCGCCGTGCGCGCCATCTGATTATAGAGTGGCATTTGCAATTGGAGCCCAATGGCAGCATTATATTGAAGTGTTTTTGTCACATTATACTGCTTGCCGTAGGCAGTGCCATCGGTCACCGACACCGGTGGAGCAAAATTATCGTTCACCTGTGCCACTGCATTAATTTGAGGCAACAATTTTGCTTGATTCTCACTAATGGTGATTTTCCCTTTTGCCATCTCGTTGCGGCTCTTCTGCAGCGACAGGTTATTGTCCACAGCCATCTGCAAGCATTGGCTCAAGGTGAGTGTTTCTTGTGCTGCAAGTGAAGTAACAGCGCCGAAAGCCAAACATAAATAAACTACAAATTTCATTTCCTTTTCTCTGTTACAATATTATCAATTGATGATTCATTTGCGGGCGTCGGCAGCTCTCTTTCTTTCTCAAGCAGTGGGCGGCATCACACGGCAAATGGTTGCGAAATTTTCACAACTGGTGCAAAAGTATAAAAAAACACGCAGAATTATAGCCCTCCGTTAAATATCAACCATACGGAGGGAGATTTGGACAAATTATTCACCTTATTTCGCCATTCCACCCGCCTTTTGGGAATCAATCCGCACACTATGAAGGTCCATAGCGATGGATGCGATTTTTTGCAAATCAATAATTTATTTGTATTTTTGTGAAGCCTAAAAGCTAAATACAGAATCTAACAACAATCTACTATGAGAAATTTATTTTTGATTTTCGCTTTGCTATGCATGGCAGAACAGGCGCTGGCATGGAAACCGATTTTTGTGGGACATCGCGGATGCTATCGCGGTGTGGAAAACACTGCCGAGGCTTTCCGCCTGGGTGTTGACGAATACGGCTACACCGGTCTGGAATGCGATGTGCGTGTCACCAAGGATGGCTATTTCGTGATTTCACACGACGAAACCACCAACCGCTTAGGCGGCAATCTCACTGTGGCTAATGCCACTTTGGCTGAACTGCAAGCCGAAACCTATACGCAAACGCGCGGTGGTATCACCTATACGGGCACCATTTGCACCATGGAGGAGTACCTTGATATTTGCGTTGAGAAAAATGCGTTCCCGGTGATTGAGCTCAAGTGGGCCACGGGGCTCAACAACAGCGATATGAGCAATTTCCCTCGCCTTGCAGCGCTTATCACCGAAAAGGGTCTCGCCGATAAAGTGGTGATTCTCACCAGTATGCAAAAGTCGGTGGAATATGTGAGCAAAAATTATCCCCAATTTCAATGCCAGTGGCTCTGCGCAGCCAATTGGGCAAGCAATGAGGGATGGTGCCGAGCATTCAAAGCCAATCCGAGCATTCAAGCGGGCTACTTTGATATAGAAACGGTGAACACCTTTCGCCGCTATGGCTTGAAGGTGGCAGTGTGGACCGTCGACTCGGAAGCCAACTATAAGAAATACGGCAACATGGGCGTGTATATGATGACGTGCAACTATTTGCGACCCGAACAAATGCAAGAGCTCGACAGCATTGATTGGAGCAATGTGGGCAACACGCCCGACCCTTTGCCACTGAAGTGCGACACCATATATAGCTTTTCGCAATACAAAGGCAATTTACCCGAAAATTTCCCCCATCGCAATGCCAAAAATAGTGCTTACAACACTGCCATGCAAACTGCCTTGGTGGATGGAGTGCTCTACACCAACGACTGCAAAACCCACACCATGCTGGCTTTCGGACCGCATGGACAGGTGGATAGCAAATTTGACGGCACCAATGGCACGGGCATCTGCACCGACGATGCCGGCAATCTGATTGTGCGTGCCGACAGCATGACCACCACCCCTTCTCGCTTGGTCATCTACCCCAAGGGCAGCACCACTGCCACCAAAGTGGATTTCTCGTTGCTCCACAACGGACAAACCTATTTCATCAGCGCCAGCGGTGACGTGATGAGCCAAGAGGGAGGATATGTGTATTTCCTGTCGAAAGGGCAAACGCGTGCCAATGTGGTAAAAATCACAGCGGGCACCTTTGCCGGCACCACTGCCAGCGACTCACTGAGCGCCACCGGCATGAACACGAGCCTCATTGTGCCCCTCAACAACGACCCCAACCATTTCATCTACCAAGTGCGCACCTCGGGCATTTATCGCTACGAGCAAGGCGATAGCGGGGTGTATATCACCGGCAATAGCGGCACCTATCCCCCGGCACGCAACACCAGTGTGGGAAGTATGCAATTCTCGCTTGCCGGACACACGCTCTTTGTGCACCCATCAAGCAACAACTACAATGGCGGATTCACCATCAAAGACCTTACCTCCGACCAAATAGACGTGCTGAATGTGGGCGACTTTGGCAATGGCGGGCTGGCATCCAACCTTTCCACGGGGAGCTTCTACCACATTGAGCCTATCGACGATAACCACTGCTATCTCTATGCCTACACCATGGGGAACGGCTATGCCAAATACCTACTCTATGTGGGCGAACCGCTGCCTTCCGAACTACTGGGCGACGTGAACGCCGACGGTGAGGTGAATGTGAGCGATGTAACCGCATTGGTAAACAAAATTTTAGGCTCTGCCGATTTCTCCGATGCCGACTGCGATATCAATGCCGATGCAGAAATCAATGTAACCGACGTAACCGCCCTGGTTAACCTTATCCTCAACTAAAGCAACTGCGGATGCTACACAAATCGTGCACGCTGCGCTTTCATTTAAAATGTTTTTGCTAACTTTGCATCACATTTTTATATCCGAAACCCAACAAAGAATAATAACAACAAATAAAAAAAACGCTACAATTTATGAATTTTGTAAAACCTCTACTAATGGCTTCATTAATGGCTGCGACCTCGCTCGGCGCTTCAGCTGCAAAGTTCACCCCGGAGCTGCTCAATAGCCTCGGCCGTGTGAGCGATGCGCAAGTGTCGCCCGATGCTTCAAAGGTGCTCTATGGTGTGAGCACGCCAAACATAGAAAACAACAACAGCAACCGCGAATTGTGGGTGATGGACATTGACGGCAAAAATGCCGTACAAATCACACACACCGCTAAAAGCGAAACCAATGCCGTGTGGATGGATGGGGGCAAAAAAATTGCCTTCGCCTATCCCAATGCCGATGGCGTGAACCAAATGTGGGTGATGGATGCCGATGGCTCCAACCGCAAATGCGTATCCAATTTGGAAAAAGACATTGAGGGATTCGTGTTGAGTCCGGATGAGAAAAAGGTGATTATCATTTCCACCGTGAAATATGGCGAAACCACACAAGACCGCTACCCCGACTTGCCCAAATCCGACGGACGCATCATCGACGATTTAATGTATCGCCATTGGAATGAATGGACTGCCGAAATTCCCCATCCCTTTGTGGCTGACTTTAATGGAGATGAAGTGAGCAATGTGAAAGATGTGCTCGAAGGCACACAATTCGAATCGCCTATGCGCCCTTGGGGCGGCGTGGAGCAATTGGCTTGGCTTCCCGACGGCAAGAGCATACTCTATGTGTGCCGCAAAAAAACCGGAAAAGACTATGCCGTATCGACCAATAGCGACATCTATCAATACGATATCGCCACCGGAGCCACCAAAAATCTCACCGAAGGAATGATGGGCTACGACAATAATCCTATCGTGTCGAAAAGCGGCAAAATCGCTTGGCTTTCGATGGAACACGATGGATATGAAGCCGACAAAAACCGCATCTTCCTGCTCGACAATGGCAAGAAAACCGACCTCACCGCCAATTGGGACTACAGCGTGGATTTCATCACTTGGTCGCCCGATGAAAAATACATCTACTTTATCTGCGCCTACCAAGGCACGATGCCCATTTTCCGATTGAATGTTGCCACACAAAAAGTGGAACAAGTGGCTGGCGGTCAATACGACTACGATGGCCTTCAATTTGCCGGAAAAGACTTGATGATTACGTGCCGACACTCTTTCCTTGAACCCAACGAGGTGTACAGCTTTAAGGCCGGCAAAGAACCGGTAAGGCTCTCCCACATCACTGCGCCCATTATGGACTCTCTCGGCGATGTGAAATGCCAAAAGGTGATGGTGCCCACCACCGATGGCAAAATGATGACCACTTGGGTGCTCCTCCCGCCTAACTTCGACCCCAACAAAAAGTATCCTTCGCTACTCTTCTGTGAAGGAGGACCGCAATCGCCGGTGAGCCAATTCTGGAGCTATCGATGGAATTTGCGCATCATGGCGGAAAACGGCTATGTGGTAATCGCACCCAACCGCCGCGGATTGCCCGGTTTCGGCACCGAATGGAATGCACAAATCTCGGGCGATTATGCCGGACAATGTATGAACGACTACCTTAGCGCAGCCGACTATATGAAACAGCAACCCTACATCGATGGCGATTGCATGGGAGCCGTGGGAGCAAGTTTTGGCGGATATTCCGTTTACTGGCTCGCAGGCAACCACAATAAGCGATTTGCTTGCTTCCTGTCGCACGCAGGCATCTTCGACCTTCGCGCACAATATTGCGAAACCGAAGAAATGTGGTTCGTGAATTGGGACCTCGGGGGCGCTCCCTGGGAAAAAGACAATGAGGTGGCTATGCGCAGCTATCGCGACGCCGACCCCAAAAATTTCGTACAAAACTGGGATACCCCCATTTTGGTGGTGACCGGCGAAAACGATTTCCGCATCTCTTATAGCCAAACCATGCAAGCCTTCAATGCTGCCAAAATGCGGGGCATCCCCGCGCGAATGGTGCTCTTCCCCAGCGAATGTCACTGGGTGACCAAGCCACAAAACAGCATCCTTTGGCAACGCGAATATTTCCGTTGGCTCGACCAATGGCTCAAAAAATAATTTTTCAAGAAATTAGAAGTTAGAGCCTCAAAGTGCCCCAATCACTCCGAGTGCTCCAAGAATCCCCATAAGAGGGCCGCAAAACCAAGCGGCTCTCTTTTTTTTACCCCACTTTTGCAAAAAACCACATTCATTTTGCTTTCAAAAGAACTTTATTTTCTATATTTGCAAGTGAAATAGCTTGCATTTTACAAATACAAGTGAAAATACTTGTATTTTAAACAAACAAGCCAAAAAACTTGTAAAAAATAAGAAACATTATGTATGCTGCAATATCCGCTGACGTAGTGTCATCAACCTCCCTCTCGCGAGAATCGATGATAGAACTTAATGAAAAGTTGAAAAAATGCCTTTCGATTCTTGAAAGACGTTACCAGGGCTTTTGGGGACGTATCGTTAGAGGCGACTTTATTGAATGTATTATGAGCCAACCAGAAGACGCTTTTGAAGTAGCATTGATATTGAAAACATGGGTTAAATCATTTGAACCAAGTGATGCGCATGATGCAAAGCGATTTAACAGGTATGGCCTAAGAATCGCTATAGGAATTGGTGAAATGAAAACCATTGATCGTGCATTAGACATGATGGACGGAGACGCTATCTATCGCTCTGGACGAGCAATCAGTAAGCTTGTTGGACGAGCAAAATACTCGTTTACCATTTCTATGTCTAATAGTGAACATGAACAAGCTTTACAAGTCATATCAACACTGGTCAATCAACTATTGAACAATGCGACTGCCCGCAAATGCGAAACTCTCTGCGAAAGAATCCTCACGTCCGACACGAGTAAAACAGCCGAAAAAATGGGAATCTCCGTATCTGGTGTCAATCAAACATTGAAAGATCTTGGTTGGAGTGGTATAGAGCAAGCTATAATATATTATCGAAAAATAACATCCAAGCTATGATCACTATTCTGGTTTTAATTCTTATCGTTGCTCACATTTTGGGCGATTTTTATTTACAATGGGACTATTCTTGCAAAAACAAAATCCTATCTTCTGTAAGAGGGAAGGATTTGTGGTTACATTCTTTGATAATCGGAATGCTATCATGGATAGCCATCTGGGATTTAAGAGGATGGTGGCTTGCCCTGTGTATAATGATATTACATTTTCTGATTGACTGGCTGAAATCATATATCCAAATAACATGCCATATCTTCAAGATTGAGAATTCTAAACACAAGAAATTGGTTGATGGCCATAACAAACGATATGATTTATGGGTGTTTTTGATTGACCAAATTCTCCACATCTCTATAATCACTGTTTTTGCCCATATTTGGCTAATAGTAAATAGTGATTGGTGTCCACTCGAATGGATTCAAAATTTCTTGATTAACCATCCACTTCGTGTGAAAACAATAATCGCAATGATGATTGTTTTGAAACCAGCAAACATCTTAATATTACTCATCCTTGGAGCTTGCAAAGTAGCTATCACCCCTACTAAAAATAACAACGATGGCAATTTCCATTCAGGAGAACTAATTGGATGGTTAGAACGTGGGCTTATGCTATTATTTGTAATCATGGCCCAATACGAAGCTATAGGCTTCCTTATCGCAGCAAAGTCCATCCTTCGCTTCAACGAAGCATCATCAGGAAATGAAAAATCAGAGTATGTATTGACTGGAACTCTACTTTCTTTAGCAACAGCCCTTACATTTGGCTTAATAGTACTCAGATTATAGTTTATCAAAACAAAACACCCACCCCCATCGGCAAAAGATTTTGGTGGTGTGGGGAAAAATATGTAACTTTACAGGTGACTAATTATTAACCCTATTTTATCACTAAACCAACCAATTAAGAAGATATGAAAAAGGCAATTATCGTGATGGCTATGCTGCTCATCGTGGGGCAAGCATGGGCATGGAAACCCAAATTTGTGGGTCACCGCGGAAGTTACAAGGGTGTGATGAACACAGAAGAAGCCTTCCGCAATGGCGTTGACTATTATGGCTACGATGGGCTGGAATGCGACGTGCGCGTCACTGCCGATGGCAAATATGTGATTTCGCACGACGAAACCACCAATGCCGTGGGCGGCAACCTCACTGTGGCAAATGCCACCCTCGAACAATTGCAAGCCGAAAGCTATACCCAAACGCGCGGTGGCATCACCTACACCGGCCACATTTGCACCATTGAGGAATATCTCGACATTTGCATCGAAAAGAATGTGTTTCCCGTGATTGAACTCAAATGGGCTACCGGAATCAATAGCAACGATATGACCAATTTCCCGGGGTTAGCACAAATCATTATCAATAAGGGGCTTGCCGACAAGGTGATTATCCTCACCAGTATGAAGGCATCGCTCGAATATGTGAAAACCCACTATCCCGCTTTCAAATGCCAATTCCTCTGCACCTCCGGTTGGAACGGCGCACAAGAATGGTGCAAGACGTGGAACTTGAGCCCAAGCATTCAAGTGGGCGACTTCGACATCTACGCCGTGAAGAGCTACGTGGACCTGGGTATGGAAGTGGCTGCTTGGACGGTGAACAGCCTCGCCACCTACAAGAGCGTGGGCGCAATGGGCGTGACGATGATGACTTGCGACTACCTGATGCCAAACGAAATGCCGGAACTGACCGACATCAATTGGGACGACGTGGAACCCGTGCTCGACCCGCTGGAAATAAAAGTGGACACTGTGTATATGTTTAGCCGCACAAAAGAAAATTTGCCCGCCAACTTCCCATCAGGCGTATCCGCCGAATCCAAACGCAATAGCGCACAAGTGGCTGCCGTGAAAGATGGCGTGTTCTACGTGAACAACTACACCACCAGCGAGCTCATCACCTATAACGAAAACGGCGAAATTCCTAACAAATTCAACAATGCAGGCACCAATAGCCATGGCATTTGCTTCGACGATGCCGGCAACTTGATTCAGCGTGCCGACGGCATCACCTCTACACCCAATAAGCTGATTATTTACCGAAACGGTGATGCTTCCGACCGCACCGAAATCACCTTTGCCCTCAATGAACCCGGACAAACCAACTTTATCACCGCCAGCGGCGATGTGATGAGCGAATCGGGCGGCTATGTGTATTTCTTCCCCAACAAGCGAACCGTGATGAATGCCGTGAGAATCGCGGAAGGTGCAGTGAAAGAAGTAATCACTTCGGGCAACTTGAGCATCACTGCCTCCACAGCAGGTATCATCTACCCCATCAATGGACCGCAACACTTCATCTACCAGGTGCGCAACAATGGCTACTACCTCTACAATAAAGAAGACAAAGGCGCCTATGTGGCAGGCTCTGCCACCACCACTGCTCCCGGACGCAATAGCAGCGTGGGCGGTGCCTACTTCACCATCGCCGGACACAAACTCTTCTTGCACAGTAGCGGAAGCAACTACAATGGCGGCTTCACCATCAAAGATATGAGCGCCAACAAAGCATCCATCTTCACTCAACCCGTGCTCGGCACCGGAGGCTACAACGCCAATCCCACCACCGGCGCTTGGTATGCCGTGGAACCCATCGACGAAAACCACTGCTGGCTCTATGAATACTGCATGGGCAATGGCTACGCCAAATATCAAGTGTATGTGGGCGAACCCTACGTCGACACTCCCACCGGTGTGCAAGAGGTGAACACCGCCAAAGCAGTGAGCCACATCACCTACTTCAATCTCTCCGGTATGCAAAGCGCCACTCCATTCAATGGCGTCAACATCGTGGTCACCACCTACACCGACGGCACTCGCACAGCACAAAAAATGATGAAATAATACTCACCATAATCCCCCTCATCCACCAATTTGCCCAAATTGCACTCCCCCGCAATTTGGGCTAATTCTCCATCAATATCATTTATTGAGATTATTTATGATAATCCAGAGAAAATCGTGTGCGTACGATACCCTCCAACCCAACCTTGGATTTCTTCCAATATCGAGTCATCATACACACAAATCCCTGCCTTTGGTCCTTCCATATCGGCAAAGCAAGTGACATCAAAGCGATTCAAAATGCGCCGAAAAATGAAACTGGTGTGGGAATTTTTGCAAGAACGGAGGAAAAGCATTAATTTTGTGAATTGAATTAAAAAAAACTATCTGACAGTGAGTAACAACGCTATAACGAATTTCAAAGATAAGCACCCGGTGCACATTTCGCTCGACATTTTCACCGACCACGGCAATCAAACTCAGGTGCCGGATGTGAGATGGAAACTCGTGGACCAAGCCATAGAAATGCTCGACGATGCGGGGCTCTCCTACACCATCGACTCTATCTACAACGAAGACTACGCGCCCGGCGTGGTGACCGACCAAACCCCGGCTCCGGGTTCGTCGGTGAAAACGGCGCGCTCCATTTTGCTGACCATCAACTGCCTGTTTCCGCCTCAAGTGGAAATTCCGAAAGACATCACCGAAATGGCAGGCACCGATGGCATCACCACACTGAAAACACTCGGTTTCCGCCACATTACCACCGACACCGTGCCCAGCGAAATGCAGGGCTTGATTATGGGGGTGAAGGTGAACGGGCGCTCTGTGGTGGGCGGCACCAAGGCGGCACTCAATTCTAAGATTGTGATTTCCATCGGCGATGGCTCAGTGGAAGTAATCGAATTCGACCCCTTGGGCTATGCCGAGCGCGATTCGCTCATTCAAGAAAAAATTAAATCGGGCGAACTACAAATAGTGACCGACTCAATGGGCAACAAAAGCATCATTCCACGCACACAACGTTGAGAAAAATATGGCTGAAGATTTCATCGATATAGAAGAGCCATTTAGCGCGTGCCATTCCGCCATTCAATCCGATTTCAGCGAACCGGACTTCAGCGAAAATGGCAGAGACTTTTGGGAGCACTACCGCTATGAGGTGGAGCGCGGACAAGTGCTACTGCGTATCGACAAATATTTGGTGGAGCGCATTAAAGGCACTTCGCGCAACCGCATTCAAAATGCTGCCGAAGCCCAATGCATACGCGTGAACGGACGCCCGGTGAAGTCGAACTATCGCGTGCATCCCGGCGAAATCATTACCGTGGTGATGGACCGACCACGCTACGAAAACGAAATCATTGCGCAAGACATTCCGCTCAACATCGTGTATGAAGACGAATCGCTGTTGGTGGTGAATAAGCCCGCCGGCATGTGTGTGCATCCCGGTCACGGCAACTACGACGGCACCCTGGTGAATGCCCTTGCATGGCACTTTAAAGACAACCCCAACTACGATGTAACCGACCCGCGCATGGGCTTGGTGCATCGCATCGACAAAGACACTTCCGGGCTTTTGGTGGTGGCAAAAACACCCGACGCCAAAACGTCGCTCGGCAAGCAATTTTTCAACAAAACTACCAAGCGCCAATATGTGGCGGTGGTGTGGGGCACCATGAAGGATTCCGACGGCACCATCGTGGGCCACGTGGGGCGCAGCTTGCGCGACAGGCTGCAAATGTGTGTGTTTCCCGACGGGGAGCACGGCAAGCATGCCGTAACCCATTACCACACCCTCGAAAACCTTGCCCATGTGGCTGTGGTGCGCTGCCAACTCGAAACCGGCAGAACCCACCAAATACGTGTGCACATGAAGCATATCGGGCATCCGCTCTTCAACGACGAGCGCTATGGCGGCGACAAAGTGCTCCGAGGCAACACCTCGAGTCACTATGCGCAATTCATTCACCACTGCTTTGAGGTGTGTCCGCGCCAAGCACTGCATGCCAAAACATTGGGCTTCGTTCACCCCGTCACCAAGCAGGAAATGAACTTTGACAGCGAGCTCCCTGCCGACATGGCTGAGCTGATAGCACGCTGGCGCAACTATGCGGAAAATCTTGCTGCAAAATAATGCCGCCACAATGAGTGCCCACCCCCATAAAGGTGCGCACTTGTTTCATTAAAAATGCCTCACTACAAAAGGAATGATTTAACATTCCTAACTAAATATTGTATAAATTAACTACATTTTTGTGCCACTTTTGGTGGCAATGTAATAATTTTGCACTACTAAAAAAAATGACCCTATAATTACAGACAAAATAAAAACATTTTCAACTATGGGAGATGCTATCAACATTAGAGAATTGAACGATTTGATTGCAAGCAAGCGCTATTTCATCGACGCCGTGAAACGTGGCATGGACCAAACCATCGTGGGACAAAAACACCTCGTGGATTCGCTCCTGATTGCCCTGCTTGCCGATGGACACATCTTATTGGAAGGTGTGCCGGGCTTGGCAAAAACACTTGCCATCAAAACCCTCGCATCCATCATCAACGCCAAATATAGCCGCATACAATTCACCCCCGACTTGCTCCCCGCCGATGTGGTGGGCACTATGGTGTACAGTGTGCAGAAAGAAAATTTTGAAGTAAAGAAAGGTCCGGTGTTTGCCAACTTCGTGCTCGCCGACGAAATCAACAGAGCACCTGCCAAAGTGCAAAGCGCCCTGCTCGAAGCCATGCAAGAGCGCCAAGTGACCATTGGCGACAACACCTTCAGCCTCGATGCTCCCTTCTTGGTGATGGCTACCCAAAACCCCATTGAGCAAGAAGGCACCTACCCCTTGCCCGAAGCGCAAGTCGACCGTTTTTTGATGAAGGTGGTGGTTGGTTATCCCAACAAAGAAGAAGAAAAACAAATCATTAGCCAAAACATCAACCCCACTCAAAATGTGGTGGAAGCGCTGGTTACGCCTGCCGAAATCTTGGAAGTGCGCAATGTGGTGAGCCAAATTTATGTGGATGAAAAAATCCACAAATATATCGTCGACATCGTGTTTGCCACACGATTCCCTGCCGACTATGGGTTGAGCGAGCTCAAGAGCATCATTTCATTTGGTGCTTCACCGCGTGCCAGCATCAGCATGGCACTCGCCGCTCGTGCCTACGCCTTTATTTGCGGGCGAGGCTACGTGATTCCGGAAGATGTGCGCGCCGTGTGCCACGATGTGATGCGTCACCGCATCGGATTATCGTATGAAGCCGAGGCCAACAACATTAGCGCCGACGAAATCATCAGCCAAATTCTCGACAAAGTGGCAGTGCCCTAAGCCGAAACCGCCCCTAAAAAAGAATCGAATTCCTTTCACACAATCATAAAGGTGAATGATGGACCAAAGTGAATTATTCAAAAAGGTAAGGAAAATTGAAATCAAAGCGAAGGGACTGTCGCAAAACATTTTTGCCGGCGAATACCACTCCGCTTTCAAAGGGCGTGGCATGACCTTTAGCGAGGTACGCGAATACCAATACGGCGACGATGTGCGCGACATTGATTGGAATGTGACCGCACGCCAAAATCACCCCTATGTGAAGGTGTATGAGGAAGAACGCGAACTCACCGTGATGCTCTTGGTGGATGTGTCGGGCAGTAGCGATTTCGGAGCGGTAGGAGAAATGAAGCGAGATATGATGGCGGAAATTGCCGCCACCCTGGCGTTTTCCGCCATCGAAAACAACGATAAAGTGGGGATGATTCTCTTTTCCAACAAAATCGAGAAGTTTATCCCGCCCAAGAAAGGGAAAAAGCACATTTTGCCGGTGATTAGCACCCTGCTCAATTTCCAACCGCAAAACAAGGGCACTGACATACGCCAAGCACTCGAATTTCTTACCGATGGCATCAAAAAGCGCTGCACCGCTTTTTTGGTGAGCGATTTTATCGACGATTCCGACTATGCCCACGCCTTGTCAATCGCCAACAATAAGCACGATTTAATCGCCCTTCAAGTGTACGACAAGCGAGAAATGCAATTGCCCGACGTGGGACTCATGCGTGTGGCAGATGCAGAAACCGGAGCGGAAAAATGGGTGAATACCGGCGCAAAAAAGGTGCGCGAAGCCTACCAGCGCCGATGGTATGAGCGCCAAATGAAGATGAACGAACATCTTCAGCGCAGCCGAGTGGATTCGGTGTCGATTTCCACCGACGAAGACTACACCAAAGCCCTCCTCTCGCTATTTAAGCGCAGAGGAATTGCACGCTAACACATCATCATTATCACTTTTTACGAGTAAAAATCGAATGAACCGGAACATCATCACATATTTCATCATTTGCCTTCTCATGGCGCTCTCCCCTATCGGAATGCGTGCCGCCAACAATCAGGCAATGATATCGTCGGCAAAACTCACCAACCACCAAATAGTGATGGGCGACACCACCACTATACGCTTGGAAATTGTGCAAAACAAAGGCGAGCGACTGATGGCGGGGTTGGAAGTGAAAGACTCCATCAGCAGTGCCGTGGAAATTGGCGAACTCATCGCTTGCGACACCACCGATTTGGGCAACAATCGCTGGCAAATCAATGCCACCTACATAGTGCAAGCCTTCGATTCCGGCGAATGGCACATCAATCCCGTGCTGCTATTGGAAGCCGACACCATTCGGTGCGACATTCCGTTGGTGATTAGAGTGAGTCCTGTGAAAGTGGACCCCAATGGCAACATTAAAGATTTTGCACCGGTGCAGGAACCCGAACGGCAGTGGCTCGACTATGTGCCGATGTGGGCTACCGATTTGTGGTGGCTTTGGGCGCTATTGGTGATGGCAGCATTGGCATTGGTAGCTTATTTTAAATGGTGGCGAAAAGGCAAAAATCCGCTCAAGCGCAGCAAAAAGCGGCAGCCGCCCTACGAAGAAGCCATGAGCCGACTCCGCTGGCTCAAGCAACAGCAACTTTGGGAAAAAGGGCGCGACAAAGACTATTACACCGCCCTGACCGACATTCTGCGCGAATACATCGACCGCCGATTCAGCATCAATGCAGTGGAAATGACTTCGTCGGAAATTATGGAAGCACTCAAGCACAATAGCGAAACCCGCTTGGTGAACGAAAACCTCAACGAGATTCTCCGTATTGCCGATTTCGTGAAATTTGCCAACCAGCGTCCGCTCGCCGACGACAACGAACTTTCATTCCGCTATGCGATGAATTTTATCGACGCCACCAAACCCTTACCCCAACCGGAAAGCAAACCTAAAGAAAAGGAGGACAAAAAATGATGAATCTTGCAAACCCGGGCTTTTTGTGGCTGTTCCTTCTCTTTGTGCCACTCATTGCGTGGTGGGTGTGGAGCCGAAAAAAAGCCAATCCCAGCATGCGCATCTCTTCCACAAGCGCCTTCCAAGCATTGCCCACCAGCTGGAAAGTGTATGCCATACATTTCTCTTTTGCACTCAAACTCGCAGCACTCGCCATCCTCATTATCATATTATGCAGACCACAATCCTACGACAAGTGGTCGGAAAGCGAAACCAATGGCACCGACATTGTGCTCTCTATCGACATCTCTGCAAGTATGCTCTCGCGCGACCTTCAGCCCAACCGCTTGGAAGCGGCAAAAGAAGTGGCTGCCGACTTTGTGGCGAAGCGCGAAACCGACAACATTGGCATCGTGATTTTCTCCGGCGAAGGATTCACGCTTTTGCCCATGACCACCCATCAGGCCATGCTCGTGAACACCATCAATGAAATCAACATCAATATGCTCGATGCCGATGGCACAGCCATTGGCGACGGTATAGCCACCGCCATCAACCGCATCGAAGGGGGAAAAGCCAAATCCAAGAGCATTATTCTGCTCACCGATGGCACCAACAATTCCGGCATCGTTGCCCCGCTCACTGCTGCCGAAATTGCCCAACAAAAAGGCATTCGAATCTACACTATCGGTATCGGAACCCATGGCACTGCCGACACCCCCTACGCCAGAGGATTTGGAGGTGAACTCCTCTACAAGCCGATGCCCGTAACCATCGACGAGCCTTTGCTGAAAAAAGTTGCGGAAATGACCGGAGGAAAATACTTCCGTGCCACCGACAACAATGTGCTTGCCGACGTGTTTACCGAAATCGATAAATTGGAGAAAACGAAAATAGATACTAAGAATTTCAGTCTCTCCTACGACAACTACCTACCCTGGGCTTGGGCTTTGCTCATCGTGGTGATGCTGAATGTGGTGATGCAATACACCGTGCTTCGACGCATCCCGTGACCGCTATGCCGCACCACCCTATCCGTTTTTCTACATTAATGATAATATTTGAAGTAAAATAATTTACTCACTATGTTCAGTTTTGCAAATCCGGAATATCTCTACTTGCTGTTGCTGCTTCCCGTGGTGGCAATCTTATATAGGCTTGCGCAGAACGCAAAAGCCAAGAAAATTGCCAAATTCGGGCGAGCCCAAGTGGTGAAGCAGCTCATGCCTGAGCAATCGCGCTACAAACCCTGGATTCGACTTGGCGTAGAACTCGCCATCGTGGCTACCATCGTGGTGATGCTGGCTCGTCCCCGAGGCGCTGCACAGCAAACCGACACCACCCTGAAGGGCATAGAAGTGATGATTTGCCTCGATGTGTCGAATTCTATGAACTCTGCCTGTGCCAACGATATGCCTGAAGTGAGCCGACTGCAACGCTCGAAGCAAGTGCTCGAAAAACTCATCAACCGCCTCACTGGCAATAAAGTGGGGCTTATCGTGTTTGCCGGAAATGCTTATATGCAAATGCCGCTCACAGGCGATGCACAAAGCGCCAAAATGTATCTCAACAATATTTCCACCGACATAGCCCCCACACAAGGCACAGCCATTGGCGCCGCCATCAATATGGCTTGCCAATGCTTTTCGCAAAACCCGCACACGGTGAAAAACATTATCGTTATCACCGATGGCGAAAATTTTGAAGACGATGCCACCTCGGCTGCCAATGAGGCGCAGAAAAACGGTATCGCTGTGAATGCGGTGGGTATCGGCTCGGTAAATGGAGCTCCGGTGGTGGATGCCAATAGTCAGGTGCTGACCGATGAAAGCGGCAACCCTGCCATTTCCAAACTCAACGAGCAAGGCGCTATGGAAATTGCTAAAAGTGGCAAAGGACAATATGTGAATGGCGCATCAAATAGCGCCGTCGACGACCTCCAAGAGCAATTGATGAAACTCTCTAAAGCCGACCTGGAAAATGTTACTTATTCGCAAGAAAGCGAACTCTTCCCGGTGTTTGCTTGGATTGCTTTCATGCTCATCATTGGCGAATTATTTATCATCAATCGCAAAAATCCATGGCTCAAGCGCTATAATTTCTTCACTAAAAAAACACAAAAGAAATGAAATCATTCTTTTTAATCATATTCGCATGGCTCTTTGTGGCTTGCCTTTCTTCATGTGGCAATGAAGATAAGGATTTGTCCACCAAGTCGGAGCGCAATGCTATCGTGGAAGGCAATCAGTATTTCCATGATGGAAAATTCTCTGATGCCGAAGCCGCCTATAAAAAGGCGTTAACCGATAATCCGAATTCACAAATGGCTGCTTTCAATCTCGCTACCACTTTTCTGCGGCAAGCACCGGAATTAAAGAATGATTCCTTCCCTAATCCTCAACAGCAAGGCGGTGATGGGAAAGAACCACAATTGAGCCAACAATTGAATTCGGCAATTGAAATACTCCAAAATTTGGCACAAAATAGCCCAAACCCCGCAATCGTGAGCTTAGCAGCCTACGATTTAGGAAATATTGCCTACCGGCAGCAAAATTATCCACAAGCCATAGAATGCTACAAAGAAGCGCTACGCAAACAGCCGAAATTCAACGACGCTCGCTACAATCTAAGAATGGCGCAACTCAAAAACAAAGACAATCAAAAGAATCAAAATAAAAATCAGGACAAAAACAAAGACCAACAGCAGGATAAAAATAAAGATAAAGATAAAGACAAGAATAAAGATAAAAATCAGGACCAACAACAGCAAAATCAGAATAAAGACAAGAATCAGCAACAGCAAAATCAGCAACAACAAAATAAAGGGAGCATGAGCGGACAAAATATGGATCAAATATTGCGCTCTATGCAAAATCAAGAAAATGCCACTCAGCAGCGTGTGAATGCAGCCCGAGCCAAACAGCAAGCCGGCGAAAGAGCACGCACGCAAAACAAATGGTAATGCTTGCTTATTCTACGGAATTGCAACAACGGATGGCTGTTACATACTTTTTTTGAAAATGAAAATTAATAAACATATTCTCTTCACAGCATTGGCTTTGCTTTGGTGCGTTGCGGCTTTTGCGCAGCAGCTTTCCTTAGTGGAATGCCGGTCAATGTCAGATAATAAATTCCAACTCGTTTACAAGCTTTCCAATGCTTCGAGTTGTAGTGCTTTCACTCCTCCTGAAGTGAGTGGAGCGGAACTTAAATATAAAACTCAAGGCCAAGAAATAAAGGCGGAAACCTCTATTGGGAATGGGAAAGTGAGGTCAAATAGCAGTAGATCCTACATTTTTAGTCTCACTTTCAAAGCCAATCAAACGGGTAAATTAAAAGTGGGTAGAGCTTACGCCACCGTGGGTGGAAAAAAAATCGCTTCAAAAGAAAGCACCATCATCGTGGAAGAAAAAGGTGCTTCCACAAGCCGAAGCGCTATGCAACAGCCCTGGAAAAGCAGAACTGTGGACCCTACCAATCCGTTTACCCAAGGTGTGGACAAAGATGTAACCGCCAACGATTTGTTTGTGAAAATCGAGCTATCGAAGCCACGTGTCTACGAACAGCAAGCCGTGGTGTGCACCGTGAAACTCTTCACCAAATTCCCCATCAAGGAATTTTTCCCGCTTCAGCAACCTGAATACAACGGCTTCCTCATAGAAGACATCACTCCGAAAATGCCTGCCTCAGCTCCCGTGGAGCAATACAATGGTCAGAACTACTACACCGCCATCCTTCGCAAAAGCATTTTGTATCCACAAAAATCGGGCACACTTACCATCAATTCCGGAGAATTTGATGTGCTTCCGGTGAAGCGACAAGTGTTTGTGGGGCTCAATGTGGCGATTGCCGTGCCGGTGGACGGCAACAAACTACGCATCAAGAGTAATGCTGCCTCTGTCAACATTATGCCGTTGCCCTCGCCTCGCCCCGCCGGGTTCACCGGTGCTGTGGGCGAATTTTCCATTTCCGACGCCATCACGCCGAATCAGCAAAAAACCTTTGCCACCGGCACCTACACCCTTAAGGTGAGTGGTAGCGGTAATATCAAATACATCAAAGCGCCCTCTATCGCTTTCCCAAAAGAATTTGATACTTTTGACCCGCAAAATAAAATCAACACTTCATCGGATGGCAGCGATGTGAAAGGCGATGTTACCTTCACCTATCAGTTTATTCCGCAGCAAGTGGGACAATTCGCTATTGGTCAGGGCGAATTTGTGTATTTCAACCCCAACACCGAAAAATACGAAACACTCACCCTCCCCGCCCACACTCTCCATATAGCCAAGGGGAAAGACCAACCATCAAACACTGCCGACGGCGCCAAGAAAATGACCGATATCTATCCCGTGCATAGCGGCGATTTACATTTGAGCAAAACCCACACCCTATGGCTCGATAGATGGACCTACTGGGCACTACTGCTCTTGCCGTTTGCCTTCTTCACCGGCATTCTTGTATACTACCGCAAACTCGTGAAAGAGCGTGCCAATGTGCAACTGATGCGAGTGAAGCGTGCCGGAAAGGTGGCGCAAAAGCGCTTGAAGCAAGCTAAGCAATATATGGACCACCACCTCGACTCTGAATTCTATGCCGAGGTGCTCACCGCTTTGTGGGGCTATTTGAGCGATAAATTGGGCATCCCCGTGTCGGAACTATCGAAAGACAATATTGATGCCGAGCTCCAAAAATATGGCGTGAGCGAAGCGCTACGCAAGCAATTGCTTCAGCTGTTGGAGCAATGCGAATACGCCCAATACACACCCGAATTGAGCCGGGTGAACAAGAAAAGCGTATTTGAAGAAGCCGCTAAAGTAATGGAAGATTTGGAAAATGTGAAACGTATTAACCCCTCCTCGAAATGAAGAAATTAGTATCCGTGCTGATGATTTCCGTGCTTTCTGCCGCCGTGGCATTTGCCGCTGCGGAAAGCGCCGATAGTGCCTATCATCAAAAGCGCTATCAAGATGCCATCAAAATATATGAATCACAGTTGGAGCAAGGCACCTCCTCGGATTTATACTACAATTTGGGATGCTGCTACTACAAGACGCAAGACATCCCCAAAGCCATTCTCTGCTTTGAGCGCGCACTCGTGCTCGATGCCGCCAACGATGATGCGCGTAGCAATCTTTCCTTCGTGCGGCAAAAATCGAAAATCGAAGAAAATGAGCCGGGTGGTGTGCTGGAAAATATCCTCAAAAATGGTGTGGGTATGCTCTCGAGCAATGCTTGGGCTTTGCTCGCCGGCATCACTTTTGTGGTGATGCTCCTTGCCATTGCCGCCTACATTTTTATGGACAGCATTTTGTGGCGAAAAGTGGGCTTTTTCGGCGCCGGATTGCTGCTGGTGGCATTCATAGCATCAATGGCATGCGCGTTCTATCAGCGCGCGGTGGTGAAAAGCCACCGACAAGCCATTGTGATGCCACAAAATGCCACGCTGAGCAAAGCGCCACACACGCCGTCGGAAAAAGAAGTGGCATATCAGCTGAAAGGTGGCACCAAAGTGTGTATCGTGGATTCGGTGGTTTCCAACCTTGAAAAGAAAGAAACTTGGTATAAGGTGGAAGCCCCAGCCAAAGAGGATGCGTGGATTCTATCGTCTGATACAGAAAAAATCTGATTTTATCACCTACAAGTATGTTGCGATATTTATGCTCACCTATCTCCAACAACTCGACGCCTCACTTTTGGTAGCCATCAATGGATGGCATTGCCCCTTTGCCGACCAATTGATGTGGCTTATTTCCGGAAAATTTTCTTCAGCGCTCATCCTCATCACGCTTTTGGCGCTATCCCTACGCAAAGGAAATTGGAAAAAAACACTCTTCTTGCTCATCGCCATCGCCATAGTGGTGCTCATCGCCGACCGCGTGTCGTCGGGCATCATCAAGCCCTTGGTGGAGCGCCTTCGTCCCTCCCACAATCCCCAATTGCAAGCGCTGGTGCATGTGGTGAACGATTATCGAGGCGGCAAATTCGGCTTCGTGTCGAGCCACGCTGCCAATATGTTTGGCATTGCCACCTTTGTGGCAATGGTGATGCGCAATCGATATGCTTGGCTTTGCCTGCTTTCGTGGGCGGCAATCGTGAGCTATAGCCGCATTTATTTGGGCGTGCACTATCCCGGCGATATTTTGGGCGGTATGCTCGTGGGCTTTGGTGCGGCATGGCTTGTGGCATATCTCTGGAAAAAGACGCAAAATCGGTGCCGAATCCCGGCTATGCACACCATCTTTTGCCGAACCGATGCGGCATGGCTAAACCTTGCAGTGGCTACAAATTTGGTGCTAATTATCGCCATTGCGGCGGTGCAAACCCTATTTTAAGCCATTTTTCGAAAAATATCGGCGCAAATATTTTGAAATTAGCAATATTTGTAATAATTTTATAGCATTAATTAATAAGTAACTCCATTTATTAACTATTTAATTTTACATAATCATGCCAAAAACAATTCCTTTTAAAGAACTTCGTCGGATTAAAGATAGTTTGCCGGAAGGTTCAATCCACAAAATTGCTGACCAACTCAATATGACCGACCAATCGGTGCGTAATTACTTCGGTGGCTCTAATTATGAATACGGCATCAATATGGGCGTACACATTGAGCCGGGTCCTGACGGTGGTTATGTGGTGCTTGACGACACCAAAATCTTGGATATGGCCCTCGAAATTCTTGGAGAAAAGGAGGATGCCTAAAAGGTAACAACAAGAAATCACAGCATGGGGCCACACGCACACTAATAGCAACTTCGTGAGGTTCCATGCTTTTTTTATTGAGAAAACTTACGCTTTTTTATCACACACTTTTTTCTGACCTACCATTGTAAGATATGAAACACTCCAACGATCCCAATCGCCTCATCACACTTGCCATTCACACCTACGAGCGTGCCGTGGTGCTGAAATCGCAACTCGAGCAAGCCGGTGTTACCGCAGTGCTCCACAATGTGAATTTGTCGGAACCGGTGGTGTCGGCAGGGGTGCGCGTACGCATCCGAGAAAAAGATTTGCCACAAGCCTTGGCGGTGGTGGAAAGCCAACAACCACATGCCAATGCCTCTTTCATCCCAAAAAGTTTGAAAGTGCTTATCCCGGTGGATTTTAGCGAATATTCCATCAAAAGCTGTATGGTGGGCTTCAATTATGCCAAGCGCTACAATGGCACTGTGGTGCTGCTCCATGCCTATATGAATGGCGAGCGAAAATTTGCCCTTCCTTTTGGTAGCGACCTCTATGAAAAAATCGGCGATTCCGATGGCGCAATTCGCTCTAAAGCGCTCTTGGCTATGAAGGATTTTCGGTCGAAACTCGAAAAAATGATTGTGGACCAACAATTGGCGAATGTGTCGTTTGAAACCGCCGTGCGAGAAGGCGTGCCGGAGCAATGTGTGCTCAATTGCGCCGAAGAAGTGCAAGCCCGACTCATTGTGATGGGCACTGCCGGCACCAGCCAGAAAGAGCGTGCCGCACTGGGGAGTGTTACGGCTGAAGTGCTCGACGCTTGCCGCTTTCCCATTATGGCTATCCCCAAAAATGCCGATGCTTCGCGACTTGGGCAAGCAAAAAATGTGGTGTTTTTCAGCAATCTCATCCCAAACGACTTGCTTTCCTTCGACCTCTTTTCTCACACCCTTTCGGTGAAGGGCATGAAGGTGAACATTGTGCCGGTGGTGGAAAAGAAAAACAATCCGAAATACACCGAGGAGGCGAAAAAGCAATTGATGAACTATTGCCAAGAGCATTATCCACAATGCGAATTCACGCTCACCGAAGTGGCTCTTGAAAAGAATCTCGATGCGTTTTGGAATTTTACGCAGCAAAATGAAATCGACCTCATCGTGATTCCTAACAAAAAAACCAACATCTTTGCGCGCTTGTTTAATCCAAGCATTGCACACAAGGTGCTCTTTGCGAGCGATATTCCTCTATTGGCAGTGCCGGTGTGAGGAATGCCGCATGCTTCAGTGCTATCCGCAAACACACAATTCACATACAGTTCTTTACTCTATTTCCTTTGCAATGAATTTCAAATCTATTTTCCATATCGCCCTCCTCTGCGTGCTGTGTATGACCGTGGGGGATGGGTTCGCACCCATGGCGGCTGCCGCGCAAGTGACTCACTTCAGCAAAGACAAACGAGCTTCCCACACCAAACAAATGCAACGCGTGTTTGCGCTCTTGGGTAAGGGCAATTACACTGCCGCTTGGGCGGAACAGCAAAAACTCGAAACCATGATGCGCGCCAATCGGAGCCAATATGAAGATGCGCTTTATCCGCTCTACGACTTGTCGATGGCAATGTTTCTCTGTTGTCCGGCTCCGCAAAACCCGAGCATCAACACCGACCCTTGGAAAGCAGAGCAATTGGTGCGCAACATTTTCGTGCGCAACATCGGCATCAGCCAAGCCAATGCCTTTCTCGCGCATCCCGACATTCTGCTTTCCACCGACCTCATCAAAAGCATAGTGGAAAAAGCACTGGTGAAGCACGTGAAGGAGGCACACTCACTGAACCAGTATCACCAACTCCTTTCCGTGCTCAATGAATCTAATCCTGCCTACCAAGAGGCTTACCGCCAAGTGGAAATCATGGAATTTGAAGCCAATTGCGGCACCATTGAGGGCTGTAGGTTTTATCTGACAAACTATCCCAACTCGCCTTTGATAGAACAAGCCAAACAAAAATTGCTCCATCTGGAATTTGCTCGAGCCCAAAAAACTAACGATGAGCCCACTTGGAAGAAGTTTGTAAGCGATTATCAATTTGTGGGCATGGCTGCCAAGCAGGTGGAAGATGCCAAAGCAGCTCTCAAGCGTCTCCACGAACAGCAGCTCTGCAATGCCAACGTGAACCTCGCCGATTTGGACGTCTATGCATCACAACAAAAGCGATCTGCCGACAACCCGGTGTTTGTGATTTACGACAATCTGATTAATCTGCCCACCCACTCTTATCGCTTTATGAGCCTCAAACTCAATTTTAATGGCGCTGTGGGCAAGGTGGAAGAAACCGTGAGAGAAAGCACGGGCACCACCACTATCAACCGCTACACGTTTAACGCCCAAGGACTGCTCACCGAGGCTTACAATGGCTACTCCCGCACCCTCACGCAATACACCTACGCCTTTAGCAACACACACGGATTCTACCCCGTGAAAAAAACGGAGAATGGAAAAACCTATACTTATAAATGCTACTACAATGCCTTCGGGCGGTTGAGCCGACTCACTTGCAGCGATGGCGACGACTTTCATTTTTCCTACGATGCCGATGGGCGAATCGTGGAGCGAAACGAAAAATTGGCGAATGGAAAAACTCGCGTTTCTACCTTTAAATCCGGAAAAATCAGAACCGAAAAAACCGACAACACGCTGCTCAAATTTCTTCGCTACGATGGCAGCCGTGCCACTATGATTACTTCGGAAAAAGGTGACAAAAAATATGAGTGGACCTACACCTACACCACCTCCGATAGCGGGGCATGGAAGCGGGTGGATGCAGCCCTCAATGGCAAGCATCGGATGACTATCACGCGCGACTACCGCTAATTGCCTCCCTCTCTTACTTATTTGATTGCGGTGAGGATGAGAAGCCACACCGGACAAAGCACAAAAAACACGGCTGAAAGCAAGAAAAATTGCCTGCGAATAAAAGCCCGCTCCGGCTTTTGAAATGCTCCGTTGAGCAAGGTGAAAGCCGACATAAACAAGAAAAAGTCGTCAACAAAGCCCAGCCAGCCTACGCGGTCAAAATCTATGGGCATTGCCACATAAGCGATAGCCATCAACAGATACACCACCGCTGCTATGCGGGTGAATTTGAGTTTCCCCGGAGAAATAGTTTGATTCATTGCTATGAATTAGTTTTTGAATAATATTATCGCAAGTATACCCTAATAAGGTGTGCTACCCGTATATAGTGACCGCCTTTTTTTACTGCTGCACGCCCTTCATAGAGAGGGCGATACGCTTACGATCAAGTTCCACCTCTATCACACGCACGCGCACATGTTGCCCGATGCGCACCACCTGTGAAGGGTCGGTCACTCTGCGGTCGGCAAGGTTGGAGATATGCACCAAGCCATTTTCGTGGATGCCAATATCCACAAATGCGCCGAATTTGGTGATGTTGGTCACCTTGCCATTCAGTTCCATTCCTTTCTGCAAATCTTTGATATCGGTCACCGAATCGTCGAATTCCATCACTTCGATTTCGCTTCTGGGGTCGCGTCCGGGCTTATTCAATTCGCTCATGATATCTGCCAGGGTGGGGATTCCCACTTGCTCGCTCACGTAGTCTTTGATATTAATGGCGGCGCGCTTTTGTTTGTCGGCTATCAAATCAGCCACCGTGCACCCGCAATTGGCAGCCATGCTTTGCACAAGGGCATAACTTTCGGGGTGAACGGCGGAATTGTCGAGCGGGTTATCGCTCTCGGGCACACGCAAAAATCCGGCTGCCTGAGTGAATGTTTTTTTGCCCATTTTCGGCACCTTCAGAATGTCGGCACGCGAGTGGAAAGCACCATTTTCAGCGCGATAAGCCACTATGCGCTCTGCCAATGCCGGACCGAGGCCTGCCACGTAAGTGAGCAATTCTTTGCTCGCTGTGTTGATATTCACGCCCACACTGTTCACACAACTTTCCACCGTGAAGGTGAGTGCATCTTTCAGTTTGCTTTGGTCCACATCGTGCTGATACTGCCCTACCCCGATGGATTTCGGGTCGATTTTCACGAGTTCGGCAAGCGGGTCGAGCAAGCGGCGACCAATCGACACGGCGCCACGCACCGTCACGTCGTGGTTGGGAAATTCGTCGCGCGCCACTTTTGAGGCGGAGTAGATGCTGGCGCCATTTTCGCTCACCACATACACGTCCACTTTGCGGCTATGCTTTAAGCGCTTGAGGAAGCGCTCGGTTTCGCGGCTGGCGGTGCCGTTGCCTAAGGCGATGGCATCGATGGCATATTTTTCCACCAATTGCTTCACGGTGTGCGATGCGCCTTCCACATCGTAGTGCGGTGCGGTGGGATAAATCACATCGTGATGGAGCAAATTTCCGTTTTCGTCGAGGCACACCACTTTGCAGCCCGTCCTGAATCCGGGGTCCACTGCCAGAATGCGCTTGTGTCCCAAGGGCGGTGCAAAGAGCAGTTGGCGTGCATTTTGGGCAAACATTTCAATGGCTTCGTGGTCGGCTTTTTCTTTTGAAACGGCAGCAAATTCGGTTTCAATGGAGGGTTTTATTAAGCGCTTGTAGCTATCCACTGCGGCTTCTTCCACCAATTCCGACGAGGTGCCTTTGCCTCGCACCACTATGCGGCAAATGTTGTCGATGGTGCGGTCGTCGTTCACACTGATGCTCACCTTCAAAAAGCCTTCCTTTTCGCCGCGTCGGATGGCGAGCAATTGGTGCGACGACACACGGCGCAGGGGCTGGCTGTATTCGTAATAATTTTCGTAGTTGCGTCCCTCAATTTCTTTTCCTTTCACGAAGTGGGAATTGAGCACGGCTTCGTGGCGAAAGGCTCGGCGCACGCAATTGCGCACGGCTTCATTTTCCGAAATCCATTCTGCCACAATATCTTGAGCGCCGGCGATGGCGGCATCGGCATCGGTCACGGCATCGGTAATGAAGCGGCGGGCTCGATTGTGGATATCATCGTAGCGCTGGCTCATCAGCATTTTTGCCAAAGGTTCGAGTCCCTTTTCTCGTGCCACTTCGGCGCGAGTGCGGCGTTTGGGTTTATAGGGCAGATAGATATCTTCCAGGGTGTTGGCATCCCAGCAATTGAGGATGCGTGCCGAGAGTTCTTCGGTGAGTTTGTCTTGCGCTTCTATGCTTTTGATGATGGTGGATTTGCGCTTTTCAAGCTCTCTGTAGTAGTTGAGCTTTGTATCCACCCACTGCACGGCGAGCTCATCCAATCCGCCGGTTGCTTCTTTGCGATAGCGGCTAATGAATGGTATGCTATTATCGTCGCGGAGCAAATTCACCGTTCCCTCCACTTGATGAAGGGGGATATTGAGTTCTTGCGAAATGAGTTGGGATATTTTGTCTGCCATAGCCTAATGGATATTGGAGGGGTTAATGATTGGATTTCTTGAGGGTGATTACGGTGATTTCGGGCTTCACTCCTATGCGCATCAGCATGCCCACTTCACCTATGCCGGTGTTCACATACAGCGATTCATCGCCTTTTCGATAATAGCCGCCCCAGTAGGAATGGATGAAGCGTGCCGGCGAAATGGTGTGACCGAAAAGGGTGATGGCGGCTTGCATGGCGTGGGTATGGCCCGAAAGAGTGAGGTCTACGTGCGCTGAGTCGGTGTAATTGTCCCACACGTAGGGCACATGCTGGAGCAGGATTTTGTAGATGTGGGGGTTTTGAATTTGGGGATACACTCGCCGCAAATTTTGCGGAATTTTCCAATGTGGGGGTAGGAAATTGCGCAAGCCCACCACCACAATGCTGTCGGATTGGCGTCGAATAGCAAAGGCGGAATCATGGCACACGGTAAAGCCCATGCTGCGCTGTAGACTGATCAGGCGGAGCGAATCGCTTTGCCATTGCTGAGCACACGCCCAGGGATAGTATTCTTTATAGTCGTGATTGCCTTGAATCGCTACCATACCGTCGGGAGCGTGCAAGCGCGAAAATGGCTTTACAAAGGGCGCTGCTTCGGCGGCGTGGCGGTTCACCATATCGCCTGTGAAGCAAATTAAATCGGGATGCTGCGCATTGATGCTGTCCACATATTCGCTCACGAAGGTGGTGTCGGTGCCATACGTGCCCACATGGGCGTCGCTAAATTGCACTATGCGGTAGCCGTCGAAGGCGGCGGGCAGATGGGGGCTGCTGATGGTGATGTGCTTCACTTCTATGGTGTAGGGCGTAACGAAGGCGGCGTATGCCACCATCGCCACCAATGCCACAAAAGCGATGCCCGCTATGCTTCTCGCCACGCGCTTTGCCCGCGCCGATACGCACCGCAAATAGGTGATGCTGTAGATGAGGAATGCCACCATTTTCGGCCCTTGAATGCCGTAAAACACCAAAAACAGGTACATGGACAGGCGGAATAGGCTGTCGGAGGGGTGGCGCACAAAAGCAATGGCAAATGCGAGTGGCACATAGAGCAGAGCAGAAAGCACGGCATAGACGGGAGCCACCCACCGGGGCAGCCCCTTTTTATGCTTTAATTTCCGATACACCACTATATCAATTGCCAAATGAATGATGAGGGCAATCAATAAGGGAATCCAATGTAGGTTCATGCGCTGCTATGTATGGCTTTCTGCTACAGGTAACTTACTTGAGTGCTTCGAGTTGATTGGTGAGCGGATTGGAATACATTTCAAGCATGCACTTATACATAAAGTTGCGGTCGAGTTCGTTGTAGGGCACCTTCACTTTTGCAATTTGTCCGTCGAGATATGCCTTGAAGGCTTCACATTCTTCGGGGGTGTATTTGTCGGCAAAATCTTTGTTGTCGAAGAGGATATCGTGAGCGATGTAGTTGGTTTTGAAAATCTTATAATTGGAATGGATTTCGTGGTCGATAATGGCGCACACACGGCGAATCATCAGCAACTTGTCGAGGTCGGCAGGGATGCTGTTGAGCTTTTCGTTGATGCAGGGCACAAACGAGTAATGTATCTTTCCCTTGTAGCCCATGATGCCGGTTTGCATACTCACCAAATCGTCTTCTTGGCTCTTCTTGAAGTTGGGGTCTTTGCTCTTGAGGAGGAATTCGGTGGCTTTCAGATAGTCGTTGGGATCGTATTCATAGCTAATGGCAATGGGGGCGATGTTGAGTTCTTTGAGGCTTTCAAGCATCGACACGTCGCGGTTGCCGTAGGTGAGCATTTTCAGGAGGCTTTCTTGCGTGCGGTCGTTGCTATCTTTGCAGCGACCTTCGCGCTGTGCAAGCCACACCGAGGAATGCTTTTCTTTGATGGCAAAATGAATGTAGCGCGAGAGCTGGATGGCGGCGGCAAGGGTTTGTAAGCGTCCCAAATTGCGCTTCACGATAAAGCTCTTATTCAGGCGTACCAATTTGGTAATCCACTCAAAGATGAGCAAATTGTTGCCGATGGCTATTTCCACAGTGTCTAAACCTTGGCTGGCTAACAAATAGCTGAGCTGTGCAGAGTCGAGCACGATGTCGCGGTGATTGGTGATGTGCAGATAGGGGGTGTCGGCATCCAAATTTTCCATTCCGCTGTGGGTGAGCCCGTCGCTGGTTTTGGCAAGGATGCCTGCCACTAAGGGCGCCATCACTTTTTGCTGAAATTCCAGTTTGGAATTGAGCGAGAGGAGAAGGGCGCGAACGTCGGAAAACTTGTCGTCGGGCATCACAAATTTCACCACTTGTTGAAACATTGGTTTTTCTACCAAAATCGACATTTCATTATGAAAGTCCTTATCGGAGATGGGACAAATATCGGCAAACTCCGCGGGGATTACAAGATTCTCTTTTTCCATATTGATGATGTTCATGAATGATTTTTAATCCCCCAAATTTAAAAATAAAAATCCATCTTGCAAAACCTTTAAAATATTTTAAGCATTAAATCGAAAATTAATACATTTTTTATTATGCCAAACACGGCTCTTTCATTCAAATTCTGCTGAGAGCCATCCACACACGATTCCGACACAATTATTTTTCGGCGCAGACGGTTTATTCTTCCTTACAATTCATAAGCGGTTGCAAAAAAAGATGCGAAGATGGTGCGATATTTGAAATAAAATGCCTAACTTTGAAAATGCTTTTACTTGCATAACCACCTTTCGTTAAAAAACATCTTGAAACTACGATATATACTATACAGTGAAGTACTTACAGCTCCCTATATCCGAAACTCGCATTTTGCCTTTTTATTTGGCGATGGAAGAGTATGCGGCGCGCATAATTGACGATGACGACATCTTTTTTATGTGGCAAGTGAGCCCTACGGTGATTTTCGGTCGTAACCAATTGATTGAAAATGAAGTAAACATTCCCTATTGCCGGGAGCATGGCATTGCCACCTATCGGCGAAAGAGCGGTGGCGGTTGTGTGTTTGCCGATATGAGCAACATTATGATGAGCTATATCACGCGCAGCGATAATGTGGAGTTCACCTATCGGCGCTACACGCATGCCGTGGTGGATGTGCTTCGAAAATTAGGACTGAATGCCTCCGACAATGGACGCAACGATATTTTGATTGACGGTCTGAAGGTGAGCGGCAATGCTTTCTACCACCTGCCGGGGCGCAGCATCGTGCATGGCACTATGCTTTTCGACACCGACATGGCGCACATGCAGGGCGCTATCACGCCCTCGCCGGAGAAATTGGCTTCGAAGGGGGTGAAGAGCGTGAAGAGCCGTATCACCACCCTGAGCGAACACTTGGCGGGAAAAATGGATATTGAGCAATTTAAGGCTTTTGTGAAGCAAGAACTTTGCGATGGCGAAATCTTGCTCTCTGATGCCGACATCAAAGAAATTGAAGCCATTACGCAAACCTATCTCACGCCCGAATTTATTTATGGCAATAATCCTCGATGCTCGAAGGTGATTCGCAAGCGTATTGAGGGGGTGGGCGAATTTCAAATCAGCATTTCGCTGGACCATAATGTGATTAAAGATTTAAACATTGCGGGCGACTTTTTCTTGGTGGGCAGCATCGATGAGTGCGTAATCAACGCGCTGAAGGGGGTACCCTACACCGAAGATGCCATTGTCGAAGCCCTAAAAGGGTTGAATGCCGGCGAGGTGATTGCTAACCTCACTACCGAACAACTTATTCACACAATCATATCTTAAAAAAAACAACTATTATGAGCGAAGAAATGAAACTAACTTGTCTGCACGAAAAGCACGTGGCTTTGGGTGCATTAATGAGTCCGTTTGGCGGTTTCCACATGCCTATCCAGTATAAGGGCATCGTGGAGGAGCACAATGCCGTACGCCAAAATGTGGGCGTGTTCGACGTTTCGCACATGGGCGAAGTAGACATCACGGGTGCCGAAGCCGAGAAATTCGTGAATTATATCTTCACCAACGACATCACCGATGCGCCTGTGGGTAAAATCTACTACGGGATGATGCTCTACGAAAACGGTGGCACCGTCGACGATTTGCTGGTGTACAAAATGGGCGACAACCATTTCTTCTTGGTGATTAATGCTGCCAACATCGACAAGGATGTGGCGTGGATTGAAGAGCACGCTAAGAATTTCGACGTGAAGGTGGACCACCAAAGCGATATCTACGGTCAGCTCGCTGTGCAAGGGCCGGATAGCGAAAACGTGCTGAAGAAGGTGCTTGGCATTGATGCCTCCAATTTGGTGTTCTACACCTTTGAAACATTCTCCTACGATGGCGAAACCATTATCGTGAGCCGCACCGGCTACACCGGAGAAGATGGATTTGAAATCTATGCCGGCCACGCTGCTATTAATAAGATGTGGGATTTACTCATTGACGCCGGGGTGCAACCCTGCGGATTGGGCTGCCGCGACACGCTTCGCTTTGAAGTGGGATTGCCGCTCTATGGCGATGAACTGAGTGCGGAAATTTCGCCGATTGAAGCCACGCTCGGTATGTTTGTGAAACTCGACAAACCGGGCGGGTTCATTGGCCAAGAGGCTTGCGCTAAGCAGAAGGCGGAAGGGAGCCCGAAGAAGTTGGTGGGTCTTGAACTCCACGACAAAGCCATTGCACGCCACGGCTATGAGGTGCTGAAAGACGACAAGGTGGTGGGCTACATCACTACCGGCTATCGCGGCATTTCGGTGGAAGGAAAGAGTTTGGCTTTTGCTTTGGTGGACCGCGCCGTGGGCAATTTGGGCGACGAACTGTGCGTAAAAATCCGCAAAAAGGTGTTCCCTGCCACCATCGTGAAAAAGAAATTCTACAAAAAATCGTATAAAAAATAATTGGAGCCGTTAGCCGTTAGCCGTTAGCTTTCGTTTGCTATTTTGGGCTATTAGGTTTTTAGCCATTTGGGCTTTTGGAGATTGAGAAATATATTGTAAAATTTGATAAAAATCTATTATGCGAAATTTTCGAAATTTGGAGATTTGGAAACGAGGCATGAACATTTCCAAGGAAATATACCTCATTACACAAAATTTTCCAAAGGAAGAAAAATTTGGTCTCCAATCCCAAATTCGTCGTGCAGTCACATCAATTCCTATCAACATAGCTGAAGGATGTGGAAGAATCAGTGCTACCGATTTTGCAAATTTCCTACGATATTCAGAAGGTTCGGCTTGCGAAGTGGAAACGGAACTTCTATTAGCAGCGAGCCTTGGATATCTTAGCCAAGAAAGTGCAGAAGCTCTTATCTCTGAACTGCAAGAAATCCAAAAGATGCTAAGTGCATATCGGCTTAAGCTAAAAGAAGGTGAATAATCAAAGAATTGAATCAAAAAAAAATTAAATATTGTATTAACATTGCCGATAGACGTTAGAGTTATCCAATGCTAAAAGCTAAAGACCAAAAGCTAAAGGCTAAAGGCTAAAAGCTAAAGGCTAAAGGCTAAAAGCTAAAGGCTAAAGGCTAAAAGCTAACGGCTAACGGCTTAATAAGAAACGACATGAGTAAAATTATTGAAGGCTACTATTACAGTGAATCACATGAATATGTGAAAGTGGAAGGAAACGTGGGATATGTGGGTATCACCGACCATGCTCAACACGAATTGGGCAATGTGGTGTATGTGGATATGCCTGAAGTGGACGACGAAGTGACTGCCGGCGAAGAATTCGGCGCTGTGGAAAGTGTGAAGGCTGCCAGCGACCTGTTCTCGCCCGTGAGCGGTACCGTGCTGGAAGTGAACGAAGCACTGGAAGATGAACCCGGATTGGTGAACCAAGACCCCTACGCCAACTGGATTATGAAGGTGGAATTGAGCGATTCCTCTGAACTCGACAATCTGATGGACGCTGCCGCCTATAAAGCTCTTATTGGGGAATAATTCCACTCCTTTTTAAGCATCATCACACCATTTGAGGGTGCCGTTGCTCCATTAGGGAAGCACCCTCTATTATCTTATAAAACATCTTGTTATGAGTTATAAATTTTTTCCTCATACCCCCGATGATATTCGCGCTATGCTCCACACCTGCGGAGAGCAATCAATCGACGATTTGTATAAGGATATCCCGGAGGAATTGGTATTGAAAAAAGAATATGGATTGCCTGAAGGATTGAGCGAAATAGAAATTCGAAAGTTCTTCAACAATCTTGCCAATGGCAACGAAACGCTGAAGTGCCTTATCGGCGCAGGTTGCTACGACCACTATTCGCCTTCGGTGGTGAACAATATCGTGGGCAGAAGCGAATTTCTTACCTCCTACACGCCCTACCAAGCCGAAATTTCGCAGGGCACGCTGCAATACATCTTTGAATATCAGAGTATGATGGCAATGCTTACCGGTATGGAAGTGTCGAACGCATCGATGTACGATGGCTGCACTGCCACTGCCGAAGCGATGATGATGGCTGTGGCTGCCGCCAAAAAGCGCAATAAGGTGCTCATCTCTGCCACGGTGAATCCTATCGTGCGTCGCGTGGTGGAAACCTACGCCAAATTCAATGGCGTGGTGCTCGACACCATTGCCGAAACCAATGGCATCACCGATAAGGCTGATTTTGAGGCTAAAGTGGCGGCCGACGATGTGGCAGGCGTGATTGTGGCTGCACCTAACTTCTACGGCATTGTGGAAGACTACTCCGAATGGGCAGACTTCTGCCACGCACACAAGTCGCTCTTGATTATGAACTGCGTGGCTTCCACCCTCGGCGTGCTGAAGAGCCCGGGTGAATGGGGTGCCGACATCGCCGTGGGCGATGGACAAAGCCTGGGCATACCGATGAATTTCGGTGGCCCGTATGTGGGCTTTTTGTGCACCAATAAAAAACTGATTCGCAAAATGCCGGGTCGCATTGTGGGCGCTACCACCGACTTGGATGGTAAACGCACTTTCGTGCTCACTTTGCAAGCTCGCGAACAGCATATCCGTCGCGAAAAAGCTACCAGCAACATTTGCTCCAACGAGAGCCTGATGGCACTCTATGTGACCGTGTATATGGCGCTTATGGGTAAAGAGGGATTGAAAGAGGTGAACGAACTGGGCTACAGCGGCTCTCACTATCTGGCAGAAAAACTTTGCGAACTGAAGGGCTTTAGCCTCTCCCATCCCGACCAACCCTTCCTCAATGAATTTGCCATCAATTTCGACGGCGATATCGATGAATTGCAAAATGTGCTGCTCGACTATAGCGGTGTGCAATTTGGCTTGAAGATTGCTGAACACACTTTGCTGCTTTGCGTGACCGAAACCATTAGCAAAGATGACCTCGACGAAGTAATATTAACTTGTAAAGCTTTCACGGAAGGAGACAACAACAATGAATAATACCTACTACGGAACGCTCATTTTTGAGTTATCGAAACCGGGGCGTAAGGGCTATTCCCTTCCCAAAAACGAACTGAGTGAATATTCCTCTTCGGCGCTGCCTGCACACTTGCTGCGCGAGAAAGCGCCTGCGCTGCCTGAAGTGGACGAACTCTCTGTGGTGCGTCACTACACCAATATGAGCAACAATAATTTCGGCGTGGACACCGGATTCTATCCCTTGGGCTCGTGCACCATGAAGTATAATCCGAAAATCAACGATGAAATGGCGGCTCTTCCACAATTCACCGGCTTGCACCCACTGCAAAATGTGGAAACCGTGCAGGGTGCTTTGGCGGTGTACTATCATTTGCAACGCAGCCTGTCGGAGATTGCCGGAATGAGCGAATTCACGCTTAATCCGTTTGCCGGTGCACACGGCGAACTCACCGGATTGATGGTGATTCGTCGCTATCACGAAAGCCGCGGCGATGCCAAGCGCACCAAAATCATTGTGCCCGATAGCGCTCACGGCACCAACCCTGCCAGCGCTGCCGTGTGCGGGCTCGATGTGGTGGAAGTGAAGAGCAAACCCGATGGACGCGTGGATGTGGATGATTTAAAACCACTGCTCGACGACACCATCGCCGGAATGATGATGACCAACCCCAACACGCTGGGCTTGTTTGAAAACAATATTGCCGAAATCGCACAATTGGTGCACGATTGCGGTGGATTGATGTATTACGACGGCGCTAACCTCAACCCGATGCTGGGCAAATGCCGACCGGGCGACATCGGCTTCGATGTGATGCACATCAATCTGCACAAAACCTTCTCCACGCCTCACGGTGGAGGCGGTCCGGGTAGCGGCCCTATCGGCGTGCGCGAAGGACTGGAGCAATTTTTGCCCAATCCGCGCGTAACCTGCGACTTCGACGACGACGGTATGGTGGACTACAAGATTGAGATGGGCGAGCAGTCGCTTGGCAGCATCAGCGGCTTCTTGGGCAATTTCGGCGTAATGATGCGTGCCCTCACCTATATCGTGACCCTCGGTAGCGACAATCTGAAATGGGTGGGACCTCTTGCCACACTCAATGCCAACTATATCAAAGAATCGCTCAAAGACTGCTACGAACTGCCTATTGAAGGCGTGTGCAAACATGAGTTTGTGTTCGATGGATTGAAAGATAAGAGCACCGGCGTCACTACCTTGGATGTGGCTAAACGCTTGCTCGACTATGGCTACCACGCTCCCACCATCTATTTCCCGCTCCTTTTCCATCAGGCTTTGATGATTGAGCCCACCGAAAATGAAAGCAAGGAAACCCTCGATGGCTTTATTGCCGTGATGAAAAAGATTGCACAGGAAGCGAAAGAGAATCCCGATTTGGTGAAAACCGCACCCCACTCTACGCCGGTGCGACGACTCGACGACACCAAGGCTGCGCTGAAGCAAATCGTGACTTGGGATGAACTTTGCGCCACCGATGAACTCTAAACACGAAAGTCGTATGTTCGATATCATTATCATAGGAGCAGGACCCGGCGGCTACGAAATGGCTGCCGAGGCTGCTCAGCATGGCTTGAAGGTGGCTATCGCCGAGCGTGACCACCTGGGTGGCACCTGCCTGAATCGCGGCTGTATACCCACCAAAGCGCTGTGCCGCAATGCCGAAGTGGTTCACTTGCTGAAAAGTGCCGAATCCTTTGGCGTAACCATCGAAGGTATGTGTGTGAACTATGCCCGCGCGGTGGAACGCAAAGATGCCGTAGTGAGCCAATTGCGCGATGGCATTGCCTTGCTGCTTAATCATCCGCAAGTGAGCATTTTCCACGGAGAAGCATCAATTGTGGATGCACACACCGTGGAAGTGGGAAACGAAAAATTGGAAGGCCGCCATTTGGTGATTGCCACCGGCTCCGCCCCCAAAGCGCTTCCCATTGAAGGCGCTGAGTATGCTTACAACAGCGACCAATTGCTCTCGCTCACCTCGCTGCCAAAAAGCCTTTGTGTGATTGGAGGCGGCGTGATTGGTATGGAATTTGCCGGCATTTTCAGCAGTTTTGGTGTGGAAGTAACTGTGGTGGAATTCTGCAAAGAAATTCTTCCGCCTTTCGACAAAGATGTGGCTAAACGCTTACGCACTGCTATGAGTAAGCGCGGCGTGGACATTAAAGTGGGGGCTGCCGTGAAAGCCATTGCCAAATGCGGCGATGCCTACGAGGTGACCTACGAAGCGAAAGGCAAAGCATGCACCATTGCGTGTGAAGCCGTGCTAATGGCTGTGGGACGCCGTCCCGTGATACCTGCCGGCGCTGAAGCCATTGGCATAAAGGTGAACAGTCGCGGCATTGAAGTGGATGAAAATATGCAAACTTCGGTGCCGGGTGTATACGCCATCGGCGATGTCAACGGCTTGTGTATGTTGGCTCACGCTGCATCCGCGCAGGGTATGCGGGCACTCCACGCCATTGAAGGCGTGCCCGATGCCACAATCCTTAGCATTGTGCCAAGTGCGGTGTTCACCTCGCCGGAAATGGCAATGGTGGGGCTCACTGAGGAGCAGTGCAAGGCGCAAGATTTGGATGTGAGCGTGAAGAAAGGTTTCTTCCGTGCCAACGGCAAAGCGCTTGCCATGGGCGAAACCGATGGATTGGTGAAAATGATTGTCGACAATGCTTCGCGCCAAATTGTGGGTTGCCACATTTGTGGCGCTCATGCTGCCGACCTCATCCAAGAGGTGGTGATGGCGATGAATGCGGGAGCCTCAGTCGATGCCCTCTCTTCGAGCATTCACGGTCACCCCACGCTCAGCGAAGTAATCCTTAGTGTGGCACGCCAATTCTAAAGCATTTATCATTATTCTTCAGGCGGTGGCACATAGGCTTGGTGCCATCGCCTTTCATCCGACAATCCTTTTGCACATCACTCTGCCTTTATGTGCAGTTTTTGCCACGTTTTTCCTTTATTTTGAAAACAACGCAAAATAGTGACTTTATTTCAAACCGCAAACAAATAATTTTTCGTATTTTTGTAAGTTTTTCAAAAGGAAAAATTTGCGACTATTATGAATTTGGATAAATTTATTGCAATGGCTGACAAGACGGAGTTCCTCGCTACCACATTAGGTATGCAACTTGTCAGCACCCCGGACCCTAACGAAGCAGTATGCACCCTTAAAGTAACGCAAGCCGTAGGTCAGCCTTTCGGCTACCTTAATGGCGGCACGTCGTTGGCAGTGGCAGAAAATCTTGCAGGAATTGGTAGTATCACTTTAGATGAAGATCACATGCCGATGGGGCTTCATGTAACGGGCGACCACTTGCATACTGTGCCTATCGGTTCCACCATTAAAGCTGTGGCTAAAATCCTACATAAGGGGAAGCACACTCACGTGTGGAATGTTGACATTTTCGATGAAGAAGGCACTTTGTGCTTCACAGGCAGAGTAACAAACTATCAATACAGTATCCACGATAAATGAAGCCTTTCGCCATTTACCGACTCCCGGGCGAGCACTTCGCCACACGCATCAGTGCATCCAAAATCGCTGTGCCGACTGATTGTTGCGACCTCAACTCCCGAAGCGGCTTTGTGATTGCGCCTTTCATTCCATCTTCTCAATCGCCTTTGCTCTTGATTGAGCCGGAAGATGTGCGTGTGTTTGTGCCCGATGAGGACAATGGCGAACCTTTATGCTACGAAATATGTCATCACGCGTCGGTTAGCCGATTGGCTTATGCAAATGCGTTTTCTGCCTTCCACCAACGCCTCTCAGATGGCTCTTTTCGCAAGGTGGTGCTGGCGCGTAAGCTGGTGGTAAAAACGGAGTCGGAAGTCAATCCGATAAGAATGTTCAACCGTGCTTGCGCTTTGTATCCGCAGCAAATGGTGGTGCTGGTGAGTGCCGAGCCTTGCGGCACATGGCTGATGGCTACACCGGAAATTCTGCTTCAGCAGCGGGGCGAAATGTGGCGCACCATGGCGCTGGCGGGCACGATGAAAGCCGACAAAGAAGCACAGGGATGGAGCGTGAAAAACATCCGTGAGCAGCGGTTGGTGTCAACCTATATTAGCAAATGCCTTTACCAATATGCTCACCATGTGGATTTGCGCGGTCCGATGACGGCACATGCCGGGGCTTTGGTGCATCTCAAAAGCGAATTTTCATTTGAGCTCAACGATGTGGCGCATGTGGGCGATTTGCTGAATGAGCTCTACCCTACGCCTGCCGTGTGCGGTATTCCCAAAGATGCCACACGCGCCTTTATCTGTGAGCACGAACCGGCAGCACGTTCCTACTACAGCGGGTTTATGGGCCCGCTCAACATGGATGGCTGTTCCGACCTCTATGTATCGCTGCGCTGTATGCAGATTTCCGGACGCTCTTGCGCGCTCTATGCCGGGGGTGGCCTCATTAGCGACAGCATTGAGCAGATGGAATGGGAAGAAACGGAAGCCAAGATGCTTACCATGCTCCGATGCTTTAACCCACAAAGTGATTTATGAAAAATGTATAGCAATAAAGAAAATATCAATATCCTCACCGCACTATTAGTGAGTCACGGCATCACCGACGCAGTGGTGTGCCCGGGCTCGCGTAATGCCGCCATCATCCACAATTTGGCGGAGTGTCCAAAAATCAATTGCTATCCGGTAACCGACGAGCGTAGCGCCGCTTTCGTGGCTTTGGGCATGGCGCAAGCCTCTCATCGCCCGGTGGTGGTGTGTGTCACATCAGGCACTGCCTTGCTCAACACGGCACCGGCTGTGGCAGAAGCCTCCTATCAGCACCAAGGCATCATCGTGATTTCTGCCGACCGACCCGCTGCATGGATTGGGCAAAACACAGGGCAAACCATGCCGCAACCCGGCGCTTTGGGCAATTTCGTGGGAAAATGCATCAACATTCCGGAGCCGCACTCCGATGAAGAACGCTGGCACGTGAATCGCTTGGTGAATGAGGCGCTCATTGAGGCGAAGAAGCCATATCGCCCGAGTGTGCACATCAATGTGCCGCTGAGCGAACCGCTTTTCGATTACACGGTAAAAAAATTGCCTCAGGAAAGGAAAATTCAATTCTACGAAAAAGAATTGTGCAATACCGAACCTTTCATGGAGGAGTTTTTCAAAGCCAAACGACCCATGATTGTCATTGGGCAAACCGACGAACATACGTTGAACGATATTTTTGAGTCGCTGGAATTGCTCAACGAAAGGGCGGTTATCATCAACGAAGCATTAGGTGCCTATTCCGAAATCTGCTCTGTGGATTTGGTGCTGAATGCCATTGAAGGTAAGGAGCATAAATATGTGCCCGACCTGGTGCTGCACATGGGTGGCGAAATCGTTAGCAAACGCCTGAAAAATTTCCTGAAAAAGGCTAAAGTCACTTGGAGAATCAGCTTGAATGAAGAAATATCTGACACCTACCAAAACCTGGCAGGAGTGCTCTGCTGCGAATTAAAATCATTTTGCAATTTCGTGGAGGTGACCTACCAAATGCGAAATCCCCAAACTCCTCATTCCGCTATTTCCTTCTTGCGCTTATGGCAAAAAGCGCTGAGCGCTTCCGATGAATATATCATCCACTACAGCCCAAATTATTCGCAAGCTGCCGCTGTAAAAGCATTTGAACAGCAATTCTATATGTTGGATTATGCACCCCACGCCCTTTATGCCAATAGCAGTGCCATCCGACTTGCTAACCTTCTGGCTCGCCGACAGGTGTGGTGCAACCGTGGTATCAATGGCATTGAAGGCAGCGTGTCGACGGCGGTTGGATTTGCCTTAGCAACTGACATAAACGAAAAAGTGGTGCTGGTCACCGGCGATTTGTCGTTTTTCTACGATAGCAATGCGCTGTGGAACAATAATCCGACGCCCAATTTGAGCATCTTGCTGCTTAATAATGGAGAAGGCGGCATTTTCCGACAAGTTGAAGGGTTTGATGCTAATCCTTTTGCTGTGGGGCTACACAATGCCTCTGCAGAACACATTTGCAAACAGAATGGCGTGGATTATGTGGCGGTACACAATATGCAAGAACTGGAAAATGGCATCAAACGCCTTTCTTGCGCTGACACTACTCTTGTGGTGGAGGTGTTCACTGACCCTGAAATCGATAAACAAGAATTTGAAAAAATTTATACTTCTTTTAAATTATGAGAATCTGGAAAAAAATCGAGGGTTTCGATTTTAAGGAAATCCTGTTTGAAGAATACAATGGCATTGCCAAAATCACCATCAATCGTCCGCGCTATCGCAATGCTTTCACCCCTTGCACCACCACCGAAATGAGTCAAGCTTTTGCTTTCTGCCGCGAAGCGAGCCGCATTAGCGTGGTGATTCTTACCGGTGCCGGCGACAAGGCTTTTTGCAGCGGTGGCGATATGAATGTGAAAGGTCGTGGCGGATATGTAGGCTCCGATGGCGTGCCTCGGCTGAATGTGCTTGATGTGCAGATGCAAATCCGCCGTTTGCCTAAGCCGGTGATTGCCATGGTGAATGGATACGCCATTGGCGGCGGCCATGTGCTCCACTTGGTGTGCGACCTGACCATTGCCTCCGAAAATGCCATCTTCGGACAAACCGGTCCTAAGGTGGGCTCTTTCGATGCCGGTTTCGGTTCTTCCTATTTGGCACGCATCGTGGGACAAAAAAAAGCACGCGAAATTTGGTTTCTCTGCCGACAATATTCTGCCCGTGAAGCGGAGCAAATGGGTATGGTCAACAAAGTGGTGCCTTTCGACCAACTCGAAGACACCTGTGTGGAATGGGCAGAAACCATGATGGAGCGCTCGCCTTTGGCGCTGCGTATGATTAAGGCCGGACTCAATGCCGAACTCGACGGGCAAGCGGGTATCCAAGAACTTGCAGGCGATGCCACTATGCTCTATTATTTCCTCGATGAGGCGCAAGAAGGCGGCAAGGCGTTCCTCGAAAAGCGTAAACCGGATTTCCAAAAATATCCTAAAATGCCGTAAGGCAATGAATATCAGAATCGAAGAAAAAACACTGCATTTCAAGCAGCCGGCGGGCACTTCGCGGGGCATCTACACCACGCGCCACATTTGGCTGATATATGCCTCGGAGGGCACGCGCACCGGTGTGGGTGAGTGTGCACCGCTGCCGCAGTTGAGTTGCGACGATATCCCTCACTACGAGGCGGTGCTGCGCAATTTCTGCCGCCGGGTGGAGACTTCGGGGAGCATCCCTTACGAAGATTTGTCGCCTTTCCCGTCGATGCTGTTTGGCTTGGAAACGGCTCTTGCGAGTTTGCGCCATCCAGAGGGCTTGATTTTCGACACGCCGTTCTCTCGTGCACAGGAGGGCATCCCTATTAATGGATTGGTGTGGATGGGCTCACACGAGGAAATGCTTCAGCGTTTGAAGGAAAAATTGGCGCTCGGCTTTCGCTGTGTGAAACTCAAAATCGGTGCTATCGATTTTGCCAAAGAACTCGATTTGATTCAGCACATACGTCGCCACTTCGGCCCTGAAGAAGTGGAACTTCGAGTGGATGCTAATGGTGGGTTTTCGCCGGAGGTGGCGCTTGACAGACTTTCTGCTTTGGCAGCCTACCACATCCACAGCATTGAGCAGCCCATTATGGCACATCAGTGGGATGAGATGGCGCACCTTTGCCGGGTGTCGCCGCTACCTATCGCCTTGGATGAGGAACTCATTGGGGTGAACACAAGGGATGAAAAAATTCGGTTGCTCAATACCATCAAGCCGCAATACATCATTCTCAAACCTTCGCTCCACGGGGGCATTGCGGGTACGCTGCAATGGATTGATTTGGCACGGGAGCGGGGCATCGGCAGTTGGATTACCAGTGCGCTGGAAAGTAATATCGGACTCAATGCCATTGCCCAACTCGCTGCCTATGCCTACGGTCCTCATATCACTATGCCGCAAGGCTTGGGCACCGGGATGCTGTTTACCGACAATATCCCTATGCCTTTGGAAATCAAAAACGATAGCCTATGGATTTCGAAGCATTCGTAGCCGAATGGCATAACGATGACCCTTGCGTGGTGGTGCACACCAGCGGCTCTACAGGCGCTCCAAAACCCCTTATGGTGGAAAAGCGACGCATGGAGGCAAGCGCTCGCATCACTTGCCATTTCTTGGGGCTCCGCCGGGGCGACGCTGCCTTGCTGTGCTTGCCGCTCGACTATATCGCCGGTAAAATGATGGTGGTGAGAGCCATCACCTGCGGACTAAATCTCATCAGAGTGGAACCTTCGGGGCATCCGTTGGCACAGGTGGATGCGCCCATCGATTTTGCCGCTATGGTGCCAATGCAGGTGGCGAACTCGCTAAAAGTGGCTGCCGAGCGCGAAAAACTCCGCGCCATTAAGCATCTTATTATTGGCGGAGGCGCCATTCTCCCCGATTTGGAACAAGAATTGAAAGATTTTCCGGGTGCGGTGTGGAGCACCTATGGCATGACAGAAACCCTCTCGCACATTGCCCTCCGTCGCCTCAATGGCAATGAGGCAAGTCGGTGGTACACGCCTTTTTCCGGCGTGAGGGTGAGCCTCGACAGCCGCGGATGCTTGGTGATTGACGCTCCTATGGTGTGCGAACAGCAACTCGTGACCAACGACTGCGCTGAACTCAGTGACAATGGCTTTCGCATACTCGGCCGCATCGACAATGTGGTGTGCAGCGGGGGTATCAAAATCCAAATCGAGGAGGTGGAACAAGCGCTCAAGCCCCACATGACTGCACCATTTATCATTACCAAAAAGCACGACCCCATTCTGGGAGAAGCGCTCACACTGCTCACTGAAGCGCACAACACCGATGAAGTGGCACAAATTTGCCAACGCTTTTTGCCCAAATACCACCAACCGCGCCACATTTATCACATCCACCAAGTGCCATACACCGAAACAGGAAAACCCGCAAGAGCCAAAGCACAAGCCATCGCCGCCCAATCTTAACAATAACCCGTGTGAGCCTCCCCGGCTAACCTTCAATTTGGCATTCCCGATCAAAAATAGCCTACTTGTTGACTTGAAAAAAAAAGATTATATTTGCAAAAAATAACCACACTATGACTACTGACAATCGACCTCAAATAGCACTCATCTACGATTTTGATGGCACGCTCGCACCGGGCAATATGCAAGAATTCGGCTTTATTCAAGCCATCGGCGACGACATTGACCAATTCTGGAAAAAATGCAACAAACTCGCTGAGAAAAATGATGCCAACCACATTCTCACCTACATGTACACCATGCTCAATGAAGCGCGTGCCGATGGCATTTCGCTCAAGCGAAAAAGTTTTAAAAAATTCGGCTCTATGGTGAAACTCTTCCCCGGCGTGGAACAATGGTTTACCGAAATCAACAAGGTGGGCGATGCGCTGGGGCTCGATGTGAAGCACTACATCAATTCGTCGGGGCTGCGAGAAATGATTGAAGGCACTCCCATTTACCACGAATTTGAAGCCATCTATAGTAGCACCTATCTCTACGATGTGGATGGCGTGGCATATTGGCCGGGGCAAGCAGTGGACTCTATCGCCAAAACTCAATTCATTTTCAAAATAGCTCGAGGCATTAAAGAAATGAGCGATAATATGAAGGTGAACGAATATATGCCCTCTGAAGCACTACCCGTGAAATACGAACACATGGTGTACTTTGGCGACGGATTTACCGACGTGCCCAGCATGACGCTCATACGCAACTATGGCGGTCACTCCGTGGCGGTCTATGCCGACGAATCCTGCAAAGAAAAAGCACAAAAACTCATCGAGCAACAGCGAGTGGACTTTATAGCAAAAGCCGACTACACCCTGAACGGAGAAATCTACAATGTGGTGACTTCCATTCTCAAAAAAATAAAAGCCGACCTCGATTTCAACTCCCTCCTCCACTCCCACAACCCCCACACCAAATAACCGATTAATTAACAGATTGATATAAAAAACGATATTTCGATATTTAACATTGCAAATTGTTACAGCGTTATTGTTGGTATTTCGAAAAATGTGGCTAATTTTGGAGCGAATAAATCTAAACCAAAATTTTAAAGGATGAAAAATTATGACTGTAACAAACTTATAGCTCTTTTGGTATTTGCTTTTGTTGCCCCTTTTGCGGTAGCCGGCGTCACAAAGGCAGTGCATATTCCGCGCAATGGGGATGCAGTTTGGGGAGAGCATCTTTATAATTGGGTTGATGCGAATTTTTGAATCTTTATATTTATTTTATGAAGACGATAAAGAAAATTGTTGATAAATATCTTTGGGTATGGAGTAAAATGGCTCCCGGTTATGACGAAGAAGGAGATTGGAGAGGAGGATTAATTGCTTTTAGTGTTCCTTTTTGGTGCTTGTGGCCAATGATAGCATTATATTTCTATTATCGTAAGGACAAAAAAGGACAAGCGATTATTAATTGCTACAATCGTTCAAAACTGAACAAAAGATATATTGTTTGTTGTATCGGAGTTATTTATTATCTTCTTTTGGGTGTGTTTCTATTTGTTTCTCTAAGTTTAATTGATTATTATTTTGGTTGTTAACACTCTAACTGATTTTTTATATAATGCGAAACTTGGTATTTATTCTAATCACTTTCACTTGGGCTGGCTTTCGTGCCGAGAAGCTACAAGATGGGAGTAGTACAGCAAAGAAGGGAACATCAAGCCACAAAGCAAATAAACACAATATATGATGGGATGATTTAGGAGTTTATTTTTGGGTTTGTGGCTGGTGGTGAGTGCCACGAGTGTGATGGCTGAAGGCATTGAGCCAGCCATCGGTATTGTGAACCGCACAAATTGCGGGAAATTTTGGCGTTTGGATTTCAACTATGCCACCGTAGATGCCGATGGCGAAACGCCTATCGTGCTGTCGGCTGCCATTTTTATGGCAAATGATATCTACACCAAATCGCTGCGAGATAAAGGATGCGGCTTGGTGAACCACTACACCATCTACATCAACAACGGCAAAAAAGTAATAAAATAAAAACAATCCCGCAAATCCTGAAAATCTGCGAGATTGGTATGGGGAAAAAATTCGAGGTCAAGGTTAGAGGGTGTCGAGGTAGGCTTTGGCGTCGAGGGCGGCTCGGCAGCCGGAGCCTGCTGCCACGATGGCTTGGCGGTAATGCGGGTCGGCTACGTCGCCGGCGGCAAACACGCCTTCCACATTGGTAGCGGTGGTGGGTCCTTGCAGAGCGATGTAGCCTTGGTCGTTGAGCGCCACCTGCCCGGCAAGGAAGTCGGTGTTGGGCTTATGACCGATAGCCAAGAAGAAACCATCAATGTCGATATCCAGCATTTTTTCTTGGTCGGTGCCCTTATATTGCACCAAATGCGCACCCTCCACAAATTGGTCGCCACGGAGCCCCACGGTGTTGGTGTTGTAGAGAATTTCGATGTTTTCTTTCTCGGTTACGCGTTTTTGCATCGCAGCCGATGCGCGCAAATAAGGC
>SFWW01000157.1 GCA_004559845.1 bacterium
ATGAACAAATTTTCACATATTTTTCGCCTTTTTTCGCCCACAGGGTGGATGAAATGGCTTGTGCTTTGCTTGGTTTACTGCTGTGCTTCGTTCTCCGGGGCGCATGCTGCTCCTTCCATCGAGTCGCTCTATCTACAGTATACCAAAGCGCAAAACCCTCAAAAGCAAAAAATTGATCGTCAATTGCAAAAATTGCTCATTGAGGAGGAATATGTGGAAGCCGAGTTTTTCAACGAAAAGAAGTATGAAGACTTCCACGATGCCACCATTCTTATGGGGGTGAGCAACTATTTCTATTATGCCGACCAATATGCAGAAGCGGAAAAAGTGGCATTGAATGCTATAGCGCTGCTCGATGGCGTGGAAAACGACCTCAAGAGCGACACCTACAGCATCCTGGGTTGCTCGGCTCAGCGCATGGGAAATTTGCCCAAGGCAATTGAGTATATGCAAAAGGGGCTCGAAATTGATACCAAAATCGGGGATAAAGAACGTATGGGTAGCGATATGAACACCATCACGGCCATCTATCTCACGATGAACGATGCCAAATCGGCGGAGAAATACATCTTGAAGGCTATCCAACTCCAAAAAAGTGTGCATGGCGCTAAACCGAGCACGCGCTTGGGGGTTCAATTGGGAATGGCATCGGAGGTGTATCTGAAGTTGAAGGACTATAAGCAAGCCCTTAATTATGCCAATCAGGCACTGACAAACGACACGAAAATGGGCGAACCGGTGCCAATTGCCGTGCACCAATGCCAAGTGGCAGCCGCGCTCTACGAGCTAAAACGCTACGATGAAGCCGAAACTAAATTGCGGATGGCTTTGCCTGTGCTCACTGAGGCGAAGAAGAATAATTCGTTGGCTATCTGCTATGCGCAATTGGCGGATATTATGCGCATGAAGCATAATGATAGTGAGGCTGTTAACTATTATGCGAAGGCGCTTGAAATTTGCACCGCCATCGGCAATCGCTATTTGGAGCGTCGCTGCGAGCGGGGCATGGCTGAAGCACTGAGCGCTTCCAATCCTGCCGAAGCGGTGAAGCATTGGCAGCGTCACACGGCACTTGCCGACAGCATTTTTAATGAAGAATTGGCGCGCCAATCCAATATCTTTAATGCCAAATTCAAAAATGAGGAGCTCCAAGCGCAAAACGCCAAAGTCGAAAGTTCGAATCGGGTGTTTCGCATCGCCATCGTGGCTACTATCATTTGCTTGTGCTTGCTTATCGTGGTGGCGGTCACGCTCTATGTGATGTTTAAGCATAAGAGCCGTGCCCACCTCATCGCTCACCGATTGGAGCAAGCGCGCACCTCGTTTTTTACCAATATCACCCACGAATTCCGCACGCCGCTTACGGTGATTCTCGGGGCAAGCGAACGCCTTATGAAGGGTAATCTGGCGCCTGAAGAAAAGCCGGAAACGCTCTACGCTATGATTTTGCGCCAAGGCAAGGGATTGCTGCGACTCATCAATCAATTGCTCGATATATCGAAGGTGAATTCCGAAATCGGCAACCCGGATTGGCGACACGGCGATGTGGTGCCCATCATCAGTATGGTGGTGAGCACATTTAATGATGCTGCCTATGAAAAGGGTATCCAACTCCAATTTGCCACCAAACAGCAAGCCATTGAAATGGATTTCGTGCCCGACTATTTACAAAAAATTTTGAGCAACCTCATTAGCAATGCCATCAAATTCACAAACCAAGATGGCACTGTGGCAATCTCGGCTGAAGCCAAACGCCACGATATCTGCATCCGTGTGGCTGACAATGGCAGGGGTATTCCTAAGGAGGATTTGCCGAACATTTTTGATGCCTTTCAGCAGGCGTCGAATGTGCACGATAAGGTGGGCTCGGGAGTGGGCTTGGCTTTGGTGAAGCAAATTGTGAATAGCATGAAGGGCGAAATCAGTATTTCTTCCGTGGAGGGTAAGGGTTCGGTGTTTACCATCCTCTTGCCCCTTGACCAGGATTTGAAATCGCCTGCCAAAGCCATCACGGGCGGTGCTATGGATATGGAACTCGACATCGAACTCGATGAAGCGATTCCGCCCCACACTATGCCTCAAATTGAGAATAATGCCGAAAGACCTTCCATTTTGGTGGTGGAAGACGACCCCGATATCTCTTACTACATCGGCTCGCAACTCTCTAATCATTTCCAAGTGCATTATGCTGCCAATGGCGAGGAGGGTTTTGCGATGGCTAATGAGATTATGCCAAGCCTCATTGTCACCGACTTGATGATGCCGGTGTGCGATGGCTATGCGTTCTGCAAACGCCTACAAGCCAGCGAAGCGCTCAACCACATTCCGGTGATTATCCTCACTGCCAAATCGGATGATGCCGAAAAAATCAAGGCGCTCCAACTCGGGGTGGACAATTTTATGGGCAAACCCTTCAGCAGCGAGGAGCTGGAATTGCGCGTGAATCACCTTATTCAGCAGCGTGAGGCGCTACGCCGCAAATTTAGTATGGCGCTCGCACAAGGCTCTGAAAGCGAGGTGCGTTTCTCGGAACCCGAACGACTCTTCCTCGAAAAATTCAACGCTATCATCGAAGAAAAAATGCAAGGTGGAGAGGTGGATATCGAAAGCATCGCTTCGGCGCTATGTATGAGCCCCAAACAGCTGCGTAGCAAAATGGCTTCAATCACCGGCGAAACGCCCTCTACCTACGTCCAAAAATTGCGACTCAAAAAAGC
>SFWW01000158.1 GCA_004559845.1 bacterium
AAAAAAAGCCCACTGCTTCACATGGTGGCAGTAGGCTTTGAATAGCGATAGAATGAATAAAGTTATTTTTTGAGCAATTGCTGAGCCATGTTTTGAGCGGCTTTTCGTCCGTCGCCCATGGCGAGTATCACGGTGGCACCACCACGCACAATGTCGCCACCTGCATAGAGGTCGGAAATGTTGGATTGCATTGATTCGTCGTTCACCACTATGGTGCCGCGTCGGCTCACTTCCAATCCTTCGATGGAGCGTGGCACGAGCGAATTGGGCGACACACCTACTGCCACAATCACCACATCCACCGGAATTTCTTCAATGGCACCTTCCACGGGAATAGGGGAGCGGCGTCCTGACTCGTCGGGTTCGCCAAGTTCCATTCGTTGCACTTTCATGGCGCACACGCGTCCTTTCTCATTGCCCACATATTCCACGGGGTTGTGTAGGGTGAGCAATTCCACGCCTTCTTCTTTGGCGTGACCAATTTCTTCCAATCGCGCAGGCATTTCTTCTTCGCTACGGCGATATACCAAAATCACGCGTTTGGCACCCATGCGAAGGGCAGTGCGGGAGGAGTCCATTGCGGTATTGCCGCCGCCAATCACAGCCACGGTGTTGCCTTGAATCACCGGTGTGTCGCCTCCGCGCCCGGCTTGCATTAAATTGATGCGGGTGAGGTATTCGTTGCTCGACATCACACCGTTGAGGTTTTCGCCGGGGATGTTCATAAATCGAGGAAAACCGGCGCCGGAGCCCACAAAGATGCCTTTGAATCCCATCTGATGGAGGTCGTCGTACGAAATGGTGCGACCCACGAGTATATCGGACTCAAATTTTACCCCCATTGTGCGTAGGCCATCAATTTCGTGGTCGACCACGGCATTGGGCAGGCGGAATTCGGGGATGCCGTATTTGAGCACGCCACCTATTTCGTGGAGGGCTTCAAACACGGTAACATCAAATCCATTTTTTGCCATATCGCCGGCAAATGATAGTCCCGACGGACCGCTACCAATCACTGCCACCTTGATGCCATTGGCAGGCGCCATTTCCACGTGTTCTTCTGTTCCTGAATTGCGTTGCCAATCGGCTGCAAAGCGTTCCAGATAGCCGATCGCCACGGCGGGTTGCTTCATCTTGAGGCGAATGCACTTGCTCTCGCACTGCTTTTCTTGCGGGCACACGCGACCGCACACAGCCGGTAGAGAGCTGGTTTCTTTTAGTGCTTCAGCAGCGTCGGCAAAGTGGCGGCGCTCTATGTTTTTGATAAATTTGGGAATATTGATACCCACAGGGCATCCGGTCACGCACTGCGGATTGGCGCAGTCGAGGCAGCGCGAGGCTTCTCTCACGGCTTGCTCTTCGGTGATGCCTTGATTCACTTCCTCATTACAAGTGATGCGGTAGGCAGCATCGAGTTGAGGCATTTCCACGCGTTCAATGCCGGCACGCTCTTTCGGAGAAAGGCTATTGCGCAATTCCACGCGCCATTGCTCCAGGCGTGATTCGTTGTAGTTATTGTCCATTGTTTGAATTAATGATCTGAATTGGTGAGTAGGTTGTGAAATGAATAAAAAATAACGAAGGGTGTGCACTTGGCGCGCATTTATCCGCGCAGGCGCATCAGCAATTCGTCGAAATCAATTTCGTGTGCATTAAATTCCGGACCTTCCACACACACGAAGCGGGTGCGTCCGCCCACCGTCACGCGGCAAGCTCCACACATGCCGGTGCCGTCCACCATAATGGCATTGAGCGATGCTTCGGTGGGAATGTTGTATTTCTTGGTGAGGAGCGACACAAATTTCATCATAATGGCTGGACCGATGGTTACGCAATAGTCCACTTTTTCGCGCAGAATCACTTCCTCTACGCCTGCCGTGGAGATGCCTTTTTTGCCGTAAGACCCGTCGTCGGTCATGATAATCACGTCGTCGCTACTTTCGCGAATTTCTTTTTCAAGGATAATCAATTCTTTGGTGCGGCCACAAAGCACACTCACCACCCGATTGCCGGCGGCTTTCAATGCGCGCACAATGGGCAACAAGGGTGCCACACCCACGCCTCCGCCACAGCACACCACGGTGCCATAGTTTTTGATTGTGGTGGCTTGACCCAGCGGTCCTACCACGTCGGTAAGATAGTCGCCCGGCTCAAGGGCGCAGATTTTGCGAGTGGAATCGCCCACAGCTTGAATCACTAAAGTGATGGTGCCCGCTTTCACATCGCTATCGGCAATGGTGAGCGGAATACGCTCGCCTTTTTCGCCACAGCGCACAATCACAAAGTGGCCTGCGCGGCGTGCTTTAGCAATTAAAGGGGCTTCTACCACGAATTTGGTTACGTTTTCAGAGAATCTCTCTTTGCTGATAATTTTATTCATTACAATGATTGAATTGTAGGGTTGCTTTCTTTCATTCTTTTGCACACACCAAGCCATTTTTGCAAAAACTTTAGCCATCCTCCATTAGCCGAGATCACCCTGCCCAAATGCAAAGCATGGCTACACCCGCTCACCTCCCGGAGTAGGCTGTGGCATAGCCGATGAAGCGGTCGTAGCGTTCACCCATAGGGTGGTAGTAGATTTTTACCACATATTCGTTGATGGTTTGGTATTTATCGCCTTCTATGGCTGAGGGTATTGATAATTGTAGTGTCCCTGCTTGAGGAGCATATTGCAAGTGTAGGTGCCGCTTTGCACGTCGTAGTGCATAAGGGTGGCGCTTGGTGGCAATCCTTGGGTGAATTCGCCTTGCAGATATATTTTGCCCTTGGGCAACAGTTCGCTTGGCTCAAGGGTGAAATGCGTCACGATGTAGTCGGCTTGATAGTCGCTGCCGGTGGGGGCTTCGGCATTTCTGATGGTGAAACGCCCGAATTGCGTTTGGTCGTAGAGATACTGCGATTGCGCGCGCGGTTGGTCCACATTCACCGAGGCGTGGTAGTAGGGCTCAAAGAAATCAATTTTCCCCACATTCATATTAAGCGAATTCACATTCACGGTTTCCATGCGTCGGTATTCGTTGCCGGCATTGAAAATGAGTGCGGGGTTGTGGTCATACACCACGTGGTTGCCTGCCACCATCATAGGGCGGGTAATGGTCACGGCATTGTCGGTGCGCGAATTTTGGCTCACCACAGCGGTGAGTTCTTCGTAGGGATTGCGGATGGCGCCTTGCTTATGCACCAGCTCAATGCTCACTTGCTGATGCGCATCGTTGTAGTCCACATCGGTGCGTGTGGTGATGCCCACTGCCACATCCACCATTTGCTCGCACACGCTGAAGCGGGTTTGAAACAGCACCGTTTCGGGGTCGTCTTGCTCGTAAACGCTCAGCAGATAGTTGCCCGATTTCAGAATTTGCATCTCCTCGTTAGGAAAGGTGAAATCGTAGTGAAAATAGTGCGCCATAGTGCCTTCGCTCTGGATGAAATCGGTGATGTCGGCTTGATTAAATCCGCTCACATATTCGTGCTCCAGCAGTTGCGACGGTTGCCAATCGGCATTACAGTGCCGGATGCTATAGCGCAAATAGTGGGCGTCGTAGGTGAGCACATCGAAGTTCACATTCAATTGTTCGTCGCTGTTGAGCTTAATGATGGGCACACCGTAAGCATTGTCCACCGGGGCAATTTTCAGCGAGCGCACATTTGAATTGAAGATGCGCACTTCGGTGTCGGTTGGTTGCGAAAATGCGGGTATTGCAAAAGCAAGTGCAATCCACACGGCGGCTATCGTTTGGCTCAGGCGCATAGGCAAATAGCAATTGGGGGCAAAGTTTTGCCCGTTTTTTTTAAAAATTAAAGTGCCAAAATTTGGTTGGCGGCATCTTTGGTGTTCACCTTGGTGATGATATGCTCCACCACACCCTGCTCATTCACCACAAAGGTGGTGCGCACGGTGCCCATATAGGTGCGACCCGCCATTTTCTTCTCGCGCCACACGCCAAAGGCTTGGTTGAGCCGTAAGTCGGTGTCGGCAATCAGGGTGAAGGGCAACGCATATTTCTCGGCAAACTTTTGGTGAGATGCGGCGCTGTCTTTACTCACACCCACTATCTCGTAGCCCTTTTTGCGCAATTCGGCGTAGCCTTCGCTCAAGCTGCACGCCTCGGCGGTGCAACCGGGTGTATTGTCTTTCGGATAGAAATAAATCACTAATTTTTTGCCCGCAAAATCGCCGGCTTTCACTTCATTGCCTTGGGCATCGAAGCCCAACACTTCGGGAATTCGGTCTCCAATATTCATCGATGTAAAATTTGTTAAGTTATTCTTCAAGTTTTGCGCCTTATCTCATCAGCAAATATGCCGTGTAGCCCACATAGGCAAGCAAAAAGATAACGCCCTCGGCGCGGTCAAACGTTTTTTTCTTAAAGCTGTAGGTCACCACAAAGGTACCCACCGCAGCGCCTATCATCACCGCAAAATCCACATAGCTGATATTCGCTACGGCAATGGGGTGAATCGACGACGTTAAGCCCAATATCATCAAAATGTTGAACACATTGCTGCCCAACACGTTGCCCAAAGCCAACTGCGGATTTTTCTTCACCGAAGCTATCACTGTGGTCACCAATTCGGGAAGCGAAGTGCCCACCGCCACAATCGTGATAGAAATCACCGCTTCGCTCATACCCCATGCCTTGGCAAGGCTAATGGCAGAGTCGAGAAACAGCTGACCGCCACACAGCAGCGCCGCCAGCGACACTATGGCAATCATCCACAGCCACACCGGTTTCTTCCCCTCAAGCGAAGATTGCGCATCCTGGTCCATATCTTCTTTGGCTTGCTGCGGATTGCGCGCCTTCAAAAACAGCGTGTACACCATATAAGTGATAAAAATGATGAGCAGCACCGCACCATCCAAGCGCGAAAGCACATTCTCTTCAATGCCGGGATTCCAGCTATCGTTTACAAACAAGGTGAGCAACACTGCGGCAAAAATGCCAAACGGAATGTCGGAGCGATGTGTTTGCCGCTCAATGGCAAACGGACAAATCACCGCCGCCATGCCCAAAATGAGCAAAATATTCGTAATGTTGCTACCCACCACATTACCCATAGCAATATCGCCATGGCCCATAATGGTGGAACGCAACGACACAAACAATTCAGGCGCACTGGTGCCAATGCCCACTATCGTGAGTCCAATGATAAAATTCGAAATTTTAGCACGTTTAGCAATCGCCACCGACGCGTCGACCAAATAATTAGCA
>SFWW01000159.1 GCA_004559845.1 bacterium
CCCAGTCGATGAAGGCGTCCACAGCGTCCGGCGAATACTTGTCGCACATGTCGCTGTATTCTCTTACTGCCTCGAAGCTGTCCTCGTCGAAGCTCGATTCGTCGTACCATTTCTTGGGGAACGCCTCGTAGTCCTGGAACATCAGTTCCGGATCTTCCTCGTCGGCGTGGATTGCGTAGCAGAAGTTGAGAAAGTCGTCGTAGTCGTAGAACGTGGTGAGGTCAATCCACAGACCGCAGATGCCTTTCTCACCGCTGTACTTGCCGTATGTGCCGCAGTAGATGCTGGGATTGCCGCTGCAATCGCTTTTGTGTTCACCTATTGCGTCGATGAGTGTTTCAGGCGTAAAGCCGAGTTCTTCGAGGCGTGCTTCCACCTCTGCCGTGATTGTCAATTCGCCGAAATCAAGTGCAAGGCGAACGCAGTGCCGTGCTTGCACGAGCATTGCTGAGCCGCAGCCTTGATTATCCAATTGTAATCTGATAGCCTTGATGTTTTGATTGCAAAGGGACGGTTTTGGTTTGTGGAAGTTAGGAAGTTAAGAAGTTAAAGAAGTTAAGACGTTTGTCTCTTTTACTTCTTTGTCTCTTTAACTCTTCAACTCTTTTACTTCTTTCCAGAGGAAGAGTTTGTCGCTGGGGCGGATTTTGGTGTTGGTTTTGATGGAGAAGCGTTCGCCTTTTTTGGTTTTTTCCACGGGTTTGAGGTCCACGCGGATTTCTTCCAAGGTGAGGGGCAATGCGCCGGTGGTGGGTCCGGTGATGATGATTTCGTCGCCCACATGCAGTTCGCCGGCTTCCATCTGAAATTCCGCCACACCCAATTTTGAGAAATAGCGAATGCCTTTGGCGGCATACACCTTCACGCGGGTGGCGCTGGATCCGTATTTGCTGGTCCATTCGCCGAGGCGTTGCCCTAAGTAGTAGCCATCCCAAAATCCGCGGTTAAACACCCTTGCCAGGCGTTCGTTCCACGCCTGAATTTTCTCCTCGGTGTAGGTGCCATCCAAAATGGCGTGGAGGGCTTCATTGTAGCATTCCACCACGGTGCGCACATATTCCGGTCCGCGTGCCCTGCCCTCAATCTTAAACACACGCACGCCGGCGTCAATCATTTTATTGAGGAAGTGGATGGTTTTCAGGTCTTTCGGACTCATGATATATTGGTTTTGGATGGCGAGTTCGTCGCCGGTGTCGCGGTCGGTCACCACGTAGGAGCGACGGCAAATTTGTCGGCATGCGCCGCGATTGGCGCTGGAGCCGGCTTCGTGCAGACTCATGTAGCATTTGCCGCTCACAGCCATACACAGGGCGCCGTGGCAAAACATTTCGATGCGCACTTGCTGCCCGTGCGGTCCGCGCACATCATTTTTCACAATGGCCTCATGCACAGCCTTCACTTGGTCCATATTCAATTCGCGCGCCAGCACTTGCACATCCGCCCACTGCGCATAGTGGCGCATGGCTTCGCTGTTGCTCACATTCACCTGTGTGGAAATGTGCACTTCCACATCTATGGAGCGTGCATAGAGAATGGTGGCTATGTCGCTGGCTATGATAGCGCTCACCCGAGCCTCTTTGGCGGCATCCACTATGCGGTGCATATATTCAATGTCTTCCTCATAGATGATGGTGTTCACAGTGAGGTAACTCTTGATATGGTGCTCGTGGCACCATGCGGCTATGGTGTGAAGGTCGCTGATGGAGAAATTCACGCTCGAACGGCTCCGCATGTTCAGTCCCTCAATCCCAAAATATATAGCATCGGCGCCACCTTGCCAGGCTGCTGTGAGCGAATCCCACGAACCCACGGGCGCCATAATTTCAAAATCGCTTCTTTGCATGACTGTCAATCAAAAATCGATGTTGGATACACTTTGGCACAAAATTACGAATTTTTTGCTGTATCACCGCAAAAACCCATCCTTTTTGGCTCGCGAGCGCTACTTTTGAGCAAAAAATTGCTTTTCTTTCGCAAAAAATGGTAATTTTGCAATTTATTAGTGAAAGTAATCTTTAATGAGTAGCATCTATCATCTTTCAACATATTCCTGCCGGCGGAGGGGCTCTTCGACATGAGTGGCTCGGCTAAGGTGTTTGCCATTGTGGGACTCACATTTGTGTGCCTGCTGGGCTTGTTTTATTTGCCTCCTATCTCTTTTGGAACCACGCAATTGCGCACCGTGGATGTGCTTGCCGATATTGCTGCGCCCGCCGAATCGGCGCCGGCGGAGGAAGTTGCCACACCCGCTGCGCCTAAAGGTGCGTGGACCGACCAATGGCCCGACGGGGTGCAACCCATTGTGGACTACCGCACCGATTCCACCGGTGGAATGGACATTTTCTATGCCGCTCTATCTGAAGGGAAAGCGCTTCACCGCCCTGTGCGTATTGCCTATTTGAGCGATTCGTTTGTGGAACAAGACATCTTGCTGGTGGACCTTCGCCATTTCCTGCAGCAGCGCTTTGGCAATGGCGGATTGGGAATGGTGCGGTGTCGCAGTTACTTCGACGAGCAATTATATTGCGCTTCGGTTTCAAACCAGGGGCTCACGGCTCACCACATTATGAAGCGGAAGGAAATGAAGATGGACTATTTCTTGCTGCCCCAGGGCTATGCACAAGTGAGCGGCAATGCTTCTGCCACCATCACGGCGCTCTCGGGTGAGTATGCCACCTCGTGGAAAACTGCCACGGTGTGGGGCTG
>SFWW01000160.1 GCA_004559845.1 bacterium
ATTTGCTTCACACGCCGGCGGCGCACACGTGGGCATTCAACTACAATAATGGCGTTTACCAATACTTTAAAGGCGACCTTATGCTCCAGTTCGACGGCAGCCGCACCAAAGCCGTGTACCGCTTCAAAACCGACCCGCTATTGCGCCAAAACCTCGTGGGCAAGGTGCCCGAGCAGTCAGCGCTGGAGCGCGAACTCAAAGCCCTCATCCAGCAATATATGCACCGCATGACCACCAACCGCCTCACCGCAACTGAATAGCGGGGGGGATTTTTTCAAAAGTAAAGAAGATAGTCGTAGCTTGCGGCGGCGGTGATATAGGGGCACGTGATTGGCGTTTGATTTTCTGTGGGAGTGGAATGTTGCAAAATTTGCGACATTTTTGGTGGTGGAAATTTGTGGAATTGATTTGTTTTTTGTAGTTTTGTCGCAAAATTTGCGACGATATTCCCTTGATAATGTCGCAAACTCCAACATTTGTGTGAGATGTACATTCACGAAAGAGACAATTGGACACAATTTCGGTGGGACGAAACGCGCTTATCGCTTCTGCACGAACAAGTATGCCGCAAGCAAGGCATGCTCTATGGCAGATTGAGTTCGCTTGGCTTCGACAGCAAATTGCGCGCTATGGCAGAAAACCTCACGCTCGACGTGGTTTATTCGTCCGAGATAGAAGGTTTACGGTTGAATGTGGAGCAGGTGCGTTCTTCCATAGCCCGCAAATTGGGAATAGCGAATGTGAAGTACACCGCCCCCTCGCATTATGTAGATTCCGTGGTGAATGTGATGCTTGAAGCCGTTAAGCACTACGACCTTCCCCTCACCAAAGAACTGCTATGCGCTTGGCATTCCGCATTCTTTCCTTCGGGTTACAGCGAAGGCTATAGTATAGAGGTGGGCACATACCGCAGCCATGAGGAGCATATCGTGAGCGGTATGTTCGGTCGCGAAAAGGTGCATTACATAGCCCCTTCTCCCGAGTGCGTAGAAGCCGAGATGCAGCACTTCATTGAATGGTTTAATACGCCGGAAGAGGTGAGCAGTATCATCCGTTCAGCCATTGCTCATTTCCGCTTTGTGAGCATTCATCCATTTGAAGACGGCAATGGGCGCATGGCGCGCATCCTTTCGGATATGCTCTTGGCGCGAGGAGAGCAGAGTGGTTTTCGATTCTACAACATATCTTCACAAATCTATCAGCACAAGCATCAGTATTACGACATACTTGAACGGATGCAGCGTGGCGATGGCGACATCACCGAATGGCTGATATGGTATGCACAGAAATTGGCGGATGCCATCGATGATGCCGAAGCGACCATTTCCACCATCCTCAACAAGAGTTTTTTTTGGCAGAAAGCCGCGTCGGTGCATGTGACCGAGCGACAGGCAGAAGTGCTCAACATCTTTCTCGACGGCTACGAGGCGAAGATTACGTCAAAAAGTTGGGCAACCCTCGCCAAATGTTCAAAAGATACGGCTCTGCGCGATTTGTACGATCTTGTAGACAAACACATTTTGCGCGAAGACATTCCCGGTGCCAAGCGCCCCAGCTATTCCATCGTTTACGATGCCGAAGATGTCACACCTTATTTTTCCGGTGTGAGCATCGCCTACGAGGAAGGCGTTCCATATCTCCATGCCTTATTTAAGGGCAACCAACAGGTGAGAGAAAGAGTTTTACCACTTGATGCGGAACGTTTTAAAAAAGGCGAACTCTCTTTGGCAAATCTGCTCAGCAAATACTGTTCCTACATTCTCGCCACCAATAAGCGGTGAGAATTCGTTTCGGGAATAGAGGTTGAGAGGATTGGTTTTTTTGAAGCGGGCGGATTTTTGGGGTTGCATATCATCGGGGATTTGGTTATTTTTGTGGCGAAATGTAAAAGATACGATAGATGGGAAAACGTGTAAAATCCTTATTCACAAACGGCTACATTGCTCCCGGTGTGGCAGTGGCGCGAGATTTGGTTTTGGCATTTGCGGTGTATTTTGTGTGCCGCGTGGTGTTTTTGTTGGAGAATTTCGGCAGTTTTTCCGCCAATCTTACCCTACCCCACTTGTGTGAAATGCTCAAAGGCGGCTTTATGTTCGACACCTCCGCCATCATGTACACCCATGCGTTGTGGATAGTGATGGTGTTGCTGCCTTTGCACATTAAAGAGCGCCCGCTCTATCATTCCATTTGCAAATGGCTTTTTGTGGCGGTGAATGCCCTCGCGGTGGTGATGAACTTGTGCGATAGCGTGTATTTTCAGTACACCTCCCGACGCACCACCAGCACCGTGTTTAGCGAATTTGCCCACGAAAACAACCTCGGCGGCGTGCTGGGCACCGAATTGGTGAATCACTGGTATTTGCTGCTTATAGGCATCGCCCTTATCTACGCCCTTTGGCGCCTCTATAGGGAGCCGTGCCTGCTCAAAAAGTCCCTCGTGTGGTGGCGCTATTCGCTCACGATGCTCCTGTGGCTCATCGCATTTGTGCCTGCTGTGGTGGGCGGTATGCGCGGCGGATTGGCACACTCTGTGCGCCCTATCACCGTAAGCAATGCCAACGAATATGTGGACCACCCCAACGAAGCCGCCATCGTGCTCAACACCCCGTTTTCGCTGTTGCGTACCATCGGCAAAAACGTGTTTGAGTATGTGGGGAGCCTGAATAGAGAATTCATTGGTGCCAACTACAAAGGCTACACCCCCTTCATCGACTCCCTGCTCACCCGAAGCCTCACCTTTCAATATTCCTTTGCCAACGGCAGAAAGAGTATTGATGCCATGCCCAGCATCCTTTCCGGCATTCCGATGATGGTGGAGCCCTTCTTCCTCACACCCGCGTCGATGAATCGCCTCACCGGATTGGCGGGTTTACTGGGCGAAAAAGGCTATCAAACCGCTATGTTTCATGGTGCCGACAATGGTTCGATGGGGTTTGCCGCCTTTGCTCGCGCCACCGGATATCAACGCTATTTCGGTCGCACCGAATATAATGCCGACCCGGAAGGCAACGGCGATGCCGATTTCGATGGCATGTGGGCAGTGTGGGACGAGCCGTATTTGCAACACATGGTGCGCTGCGTCAACACCTTCCGTCAGCCCTTCCTTGCTACGGTGTTTACGGCATCATCGCACCATCCGTTTAAAGTGCCGGAGCAATATGCAGCCACCTTCCCTGAGGAGGGCGAACCCATCCACAAATGCGTGCGCTACACCGATATGGCGCTGCGAAAATTCTTTGAAGCGGCACAAAAGCAGCCGTGGTATCGCAACACCATCTTCGTGCTTGTGGCAGAC
>SFWW01000161.1 GCA_004559845.1 bacterium
TCGTGCGAGAGATATTCCAATTGTGCGCCATTGTTGGTGGTGATATGTGCTTTGCTGTGCATCATGTATTCCAAATTGCTCAAGCCCAAAGCCTCCGGTTTCACGCTTGGCAGCACGCCGAAATCGCATTGCTTCACCAAGGCTTGCACACAGGGACTATAGCCTACAAACGACACATTCCCAAGCAGTTGGTTAGCCACGATAAAGCTCTTGATTTGTGCCATAAATTTATGGTGTCCTTCGCCCACCACCACCAGGTGGAACGCATCGCGGTTGAGCTGCGACACGGCTTTGATGAGCGTGTCCACGCCCTTTTCGTGGCAGAGGCGGCCTTGATACATGATGAGTGCTTTGTGTGGCGCAATGTTGAATTTTTCGCGCAAATCGGGCACTCCTTCATAGTGGTTGTCGTCGGCTTTCAGCACGCTGTCGCGAATAATCACCGCCTTCTTTTCGTTGAAATTTTTGATGCGTGGCATAAACGAATCGTAGGCTTTTTGGGAGGCAAATACCACGCAATCGAGCTCGCGATACACCATTTTCGATACCATATTCAGGCGAGGTCGTTCCACCCCATGCAGCGACATCACAATTCTCACATTTTTCCCATTTGCACTCATGTGTTTCGCCAGAATTGCGGTCACCGCATCGGCAAACGAGTGGACATGGATAATGTTTTGTCCGCGTTTGAGCAGGCGTTTAAAGCGTTTCGGGCTGTCGAAATCGGCAATTTTTTTGAGCGGAAGTATGGAAATAGGAATTTCCAACGGGCGGAACCGGCTCAACACAGCGTCGCTTTTTCCGCACACCATTTCCACATAATATTTGTCTTCTTCTTTGAGTTTGAGCATCAAATCGAAGGCGTATTGCTCGGGTCCGCTCCAAATTTTATTGCTCACGATATGGAAAATGTTGATCATCGCTGTTGGTGTTAATGGGTGTAAGAAATGTTGGAAAAGCGAATTTACATTTTTTTTGCTGAAAATCCTACTTTTTCGTTCAAAAAACGCATTTCAAGGTTAAAAATTCTTTGCTGAAGTGAGTGATAAAGCGCGAAGTTAAGTCGACAACCAGGCAACGCGATGCCGGATTTTTGTCGTCTTAACTTCGCTGTTGAAAAGTGGTTAAGTGTTTTGGAATAAAACACTTAACCGAGTTGTCTGTTTTCTTAGCTTTCTTTAAAGAGGTCTTTGATACCGCCAATGCTACCCATCAGATTGGTTGCCTCGTAGGGGAGGTAGACGGTTTTTGTGGTGTTGCCTTCAGCCAATTGTTCCATCATTGTGATATATTTTTGCGCGAGCAGATAGTTGGCAGGGTTAGCGCTCTTGCCCACAGCCTCAGTGATTTTATTGATGGCAATTGCTTCAGCTTCAGCCTTTTTGATTTTTGCTTGTGCTTCACCTTCCGCTTGCAGAATTTGCGTTTGTTTGTCGGCTTCCGCTTGGTTGATACGCGCTGTTTTTTCACCTTCCGATTGCAAGATGGCAGCAGCCTTTTGCCCTTCGCTGGTGAGGATAGTGGCGCGTTTGTTGCGTTCAGCTTGCATTTGTTTTTCCATGGCTTGAAGCACGGATTGTGGCGGAGTAATGTCTTGCAGTTCAACGCGGTTCACCTTCACGCCCCACTTGTTGGTCGCATCGTCGAGCACGGCGCGCAGTTTGGTGTTGATGGTATCGCGCGAGGTGAGCGTTTCGTCCAATTCCAGTTCGCCGATAATGTTACGCAGTGTGGTTTGCGTGAGTTTTTCGATAGCGTTAGGCAAGTTATTGATTTCATACACAGCGCTTTCCGGTTCCACAATTTGGAAGTAGAGCAGAGCATTGATTTGAGTTTGCACATTGTCCTTCGTAATCACATTTTGCTTATCAAAGTCATACACCTGTTCGCGCAAGTCAATGGTGTTGGTGTAGAAATACCTGCCGTTGGCATAAGCCACAGTGGTTTTGGGTCGGTCGATGAACGGGATGATGATGTTTACACCCGGCTTCAGCGTAGCATAATATTTGCCCAAGCGTTCAATAATTTTGGTTTCGGATTGGGGAATAATCACCAAACTTTTTTTCACAAGGATGAGCACGAGCACAATGAGTGCAACGAGTACCCAAGCACCGATACTTAATGTTTCCATAATCTTATCTGTTTTAGAATGAATAAATTAAAGTAATATTTTAAATTGAATAGGGTGGGGGAGTGGAGTGGTTTTTGGGGTGCATCCACTATGGGTTTCAGGCTTTTCGCTGCACGGTAACCACGATGCTTTTTCGGTCAACAATAACCACGGTTTCGCCCTTTTCGAGCGTGATTGTTCCACGTGTAACAGCGCGCCAATTATCGCCGTCGACCGCCACATATCCGCTTTCGCCCGGCACGATGGTTTCCACCACCTTGCCCTCTTTTCCGATGAGCGCGTCGGCGTTGGTTTTCACATTTTTATCCTTTCGGTGCAAGTATTTCAGAGCGAAAGGTCGCACGAATGCCAACAGCGCCACCGACACCACCATCCAGGTGACGATATCCACCACCCATCCGGCGCCACAAGCGCTCGCCACTGCCGCAGCCACAGCACCGATAGCAATACACATAAACATAAAATCGCCGGAGGTGAGTTCGAGGATGAGAAACACCACGGTTATC
>SFWW01000033.1 GCA_004559845.1 bacterium
AGTGCACCTTGGTTTCTGACGAAACGCAGTGGCGCATCGGTGTGGCTATCCACCGAAAGAATGTGCTCGTGAATGGCTTTCGCTTTCCGGAAAAGTGCTGCTTCACCCACGAAATAATCGAAGATTTTGTTCATATCTTGGTCGGTGCCGACAAAGCCTTCAGGATGCCATTGCACCCCCAATATGCGGCGAGTGGGGTAGAAGTCGATGGCTTCCACCACTCCGTCGCTACTTTGTGCATCGAGTCGTGCACCCGGTGCAAGTGTTTTCACCGACTGATGGTGGCTACTATTCACCTCTAAGGTGGTTTTGCCGATGATTTTAGCGAGCATGGAACCCGGCTCAATCGCCACAGAGTGAATGCGTCGATTGCCAGCCGAAACGCGGTGTGCCACACTCTTATCTTTAATTTGCGAAGGAATGTCTTGCACCAAATCGCCGCCAAAAGCCACATTTAGCATTTGGCATCCGCGGCAAATGCCCAGCATGGGAATATTGCGATTTGCTGCCAACCGAATGAGTTTTAGTTCGTTCACATCGCGAAGGGTGTCGACGGTGCCCAATTTTTCGTGCGCCGTTTCGTTGAAAAACGAAGGGTCGACGTCCACGCCGCCAATGAGCAGCAGTCCATCAATTTCCTTCACCACTTCCGCCAAATAGGCTGTGGTGGTGTCTACCGGAATGATGAGCGGGAGTGCGCCGGCGCGAATCACGGCATTGTAGTAGGAGCTATTCACCACCGAGGTGCCATGGCTTTGCGAAGCTGTGACGCCAATCACCGGGCGATGCGCTGTGGTGGGTGAAAGAGTGGCTGCATCAGCCTCGCGGAATATCTGTTGCAGGGGGGCAGAAAGCGATTGCGCTTGGAGCACACTTGCCATGCTGCATAGGCAAGCGAAAATGGATAATATTTTATTTATCATAGAATAAAGGGTGTAGATAATAATTCTTATCAAATTGTGAGTGCCTTACCAGACGCCATATTGCGCCCTATCGGCATCAATGCGGAGCAAGATGAATAGCAAAGTGGTGAAGCCCCAAAGCGAAGAACCGCCATAGCTGAAGAAGGGGAGCGGAATACCAATCACCGGGCATAGCCCGAGCACCATACCCACATTGATGCTCAAGTGGAAAATAAACACCGAAGCCACACAATAGGCATACACCCGGGCAAAGACGGTGTGCTGGCGCTCGGCTATGGCAATGATGCGCAAAATGAGCATCATATACAGAATGAGTACCGCCACCGAGCCTAAAAAGCCCTGTTCTTCGCCAATGGTGCAGTATATGAAGTCGGTGTGCTGTTCGGGCACATAGCCGAATTTGGTTTGGGTGCCATTCAAAAAGCCCTTGCCGGCGAATCCTCCCGAGCCTATAGCAATTTTGCTTTGGTTCACGTTATAGCCCTTTCCTTGAATGTCGTCTTCAATGCCAAGGGCAACCATGATACGCATTTGCTGGTGTGGCTGGAGCACTTTATTAAAGGCAAAATTCACGGTAAACAGCATGCCAATGCCCACCACGGTAAAGCCGATGATGGTGAGCAAACGGCGATTATTGGCGATATAAAACTCCCATGCCACATACAAGATGGTGGCAAGCAGCACGGGGAAGAAATAATAGTAGGCATTAAATTCAATGCCGAAATAATAGAGCCCATACGCTACCATTCCGCTCAGCAAGTAGCCCAGCATCACATTCCGCCCGGCGGTGCGAGATTTGGCAAACCAAAACAGCATTCCCACCACCACGAGCATAAGGGTCAGAAACACGATGAATTCGCCCAAAGTGATGTCCATAAACGGCACATTGGAGTATTTGAGCGCCAACACGAAGATGAGCGTGGCAAGGAAGCCTGCAAAGAGCACCAAGCCCGTCATGCCCTCGCGATAAAGCACGAGGATAAACGAAAAATACACCAGCGACGAGCCGGTTTCGTTTTGCAGAATAATGATGATGATAGGTGCCATAATAATGGCGATTGCAATCATCATATTTCTTCCGGAATTGAGCGAAAACCCGTAGGTGCTAAAGAGTTTTGCCAATGCCAGTGCGGTGGCAAATTTGGCAAATTCTGCAGGTTGCAAACTCACCGGTCCTAATGGTATCCAGGAGTGAGAGCCCTTGATGTTGGGCGCCACCACAATGGTAACCATCAGCAAAATAATCATTCCACCATATATGGGGTAGGCATACGCCTCGTAGAATTTGCGGTCGATCATCAGCAGAGAAAAACCCAAACAAAGCGACAGCCCAATCCAGCAAAGCTGTTTGCCGGAGAAAGAATCAAAGCTAAAAAAATCGGTATCTTCAAAAGAATATTTGGCTGCATAAATGCTGATGGCACCGTAAATCACCATCACCAAATAGAGCACTATCGTAAACCAATCGAGCGATTTGAAAGTATTTCTGTTGTTCGTTCTCACTTTTGCTTTGCTATTCTTGAATTCATCATGTTGCTTTCCATATCTTTACGCTTCACTTCTCCGGTGAGGTATTTTTCCATCATCAAGCTCCCGATAGGCACACCGAATTCGGCACCGAAGCCACCATTTTCCACATACACGGCAATGGCGATTTTGGGATTGTTCATCGGAGCAAATCCCATAAAGGCGGAGTGGTCGCGTCCGTGCGGGTTTTGCGCCGTACCGGTTTTGCCACACACTTCAATACCCTCTAAATTGGCTTTCCTACAGGTGCCGCTCAGCACTGCGCCTCGCATACCCGCCACCACTTCTTGGTAGTATTTAGCGTCGATAGAGGGGATGCGCTTGATGGTGAATCGCTTGAGCACACCCACTCCTTCAATTCTTTTCACCATATGAGGAGTGTAGAAATAGCCACGGTTGGCAATGAGGGCGCAAAGGTTGGCAATTTGCAGGGGAGTAGCCAAAATTTCGCCTTGTCCGATAGCCACCGAAATGATGGAATTGGCATTCCATTTGCCTCGTATATGCTCGTTGTAGTATTTGGAATTGGGCAAAAATCCGCGTCCTTCAAAAGGCAAGTCAATGCCCAATTTTTTGCCATAGCCCATCTTCACTAAGTGGTTTTTCCACACTTCAAAGGCTTTTTCGGTGCCGCCGTATTTTTTGTTGTTGAGCATGTGGTTTAATCCCCAGCAGAAAAAGGCGTTGCATGAGGTGGTGAGGGCGGGTTTCAGATTGAGCGGAGCGGCATGACCGTGGCATCCCACGCGTAGTCCTTTCACCACATAGCCTCCGGTGCACGGATACATTGTGGAGGTGGTGATGATGCCTTCCTGTTGCAAAATCAAGCCTTGCGAAGGTTTGAAGGTAGAGCCCGGAGGGTAAGCAGCCTGTATGGCACGATTGTAGGTGGGCTTTTCCGGGTCGCGGAAAAGGGCTGCATAGTTTTTGCCACGGTCTTTGCCCACCAGCAATCTTGGATCGTAGGTGGGAGAGGTGACCAAAGCGAGAATTTCGCCGGTGGCAGGTTCAATCGCCACGATAGCGCCACGTTTTCCCTTCATCAGCTGTTCGCCGTAGGCTTGTAATTCGATATCGATGCCGAGGGTGAGATTGTGCCCGGCTTGCGGTTTAATGTCGTGGCGTCCTTCGTCGTAGTGTCCTTTGATGCGTCCCACATGGTCGCGAATCAAAATTTCTTCGCCTTTCACACCTCGCAGGTAGGCTTCATATTCTTTCTCCAGCCCCATATCGCCAATGTAGTCGCCGGGATTGTAGTAGTCGTCGGTTTCCACCTCCTTGGCATTCACCTCTCGGATGTCGCCCAAAAAACCGGCGCCCACGGGTTGGGTGTAGTCGCGCATAATGCGTTGCACCAACGAGAAGCCCGGGAAGCGATACAGCTTTTCCTGTATCCTGCCATAGTCTTCCTGATTGATGTGGGCGAGAAACACTTGCTCGCTATAGAAGCGCTTGGTTTCTTTCACCTTTTCCATGCGCTCGTCGAATTCTTGGCGAGTGATTTGAAGTGTATTGCAGAAATCCACGGTGTCGAAAGGCTGCACGTCTTTCAAAATCACTGTCACATCATACGAAGGCTGGTTGAAAACAATGAGTTTACCTTTTCGGTCAAAAATCAAGCCTCTGGAAGGATAGATGATTTTGTGCACGTAGGCATTGCCGTCGGATTTGTCTTTGTAGGAATCATCCATGATTTGCAGCATAAACAGCCTAACGATGTAGATGCAAACTAGCACCACAACGAATCCGCCAATCACATATTTCCTTTTTTCCAGATTATAGTCTTTTCTCATGAATACCTTTGGAATGGAGGTTATATGACATTATCGCTTTTCTCGACGCGTGTTCACCAACGAGTCGATGGCATAAATCAGCACCAACGAGAGCGCGAAGCTGCACACAATGCGCATCAATGTGAGTGGCACATTGTGGAAGGTGAATGCTTGAATAAAGAACACCAGCAGGCAATAGATAAATGTGAGCGAGCCGGCATATTTCAAATAGTTGCCCGTGCCCACACTCTTGATGGAGGGGATGATGTGAACGGTTTCGTCGTCGCGAGTTACAAAGGTGTAGAACACTTTCGTGCGGATTGACGAAATGAGTAGGCTCGACAATGCGTTCATTCCCTGCGTGTTGTTATACATATCAATAGTGAGCCCCGTGATGAATGCCACCGTAAACCCGATGTTGTACGACAAACCGATGGGAAGGCGTAGGAGCAAATAAATAAACACGATGGGGGTGGCCACATCAAAGAGCATGATTTTGCTGAAAATGGCTTGCACCAACACCAGCACCACCCAAAGCACGATAAATTGAATAGTAGTTCGTCCCATTATTTCTTTTCCTCCTTTGGCTTTGCCCCGTTGGGGTTGTTGTCTTTCGACTCCAATGCTTTCAATTCCACTTTCATCTTATTGTGGATGGCACTCACATTCTTCAATTGTGAAAAATTGGTGCTGAGTTTCACCTTCATCGCCATAAAATTGCTCGACATAGCTTTGTCTTCGCCTTCGATGATGCCCACCATAATGCCTTCGGGAAACAGCGAGGAATAGCCACTGGTGACCACGCTGTCGCCTTTCGCATATTTGCCATCGCGCGGAAGCTCTATGAGGGTGGCATAGCGATAGTCTTCGCCATTCCAGATGAGTGTGCCGAATTTGTCGTTTTTCTTCACCTTACATGATAGGCGCGTGTAGGGATTGATGAGCGAAATGATGCGGGCGGTGTGCTTGCCCACCACATTCACAATGCCCACCACGCCATCATGGCCCACCACGCCCATTTCGGGCATGATGCCATCGAGAGAGCCTCGGTCGATGGTGATAAAATTGGCAGGTTGCGACACACTGTTGCTAATCACATTTGCCACTACAAATGAATATTCTTGCTCGCTTTTAGCCAAAATACCGGTGGTGTCGGGAATTTGCAGCTGATAGTTGCGCAGTTGCTTTTTGAGCTGCGCCACTTCTAAAAGCAACGCCGTGTTTTGCTGTTGCATTTCTTCGTTGGCTGATTTTAATCCAAAATACGAAGTGACGGCGCTGTAACCCTCAAACACCGTGGAAGCCACACTGTTGGCTGATGAGAGATACACACTCTGCTGGTAGGGATTGCTCCGGAATAGCAAAATGCAACTGACCACCATATATATCAGAAACACAAACCAATGGATGTGCTTGATGATAAATTGCAGAAGATTATTCATAGCAATGGAATCATTAGTATTTTATTGGCATGAACATGTGAAACCTATAGATACGCATAAGAAGGCAATGACGAATCGTTGCCTTCCTGTGCCATCATGAAGAGTATTTATTCGTTGGGGTTATCAAGCATCAAATTCCGCACCCGAAGGATAAAACAACTTGATACGAGAAAAACCTTACTGTTTCAAGAATTTGAAGTGCTTGATGTTGCGCAATGCCACTCCGGTGCCCTTTGCCACAGCATGCAAGGGATCGTCAGCCACATGGAACGGGATGCCGATTTTGTCGGTTAAGCGTTTGTCAAGACCACGCAACTTGGCACCACCACCTGCCAAATACACGCCATTGCGAACGATGTCGGCATACAATTCGGGTGGGGTTTGCTCCAGTGCGCTGAGCACCGCTGCCTCAATCTTGGAAATAGATTTTTCCAAGCAATGGCAAATTTCTTGGTAAGAAATAGGCACCTCCATAGGCAATGCCGACATTTGGTGAGGACCATGCACTACAAAGTCTTCTGGTGGGTCGGCGAGCTCGGTGAGGGCGGAACCCACATTGATTTTGATGAGCTCGGCTGTGCGTTCTCCCACTTTCACGTTGTGGGCGCGGCGCATGTGTTCCATAATGTCTTCGGTGAGATCGTCGCCGGCAATGCGGATACTCTTGTTGCTCACAATACCGCCCAGCGAAATCACGGCAATTTCCGTGGTGCCACCACCGATATCCACAATCATATTACCCTCCGGAGCAAGCACATCAAGCCCGATGCCGAGTGCTGCTGCCATGGGTTCGTAAATCATATATACCTCGCGTCCGCCGGCATGCTCGCTTGAGTCGCGCACGGCACGAATTTCCACTTCAGTAGAGCCGGAAGGAATACACACCACCATGGTGAGTGATGGCGATATCCAGCCATTCTTGCTGCTCACTTTCTTAATCATACCGCGAATCATCATTTCGGCGGCATTAAAGTCAGCAATCACACCGTCGCGCAATGGGCGAATAGTGCGAATGCCTTCGTGCACCTTTCCGTGCATTTCACGCGCTTTTTCACCTACAGCAATCATCTTGCCGGTTTTGGCATCTTGAGCCACCACAGAAGGCTCATCGATCACGATTTTATCTTTGTGAATAATAATCGTGTTTGCTGTGCCCAAGTCAACAGCGATTTCTTGTCGGAATGAGAAAAATCCCATAAATGTTGTCTTTATTAAAAAAATTAGTGTTTAAAGTGTCGAATACCGGTCATCACCATCGCCACTCCGTTGTTGTTACAATATTCGATGCTATCGCCATCGCGAACCGAGCCACCGGGTTGAATCACTGCGTCGATGCCTTCTTTGTGGGCAATCTCCACACAGTCGGCGAAGGGGAAAAATGCATCGCTCGCCATCACAGCTCCATGCAAATCGTGATGGAAACTGTGGGCTTTTTCTATGGCATGCTTCAGTGCATCCACGCGTGAGGTTTCGCCCACGCCGCTTGCAATGAGCATCTTGTTTTTGGCAAGCACAATCGAATTGCTCTTGCTGTGCTTTACCACCTTGTTGGCAAACAACAAGTCGGCCACCTGCTCGGGTGTTACACCCTTGGTGGTGCATTGCTTCAATTCTTCCGGGGTTTCCACATGGGTGTCGCGCTCTTGCACCAAAGCGCCGTTGAGCACCGTGCGGCATTGCACCGATGGCACCTCGAAAGGCTTCATCACGAGTATCACGCGATTCTTTTTCTGCTTCAGAATCTGAAGTGCTTCTTCGCTATAAGCGGGAGCAATACACACTTCAATAAACACTTTGTTCATTTCTTCGGCAGTGGCGGCGTCGATTTCGCGATTCGTTACGTGCACTCCTCCAAAAGCGCTCACCGGGTCGCCGGCAAGGGCAGCATTGAAGGCGTCCACCAATTTCTCTCTTGAAGCCAAACCACAAGCGTTGTTGTGCTTCATAATCACGAATGTGGTTTCGCTGAAATCATTAATCAAATTCACTGCGGCATCTATGTCGAGCAAATTGTTGTAACTGATTTCTTTGCCGTGCAATTGGGTGAACATCGCATCGAAATTGCCATAGTAGTATCCCTTTTGGTGAGGATTCTCGCCGTAGCGTAGCGGTTTGCTATGGTTCACTGCCAAGCGCAAGGCACTATTGTTTCCTTGGTCGAAATAATTGAAAATGTGGCTATCGTAGTAACTCGACACTGCAAATGCCTCTTTAGCCAGCCAGCGGCGCTGCTCCAAAGTGGTGAGGGCACCGCCGTTTTCTTTCAGCATATTCAAAAATGGAGCATATTGCGCTTTCGATGCCACAATTGCCACATCTTTGAAATTCTTAGCTGCCGCTCTAATGAGCGAAATGCCACCTATATCAATCTTCTCAATGATTTGAGCCTCTTCTGCACCGCTTGCCACGGTTTCCTCAAAGGGGTAGAGATCCACAACCACCAAATCGATTTCCGGAATATCGTATTGTGCTATTTGCTGTTGGTCGCTCTCGGTGTCTCTGCGGTTTAAGATTCCGCCAAACACTTTCGGGTGTAGTGTTTTCACACGTCCCCCCAAAATGGAGGGATAACCCGTGAGCGATTCCACGCTTTTACATTCGTAACCAAGTTCTGTAATCAATTTTTGTGTTCCACCGGTGGAAAGAAATTCCACGCCATTGCTGTGCAATTCGGCGATAATTTCTGCCAATCCGTCTTTGTGAAACACGGAAATGAGAGCAGTTTTAATTTGTTTGTTGTCAGCCATAATAAATTGTTAATTTGGCGTTGTGTGGCAAGATTCTGTGAAACGTGGAAATCGTTTATGAATCAGCCCACTCTGCCTATTTGTGCAAATTTGGATACAAAATTACCAAAAAATGCGCAAATCACCATATTTTTTATTGCATAATATATGATTTTTAACAGTTTGAATCGCAGCTGCACTTTTTGTTGCCCCCTAAGCGTGCGATGCCGGGCAAGGAAGTGACAAATTGGCGTGGTGGTGTCAGCATTTTGCCTGTGGTATGCCTATTGCTTTAATAAGCGGTGAAAGGATATGTGAATATTAAATCACATAAATAATTGATATGAACTTTAATAATTTTACCATTAAATCGCAACAGGTGGTGCAAAAGGCCATACAATTGGCTGAAAGCAATAGCAATCAGGTGATTGAACCTATCCACCTCCTGCAGGCTGTGTGCGCTGAAGCCGACGCTATGGTGAAGTTTATCTTCCAAAAGCTCGATTTGCCTGCCTCTATCATTCAGCGCGCTATCGATGAACAAATCGCTCGCTTGCCGAAGGTGAGTGGCGGACAGCCCTATTTCAGCAACGAAAGCAATCAAGTGCTCACCAAGGCTGATGAAATCACATCAAAAAACGGCGACCAATATGTGACGGTGGAAGCCATTTTCGAGGCTTTACTCAGTGTGAATTCTGAGGCAAGCAAACTATTGAAAGATGCCGGCGCCACTGTGGATGCGCTGAGGGCGGCGGTGGCGGAACTCCGACAGGGCAGAAAAGCCAACTCTCAAAGCGCAGAAGACCAATATAATGCGCTTAGCAAATACGCTATCAATCTTTGCGAAAGAGCAAAGCAAGGCAAGCTCGATCCGGTGATTGGGCGCGACGATGAAATTCGACGCGTGCTCCAAATTTTGAGCCGACGCACCAAAAACAACCCTATCTTGATAGGCGAACCCGGCACGGGCAAAACCGCTATCGTGGAAGGACTCGCACAGCGTATTGTGAGGGGAGATGTGCCGGAAAATTTGGCGGATAAACAGGTTTATTCGCTTGATATGGGTGCTTTAATTGCCGGAGCAAAATATCAAGGTGAATTTGAAGAGCGATTGAAAGCTGTGATTAGCGAAATCACTTCTTCGCAGGGCAATATCATCCTTTTTATCGACGAAATTCACACTTTGGTGGGTGCCGGCAAAAGCAATGGGGCGATGGATGCCGCCAATATTCTCAAGCCGGCTCTTGCCCGAGGCGAACTCCGCAGCATCGGTGCCACCACGCTCGATGAATACCAAAAATATTTTGAGCAAGATAAAGCCCTGGAGCGACGCTTCCAAGTGGTGATGATTGATGAGCCCGATGAGGAAAGCGCTATCTCCATCTTGCGCGGACTGAAGGAACGCTACGAAAATCACCATAAGGTGAGAATTAAAGACGATGCCATTATTGCCGCCGTGCAATTGAGTCAACGCTACATCAGCGATCGCTTCCTCCCGGACAAGGCTATCGACTTGGTGGATGAGGCTGCCGCAAAATTGAGAATTGAAATGGATTCCGTGCCGGAAGAACTCGACGAAATCTCACGAAAAATTGCACAACTCGAAATCGAACGAGCTGCCATTAAGCGCGATGGTGATGCACAACACATTGCTCAAGTGGATAAAGAAATTGCCAATTTGAAAGATGTGGAGAGCAATTATAAGGCGAAATGGAGTAGCGAAAAGGAACTCATTAATCGAATTCAGCAAAACAAAATTGATATCGAACAACTCAATTTTGAAGCCGAACGCGCTGAACGCGATGGCAACTATGCTCGTGTGGCTGAAATCCGCTATTCGCTCATCAAGCAAAAAACCGATGAAAATGCTGCCCTCCAAAGCCAACTTAAGTCGATGCAAGGCTCTTTGGCAATGATTAAGGAGGAAGTGGATGCTGACGACATTGCCGAAGTGGTGTCGCGATGGACCGGTATTCCGGTGAATCGGATGCAGCAAAGCGAAAAGGAGAAATTGCTTCACCTCGAGGAAGAACTCCACAAGCGGGTGATTGGGCAGCAAGAGGCTATCAGTGCCATTTCCGATGCCGTGCGCCGCAGTCGTGCCGGGCTCAACGACCCGCGCAAACCCATTGGCTCATTCATATTTATGGGCACTACCGGTGTGGGTAAAACCGAATTGGCTAAGGCTCTGGCGGAATATATGTTCAACGATGAGAACATGATTACGCGTATTGATATGAGTGAATATCAAGAGAAATTCAGCGTTACGCGCCTTATCGGTTCGCCTCCGGGCTATGTGGGCTACGATGAAGGCGGACAACTCACCGAAGCCGTGCGCCGCAAACCCTATTCCGTGGTGCTTTTCGATGAAATTGAAAAGGCGCACCCCGATGTGTTTAATATCCTGCTGCAAGTGCTTGATGATGGACGCCTTACCGACAATAAGGGACGTACGGTCAACTTTAAAAACACCATCATTATCATGACCAGCAATCTCGGGAGCCAGGTGATTCGTGAGCGATTCGAAACGCTCACACCGGAAAATAGGGCAGAGGTGATTGAAAACACGCGCAACGAGGTGTTTGCCTTGCTCAAAACGCAAATGCGTCCGGAATTTTTGAATCGTATCGACGATATTATTATGTTCACTCCGCTCGATTGCGATGAAATCGGACAAATCGTTCGCTTGCAGGTGAACGGCGTGGCAAAAATGCTTGCCAAAAACGGTATCGATTTCCGTGCCACCGATGCTGCTATTGCTTTCATTGCCAAAGCCGGCTACAATCCGGAATTTGGCGCACGCCCGGTGAAACGTGTGATTCAAAACTTGGTGCTCAACCGATTGTCGAAAGATATTATCGCGCAAAAAATCGACCGCACCAAACCCATTATCATCGACCTCGAGGGCGAAGATTTGGTGTTTAGAAATTGATAAGCATTTTTAATTAGTGAATAAATGAAAACGACTGCCTCCAAGCATATGCAAAGAGGCAGTCGTTGTTTCTTTTACCCACAAAAGCAATAACTGCTATGAGCTATCAGAGTGTGGATTATTTGGTGAGCGTAATCACTAATGTGGCAATGGAGATAGCCACGCCGAGGATGCTGGTGCCAAACGACCAACCCGGAGGAATCGACCAAGAAGAACGTTGCTTTGAGGCATTAGG
>SFWW01000034.1 GCA_004559845.1 bacterium
GTCATACAGTCCCGTGTACTGGCTCAAAACGAGTTTCTTCTGCTGTGTAATCATACCACTAAGTTACTAAAAACAAACGAATTACACAAATAATCCACCCTTTTTTTTCAATAAAACCACCACAAAATCAACCACTTGCGCCAACGCCTCACCACCAAACGCCCGCACCCCACCGACAACGAAAAAGCACTCCCCACCTATTATTGAAAGTTGAGAGTGCCCATATGTAATCTGCAAAAAAAACGGCAATATCGCCCCCTTGCCGACTTTTTCAGTGCTTTCAATATTTTGCGCCCGCCCCTCAATGCCCGCCCCTCCCCGGCAAAATCCCGCCCGACCCCATGCCGCTAACCGCTACCAATAGTTGCGTTTTTATCCTTGTTGAAACAATCTCTATTCCAATTGACGACATTTAAACTCACATAATTCATAATTTTATCAAATTCTTCATGATGATGAATGATGTGTTCATGATAGTTTCGTTGCCAAACTTGAATAGGTGAAATATTTTGTGCTCGACGGTTTTTGTTAATTTCTATCGAACACGCTGCCTTAAATGAACGAACCACAACAGAAAGGCGGGAATGAAAATGGTTTTCCGACCGAGGTTCACCATGACGAGGAGGTTTTATACAACCCATCATTTTGTTTGATTTCGGCATTGTGGTGGCGGGCGCAAAATATTGCGCCCCTACAGAGAGCACTATATGAACATGATTTGGCATCACCACATAATTGCCCACTGTCACATTTTTATGGTGATTCGGAATATCACACACACATTCTTTTACAATCTTTCCGGCAGCAGAAAAATGCATCTGGTTATTAATAATGTTTCCAAAAATATGCTCCATGTGATTGGCACAAATCGTGACAAAGAAAACACCACTATTATAATGATGCCAATCAGCACGAAATGTGTGTCGGTCACTCATTGAAAACTTTTATCGTATGTTTTTTTTGAATTTCTAATCCAAATTAAATAATAGAAGGTAGGCATTGTGGTGGCGGGCGCAACATATTGCATCTATACAGGTATCAACATTTGAGTCAACAATTAGCCCTACACCCCCGGCAAAGCAACACCCACCTGTAGGAGGCTGTCTAACAACCAAAGTTAGACAGTCTCTATTTTATACACAAAATCTGAAGATTTAGGCTGCATTTGCCACTACTGATATAAATTTTGGGTAAAAGCTTATATAAGGGCTCGTATAAAGTTGTTTCGCTGTTCCTGAAGACAAAAATTTGTCAAAAAAAGAGGATTTTGCCCAAGATTGGGCAAGTTTCCTCAGATTATGGGCAAGCGCTTTCAGGCCGAAGTCGATTTTCGCTCCGGTCAGCCCCTTGAGCCTGAGTCGTCTGAACCTGCCGCATTCCTTTATCTGGCCGAACACTGCTTCCGGTTCTATAGGGCGTTTGCTCCTATGTTTTAATCCCTGTTCGCTTGTAAGAAGCTCTCTTGCCCTGGCTTTATAATCGTCAAGTGTGTGGTTCACTTCTATCTGCCGGTCGCGTTTGGATTTATGACATTGTCCTCTTAACGGACAACCTTCGCACCTGCTGGCTCTGTAAACGCTGACCGTCTGTTGGTAACCACTTGCAGTATAGCGTTTTTCCTGACGGATAAATTTCAGTTTCTGTCCCATCGGGCAGACATAGAAGTCGTCATCGGGATTGTAGAAAAGGTTTGACACTCTGAAAGGATTGTTTCGGTAGCTGCGCCGCTGCTCGACATGGAACATGTTGTATTTGACATACGGAGTCATGCCGTTGCTGAACATGTACTCGTAGTTCTCCTCTGAGCCGTAACCGCTGTCGGCAATGATTTCCTCACTGTGCATACCGTATCGGGCTTTGAACGATTCCAGATAGCTGATCATCGTGAGGGTATCGGTAGGACGCTGATAGATACCGAAGTTGGTTATGAATTGGTTTTCAGTGGATATCTGTACATTATAGCCGGGTTTGAGCTGGCCGTTGAGCATGGCGTCCTCTTTCATGCGCATGAACGTGGCATCGGGGTCGGTCTTGGAGTATGAGTTGCGGGAACCCATGGTTTCGAGCTGCTCTCTATATCGGTTCATCCTCGGCACCGAGTCCGTCTCTATCTGTTTCAGGGCCTTGCGTTCTTCCTTACCCAGGTTATCTGCATCAACCTTTTCCTTGATGCGTTCAACCCTTTTGGTAACTTCTTCGGCCGTAAGTTCCTCAGGCACTGGATTCTCCTGATTTTCAATAGCGTGGTTCTGTTCTATCTGTCTGAGCAAAGCCTCTGTTTTCGCCTTGAGTCGGGCATCGTATTTCTCAACCGAACCACGCCATACAAACGTGTACTTGTTGGCTACCGATTCTATCTTTGTCCCGTCGATATACTGCACTTTCAACGACACAAAGCCTTCTTCATGGAGTAGCCTGACCACTTGAGTAAACACTGTGTCAAAGCCCTCCTTCAACCGTTTGCCACGATAATAATTGATAGTGCGGAAGTCAGGATGCTTCATTCCTGCAAGCCACATAAAATAGATATCCCTCTTGAGAAGTTCCTCGATGCGCCGAGAGGAGTATACATTGCTCAGATATGCGAAGACCAGCACCTTGAGCATCATCTTGGGATTAAAAGCACTGTTGCCGCCTCCCCGATATGTTGACAGGATATCGCTGATATCAAGACGGTCTATGACCGCATCGACTACCCTTACCATATGGTTTTCGGGCACCAGTTCATCCAGCGATGGAGGAAGGAGCAAATTTTGTTTTCTATTGTCAGATTTTATCGCTAACTTTGCCATGTTATGTTTCGATTATTAGTGATTTAATCGCAACACAAATATACTAAAAATCTATGACATAACAAAGGCTTTTACGCTGAATTTCAGCATGAAAGCCTTATTTTTTAGCTATTTTTTTTGCCTGTTGAAACTATAAAAAGAGACTGCCCAAACTTGTTAGACAGTCTCGCCCCTCCTCGGCAAAATCCCAACAATGCCTCTCCCGCCTGATCCTCACCGCCCCCGCGATTTACAGGTCGTAGGCGGTGAGTTCGGCGTAGGCTTTTTGGTAGTCGCGCTCGGCTTCTATGGCTTTGTCGATGGATTCGTAGTATAAACTGTGTTGGGCTATGTGTTCCAATTGTGTGATGGCGCCCGATTGGAGGGCTTTTTCCAGCAGTTCGCAGTTGTGGGCATCGGGGAGTGTTTGCCGGTAGGCGAGTACCGTTTTCTGCAGCCCTGCCACTTGGGTGTAGAGGGCTTTGAGTTGGCCATAGAGTTGGTGTGCCGCGTCGGCTTTTTTTGCCTCTGCCGCTTGGATGGCTGCTTTGGCTTGCTTCACTTTGTTGCGATTGCTCCACAGCGGTATCGACACGCCGAGCGATATGCCCCGCAAATGTTCGCCGGGTGTGTGTTCGCTCATATAGCCCACGGAAAAGGATGGCAAATTTTGCGCTTTATTGAGCGCCAATTGCTTTTTGGAGAGTTCCACTTCGCTTTTCACGTAGCCTAATGCGGGGTTTTTGCTTTCGACTGTGGCAAACCATTCTTCGAAGTTGGGCGGTAGCATCACGGGTTCATATTCGTCGGCGGTGATGGTGATGGCTTTGCCGCCATTGAGGCGTTCCAATTGTGCCATCACGCCGGTGCGCTCCACTTCCATTTGCTGAATGTCGGCGTCCAATTTCACTTTGACGAGCACGGCATTGTTGTAGTCGATGATGTTGCATTCACCACCATCGAGCATCTTTTTTTGATTGGCGAGAAATTCTTCGGCATGGTGTTGACGAATAGCCAATTGCTTGAGCATGGCATTGCAGTAGATGGCATCGAGCACATATTTTTTTGCCTCAAGCAGTATGGCGATGCGTTCGGCTTCAAATTGCCACTGCACCATGTCGTTTTGCTGCTGTGCCACGCGGCTTTTCATTCCCAATAGGGTAGGGATGTCGAATGTTTGCGTCACACTCAAGTCGGTGCGATTGCCCACTTCCGAGGGATTTCCCCAAAGGTGGCCCACTTCCACTTCGGGGTCGGGCAGGAAGATGTCGGTGGCATTTCCCAATTGCTCTGCCGTGGTGCTGTGGCGGGCGGCACGCAGGGTGGTGTTGTTTTGCTCAATTGCTTTCAGCACTTCGCTGATGCTTGGCTGAGCCGCCATGGTGAATGGCGACAAAAGGGTGAAAATTAACAATATCTTTTTCATTCTTTTAGGCTGATTGGTGAGAATTAATGCTACAAAACTATAATTTTTTTTCGTTTACTCAAGCAATTATCATAATTTTGCTTTGCGCTGTGTGAGCACATACATGATAGGAATCACGAAGCCGTTGAGCAAGGTGGAGGTGAATAATCCTCCGAGAATCACCTTTGCCATCGGACTTTGAATTTCGTTGCCGGGCAAATCGCCTGCCATCACCATCGGGATGAGTGCCAAGGCGGAGGTGAGCGCGGTCATGAGGATGGGGTTGAGGCGGTCGGCTGACCCTTGTAGCACACTTTCCATGAGCGTATGACCCGTGGCGCGCAGGTCGTTGTAGCGCGCTATCAGGAGCATACCATTGCGGGTGGCGATGCCAAAGAGCGATATGAAGCCGATAATGGCGGGAATACTCACCACGCCGTTGGTGAGCCGTATCACCACCACGCCGCCTATCAGCGCTAAGGGCAGATTGAGCAATATCACCCACGATTGCACCACGCTGCGGAATTGGTTGTAGAGGAGCATAAATATCACCAATATGGAGAATATGGAGGCGATGAGCAGGGTGCGTGAGGCGGTGCGCTCGCTCTCAAATTGACCGCCATATTCCACATGGTAGCCTTCGGGCATACGCACTTGTTCTGCCACGCGCTGCTGTATGTCGTTCACCACGCTCAGCAGGTCGCGGTCGGCTACATTGGCTGATACCACAATCTTGCGCGACACATTTTCGCGATTAATGGTGTTGGGTCCCGCTGCCGACACCACTTCGGCGATGTTGCCCAACGGCACTTTTTTGCCATTGGCATCCACCATCATTTCGCGGATGCGCTTGGCTGAGGAGCGGCTGTCGTCTGCCACTTTGAGGGTGAGGTCGAAGGCTTGGTTGCCTTCAAACACCTGCGACACAGCCTCGCCGGCGAGCAGCACATTCACCATTTGTGAAAATTCGGGCAGGGTGATGCCGTATTTGCCGAGCATTTCACGTTTGGGGATGATTTTCAGTTGCGGTCGTTCCACTTGCTGCTCCACATTAAGGTCGGCAATGCCTTCCACATCGGCAATCGATGTTTTTATTTGATTGCCGAGGGAGTAGAGTTTGTTGAGGTCGGAGCCGAAAATTTTGATGGCGATGCCGGCGCGTGTGCCGGAGAGCATGGCGTCGATGCGGTGGGTGATGGGGGAACCCACTTCTATGTTTACGCCGGACAGCACTTTCAATTTGTTGCGCACCTCTGCCAGCACTTCGTCTTTGCTGCGGTGGGTCAATTCAAATGGGGCTTCTATTTCCGACACGTTCACCCCGAGGGCGTGTTCGTCGAGTTCGGCGCGCCCGGTTTTTCTGCCCACGGCTTTAATTTCGGGCACCGTTAGCAGCGCTTGCTCTGCCATCCTTCCAATGTGGTTGGATTCTTCAAGCGAGATGCCCGGCAGGGTGCTTACGTTGATGGTGAACGAGCCTTCGTTGAAGGGGGGCAAGAAACTCCGCCCTAAGGTGGCAAACAAGCCTACCGCTACCACGAGTGCCACGCCGGTGGTGCCCAACACCCACCCCTTGTGGCGGAGGGCAAAGGCTAATGCGCGGCCGTAGCCTGCTTTGAGTTTGCGCGATAGGTAGGGCTCTTTTTCTGCTTGGTCGTGGCTACGGCGCTTTTTCACCAATAGATAACTGCATAGCACGGGGGTGAGGGTGAGTGCCACGAGCATCGATGATGCCAATGCCACGATGAAGGCGATGCCCAATGGTGCGAGCATGCGGCCTTCCATCCCTGAAAGGAAGAAGAGTGGCAAAAAACTCGCCACGATGATGAGGGTGGAATTGAAGATGGGCATGCGCACTTCGCGCGATGCGTCGTAAATCACCTGGAGTGCTTTGCGGCGCTGCTCGGGCGGCAAGGCGTGGTTTTCGCGCAATCGCTTAAACACGTTTTCCACATCCACAATGGCATCGTCCACCAATGAGCCGATGGCGATGCACATGCCGCCCAGACTCATGGTGTTGATGGTGAGCCCCATCACTTTGAGCGCCACCACCGAGGCCAGCAATGCCAACGGTATGGTTACGAGCGAGATAATGGTGGTGCGCACGTTCATCAAAAATAGGAATAGCACCACAATCACGAAGATGCCGCCTTCCACGAGGGCGTTTTTCACATTGTTGATGGAGTTGTCGATAAATCGCGATTGGCGATACACGTCGGTGCTCATTTTCACGTCGCCGGGAAGGGTGTGCTGCACGTCGGCGAGCACTTTGTCTAATGCTTCGGTGAGTTCTATGGTGCCGGTGTTGGGTTGCTTGGTGATGGTCATCACCACTGCTGGTTTGCCGTTATACGATGCCACGCCCATTTTCGGGGTGCTGTTGCCGGGCTGCACTTCTGCCACGGCATCTAAGAAGATGGGCGATTCGTTCACGGTTTTTATCACCGCCTTACCCAATTTGCTGATTTGGTTGGTGGAGAGCACGCCGCGAATAATGTATTCATTGCCATATTCGTAGAGCACGCCGCCGGCGGTGTTGCGGTTCATGTCTTGCACGGCTGCCAGCACTTCGTTGAGCCCTACGCCGTAGTGACTCATTTTGTCGGGGTGGAGCAATATTTGATACTCTTTGATGTCGCCGCCCAGCACCGTTACTTGTGCCACGCCGCCGGTTGCCATCAGTCGCGGACGTATGTTCCAGTCGGCGATGGTGCGCAATTGCTGCATGGAGGTGGTTTCGGAGGTGAGTGTCACAATCATCATTTCACCTAAAATCGACGATTGCGGACCCAAGGTGGGGTTGCCCACGGTTTGTGGCAGGGCGTCGCGCACCACTGCCAGTTTTTCCGACACAATTTGCCGCGCTTTATAAATATCGGTGCCCCACTCAAATTCCACCCACACAATCGAAAAACCGGTGGTGGAGGAGGAACGCACGCGACGCACATCGGTGGCGCCGTTCACTGCCGTTTCTATGGGGAAGGTCACTAAGCGCTCCACTTCTTCGGGCGCCATGCCTTGCGCCTCGGTCATAACCACCACGGTGGGCGCATTCAGGTCGGGAAACACGTCCACTTCCATGTGGGAGGCGGTGTAGATGCCGCCCAGCATCAGCAACACCGATGCCACGAGCACCACAATGCGGTTGTGGAGCGAAAATTTGATGATTTTATTGAGCATAATGCTTTCGATTTAAGAGGGGGGTGAATTAATGGGTGTGGCCTTCGGGTATCACCGATGCGGTGGCTGCCAATTTCACCTGGTAGGCGCCTTTGGTCACCACGATATCGCCGGCTTTCACCCCTGAAATGATTTCAATGCGTTCGCCGTTGTCTTCGCCGGTGGTTACCTCTTTCTTGAGGAAGGCATCCGGCTCGCCGGGCACTTGCACAAACACGTAACACACGCCTTGCTCTTCCACAATGGCGCTTAAGGGCACCGATAGCACATCAGGCCGCGCATCGGCAAGCAAATATACTTCGGCAAAGGCGCCTGCCAAGATGTTGTCCACATGGTCAAACTCAAAGGTGACGGGCACATAGTAGGAGTCGGTGGCGGAAGATTTGCCCCACGACACCAATTTGCCGTTGAGGCTCGACAGTTTGTAGGTCTTCTCGTCGGAAGCCACTCTAAAGTTGGCACTATTGATGCGCTTGAGCCATTTGGCTTCATTTTCGGGCAATTCGGCGCGCAATTGCAGTCGGCGGTTTTGGGTGATGGTCATAATGGGGTCGCCCACTGCCACATAGCCGCCTTCTTTCACTAAAATGCTTTTAATGTAGCCGCCTTTGCCTGCCGCCACGCTCACGCCTTCGGTACCGGCACTGTATGCCACGCTTTGGTATGCCACTTTTGCCGTCTCCAAGCGTGTGCGTGCCTGCTCGTATTCTTTAGTGGTCACGAGTTTGTCGGCTTTCAATTTTTCTATGCGTTCAAATTCTTTCCGCGCCGATTCATATTCCACGCGCAGGGCTTGCACTTGGTCGCCGTCTTGCAATTTTTTAGCCGAAATGGTGGCGATGGCTTGCCCGGCGCTCACAGCCATACCTTCGGTGAAGGAGTGGTTGGCATACGCCACGATGCCGGCGGCGGTGGCACTCACCGTTTGCTCTTCGCCCATGGGCAATTGAATTTGACCGCTCACCTTTATCACATGGCAAAACGCACCCGGGGTCAGGGTTTCCACTTGCAGTCCGGCTGCTTTGGCTTGCTGTTCGGAAAAATGGATTTCGTCACCATGCTCGTGTGCATGTTCTTTTTCTTCGTGTTTGTGTTCGTCGGTGTGAGCGGCGCAATTGGTGAGCAATAGGGGAGCGGCGCCACACATCAATATGCTGATAATATGCTTGATGTTCATTTCTTTCTTCAAAAATTAGGTTGCTAATAAGGAATGGATTACCTGTGCTCCTGCCGGGACGCATGCAAGCCATCTATGCGATATCGCACACCTTGCATACTCCGCTTAGAGCCGATCTGAAGAAAGCATTTGGGGAGGCGCCCGAAGCGTGTTCGAAAGCCTCGTATCCACCGATTGATAATGAATGGTGTAGGTGTCTACCTGCTTTGCCGTGGCGTGATGCACCTCTGCCATCCACTGCTCCACAAAAGCATAGAGCAGGGTGCAAAGCGGCACTTCGTTCACGTCGCTATGGTCCGGGTCAATGGCGGGCACCGCTTTAAACGTTTTCACACATTGGTCTTGATGACGGTGATTTTCATCGCTTTGGTGGTGATGCGTGTGTTGGTCATTGATGGCACCATCGCTTTGGCAGCGCTCCATCACCATGCACACCGTGCCCTGGTGATGGTGATGCGGCACCATAGGCAATGCTATCATCAGCAAAGCCATCCACCATACTACTATGTGCGCACCAATATTCATCATCAATATCAATATTCAACACCAATATCAATATTCATCATCAATTATCCACCGCAAAGATAGCAATTTTTCCCCAAATCCCCTAATCCGCCCCTCGCCCCTTTCTTTTTAAACGGCCAAAAAGCATTACCCCCCCCCAACCTCCCCACACTCCAATTTTTTGTACAGCGGACATGTCCCGCTGTACAAAAACCACTGCATTGAACATTTGGCACGTGGAGAGCGTCTCGTCGTCCTCAATGAGTTTCAATATGTCGAATGGCATTTTGTTGTCGCCTCCCCACGGCACATAAGAAAGCGTGTCGTCGATGATGACCGGCACGATGTCAACGTCTTCTACGAAGACCGCTGACGAGTTCACTTGAAACGCCGCCCGAGCCGACAGGTTCGGTAGCGTTTCGACCGAGTTAAAATTAAGCGAGTCCATAACACTGTAGTTTTTGCTACAAAGTTATGGACCCGGTAGTCGTTCCGAAAAGACGCTTATTAGTGATGTCTGCATCTATAATGATAATGACGAGACTGCTTACCACAATATCTACACTTATTACCAGCTGGATTATAATAACTATCGGATGAGGCACTGTTATTATATGGTGTAGAATCATAACCAGTACCATGGCAATATGCACAGTTTGATTTCGATGAAGAACGTCTTGACGAATTAGATGTTCCTGAATCCCCCCAAATATTGTTAACTATAGCGGCAGACGCACTTGTAACATTTGAATACACATTGAGATAATATGAATATATGTTTTCTTTTTGTGATTCTGTGAATTCTCCATGCTCGTTCAGACGATTAAGCCACGTTTTCGCATTCTTATTACCCGCATTAATAGAGTATGTATACATTCTCTTTGCATAAGTCGTTTGTCCCATTAATTCGTTAATTAGCCCAACATAGTAATAGCCATTTGCTTCATCTATATTGGAAAGAGCATCAGCCCAGTCCTCTGCTTCAGACAAATTGCGTAAAGCAAGAAAATACACGATCCTTTCTATGCATGCGTTCGGATTTTGGCGGGTTTGTGCTTGCTGCTGTTCTGCCAAGCGACGCCCCCATTCATATGCTGCTTGCTGATTTGCATATGGGTTATAATATTGGGCGTGCCCAATACCGAAAAACCAAGCTAATGAGACAATTAAAATTAGAAGTTTTTTCATTTCACAAAATTTTTCTGCAAATATAGATAGATATATATGTATATCCAAATCTTGAGGCAACTTTTTGTGTTAAAAAGTAACTATAGGAATTATAGGAAAACTTCGCAATCGTTTACGCGGAAGATGCAGCAGTCGCGAATCTTACGGCACTCGCCAGAGGAAAGTATTTTTACGTTGCGCCAGCCTCCGTAAAAATTGTATCGCAGAGAGATACAATTTCGGAGTTCGAGGATAGAACCGTTGGCTTTCCAAACTGAAATATCCACCGGGTCGCCGCTGTTAAGCATAGTGCGAGCCGTGGTAATGTGTATTGCTTTTGACATAGCGTTTATCGTTGAAAGTTTATCGTTTATCGAACCTCTCTAACCTCTAACCCATAACCTCTAACCTGTTGCACAGGCAACTGCAATGTGCCAATCACATTGCGCTTCTGCTCAACCTCGAGCGCCTCGAGCAGAGGCCGAGCCACCGGTGACTTAACCAACTTCTGACTCGCTACCCATTCCCCCGGCATGCACTACGCCTACCACCTTTTTCTTGGGTCCGTCGGGTGTGAATCCGCCCTCGGAATACTCTGCCGACATCGCTGCCTCTTTCTGCTTCTTTATTACTGTGGTTTGGAGGTGATTTTTTGAACAGGGGACGTCCCCTGTCAAAAAAATCTACCTTCACTTCCTCTCCAATTCCAAGAAACTTACACCCTAAAGGGTATATTTTTAAACAGTTTTATAAAAAATATACCCGATATGATGTAATTATAGAAAATTTTGCTATCTTTGTACCCTAAAGGGTATATCACATGACTACATTATCAAAATATGTGAAACAAAAGCGTAAGCAATTCGGTCTTACCCAAGTCGACCTCTCCCAAAAATCAGGCGTGGGGCTACGATTTGTGCGTGAACTTGAGCAGGGTAAACCCTCTCTTCGCCTCGACAAAGTGAATCAAGTGCTGGCGCTTTTCGGAGCAGAAATGGCACCACAAAAATGCGTTAAACCATGAAACAGGCTTTAGTTTACCTCAACGATATCCTTGCAGCAAAGCTCATTGAAGATGATCGCCGTGGCTGTGAGTTTAACTTTGCCTCTCACCGACAAACCGTGAACAGGGGGATAGTCCCCTGTCAAAAAATCCAATGCCCCACCACCTGCCAGCGTCGCCATACACGGCAGTCCGGCAAGCCATAGCCACAGTTTTTTTCGGCGAAGCCGACTTTTTATTCTCTTCCATCCCACAAAGCCCACTCATCCCACTAAATCTTCCATCCCACCCAAGTCACGAATTTATCGCAGCGTTTCCCGACCTACTCGATTTCGGGCAAACCGATGAGGTGGGTGGCATTCCACACGGGGATGGTCTTCAAGGCGGAGCTGTGGAGACTGTAGGTGCCATCGGCGGGGCGCACCACACAGCGTGCCATATCCATTATCGGAAGTTCGCCATCCGGCAGCGAAAAGAGCAGGATGCGATTGCCAAAATCCACCGCCGCCGGATGGTGGATGCCCGGGCGAGTCCACTCGTTGTGGAGATATGCCGTTTCCGGCGCACCGGGTTGCAAAAATAGCGTTACACTCTTTTTCCAAGGAGCAAGTTTCCATTCCACGGGGCGCACGCATTGCGGCGGCACGATGGCTGTCACCACTCCATTGTCAGCCACCATCAGCGCAAGTTCGTCTTTCACATCCTCCACAGGCAACAAATTTTCCGATGCCGACAGCAAAAGCGAGGCATACCATTGGCGCATACGCGTTATCAGCCGCTCATCCACATTGGCACCATCTTCACGCTCAATAGTGCAGCCGCAAAGATGTGGCTCAAGCCCGAGTAAATTTTTCCAAATGTTGAGCATCTCGCTCTCACTGAGATGCAAAAATTGATTAGTGTTTTCCATATAAATTTGTTTTTTTTCGCCACAAATTTACCTCCCCCACGCCACCCCCGTCAACCCCAATACAGCCATTCTCTCATTTGGCACAATTTTGCACCAATGGCACGATAGGTGAAGCCCTGCTTCATCAAAGACAAGGCTTGGTCATAGTGCGTGGACATCAATTCTTCTGTAAAACTCATAATAAAACATTTTTATGAGTCAACTTTTTTCAGGGAAAGACAAGGTCGGTTGTGGCGAGAATCAACAGGTAGGGACACACCACCCATGATACACACGATGCAGTCCAGCGAGCCATAGCCGCAGTTTTTTTTCGGCGAAGCCGACTTTTTTTCCGCGAAGCGGCTTTTTCTTCGGGCGGCGAGGGATGTGAGTGGGGTGCGAAGCAACCCACCGTGGGCCCCGCCCCCCGACTTTTTGTTCTCTTCCATCCCACAAAGCCCACCATCCCGCAAATCCACCCATCCCTCCAAACCCTCACCAAATCAAGCAGGCACTATCAAAAATAGCCGTAAATGAAATAGCCGTACGATTTCCGGGATTTGTCTGCCTCAAAATTGCCTCAAAATTGGGTGCGTGTGGTGGAAAATCACTAACTTTGCACCAAATTTGATTTTTAACCAATATTCCGATGAGTGAAAATTTTGAAATGGTTGCCAAAACCTTCCAGGGGCTGGAAGGGGTGTTGAGCGACGAGCTGCAAGCCCTCGGGGCGCAGCAAGTGACCCAGGGCACGCGCATGGTGTCGTTTGTGGGCAATCTCGAAACCTTGTATAAGGCCAATTTTTGTTGCCGCACGGCGCTGCGCATTCTCAAACCCATCTACAAATTCCGTTCCTCCGATGCCGACCACCTCTACGAGCAGGTGCGCCAATTTGAGTGGGACACGGTGCTGACCCTCGACAAAACCTTTGCCATCGACACCACGGTGTTTAGCGAGGTGTTTCGCCACTCGCGCTTTGTGACCTATCGCGTGAAAGATGCCATTGTCGACTATTTCAAAGAGAAATACGGCAAGCGACCGTCGATTCGCGTCTCGGGCGCCGATGTGGTGCTCAACGTACATATTTCTGCCGATGAGGTTACCATTTCGCTCGACTCTTCGGGCACGCCGCTCTATAAGCGCGGATGGCGAGTGGCGCAAACGGAAGCGCCTATCAATGAGGTGCTTGCCGCCGGCATTATCAAACTGAGCGGCTGGAACGGTGAGTCGAATTTCGTGGACCCGATGTGTGGCTCGGGCACGTTTTTGATTGAGGCGGCTATGATTGCCGCCAACATCAATCCGGGCGTGTATCGACAAGAATATGCCTTCCAGCACTGGAGCGACTACGATGAAGAGCTGTTTCACAACATCTACAACGACGATTCCCAAGAGCGGGTTTTTCAACACAAAATCTACGGTGCCGACGTTTCGGTCCAAGCCATTGCCATTGCACAAGCCAATGTGAAAAGCGCCGGATTGGGCAAGATGATTGAACTCTCGCAGCGACCTATCGCCGACTGGCAGGAAGCACCGGAAAAGGGCGTGCTGATCACCAATCCGCCCTACGGCGAGCGATTGAAGTATCAAGACATCAACGAACTCTACAACACCATCGGCAACAGGCTCAAATTCGTGTTTAAGGGCTACGATGCCTGGCTCATTTCCTATGGCGAACTCACCGACCAAATCGGGCTCCGTCCCTCGGTGCGCTATCCGTTGCTCAACGGCGATTTGGAATGCGAATTGCGCCAATACAAAATTTTCGACGGCTCCTACAAGCAGATGAAAGCCGAGGGCGGTAGTTTGCGCAACGAGGGCTTCCGCGCTGCCGACAAAGACCGTGGCGCGCGCCACCGTGGCTTTGAAGAATCCTTCAAAAAGCCTCGCCCCACCGGCGATGATGCCCCGCGACGCAGTTTCAAACCACGCCGCGACGACCAACCGCGCCGCCCGCAGGGCGAAAAGCAGGAGCACATGAGCCGCAACGACTACTTCCATAGCGAAGCCCACCTGCGCACCGTGATCCGCCACCAAGAGCCATCGTTGGGCAAAGATGCCGAGCGCCCCATCATTCACGGACGCCGCAAAGGTTGGAAGCGCCGAGATTTGTAATCCTCCCACAAAAAGCCTACCCCGACCCCTCCCTGCAAGGTAGCAACCGGCAATTATGAATTATGAATTATAAATTATGAATTAATCACAATGTCAAAGCACAATATCTTACTCCTCGGCTCCGGCGGGCGCGAATGCGCCATAGCATGGAAATTGAGCCAAAGCCCGCTGCTCAACTCCCTTTGGGTGGCTCCCGGCAATGCCGGCACCGCACAGTATGGCACCAATGTGCCCATCTCTCCTATGGATTTTGAAGCCGTGGGCGAATTTGCCGCTTCCCACGCTGTAACGATGCTCGTGGTGGGCAACGAAGACCCATTGGTGGCGGGCATCACCGACTTTTTCCATTCTCGACCCGAATTGGCGAAGGTGAAGGTGATTGGACCATCGAAGGCGGGCGCACAACTCGAGGGCAGCAAAGACTTTGCCAAAGGTTTTATGCAGCGCCACCACATTCCCACGGCTGCCTATAAGAGCATCACTGCCGAAAACATCGGCGAGGGTTTTGCCTTCTTGGAAAGCCTCAATGCCCCCTATGTGCTCAAAGCCGACGGCTTGGCTGCCGGCAAGGGTGTGCTCATTATCAACGATTTGGAGGAGGCTAAACGCGAACTCCAAAGTATGCTGGCGGGCCGCTTTGGCGCTGCCGGAAGCACGGTGGTGATTGAGCAATTCCTTTCGGGCATCGAATGCTCGGTGTTTGCCCTCACCGATGGCGAGCACTATCAGTTGCTGCCGGTGGCAAAAGATTACAAGCGCATCGGTGAAGGCGACAAGGGGCTCAACACCGGCGGTATGGGCTCGGTGTCGCCCGTGAGTTTTGCCGATGATGCGTTTATGAAAAAGGTGGTGGAGCGCATTGTGGAGCCCACCATAGCCGGACTCAAAGCCGAACAATTGCCCTATGTGGGCTTCGTGTTCTTCGGTCTGATTAATGTGGGTAGCGACCCCTATGTGATAGAATACAATTGCCGGATGGGTGACCCCGAAACCGAGGTGGTGATGCCGCGCTTGCGCTCCGACCTCGTGGCGCTGCTTGAGGCTGCCGCCGATGGAAGGCTTCACGAAACCACCGTCGACATCGACCCGCGCTATGCCGTAACGGTGATGATGGTGAGCGGTGGCTACCCTGAAGCCTACCAAAAGGGGATGACCATTGAGGGACTCAACACGGTGCAGCACAGCATCGTGTTTCACGCGGGCACGGCGCGCAATGCCGAGGGCGAGGTGATTACCTCCGGCGGAAGGGTGCTGGCGGTCACTTCCTATGGAAATACCAAAGATGAGGCGCTCGCCCAATCCTTTGCCAATATCCAAAACATTCATTTCCACAACAGTTACTACCGCCGCGACATCGGTTTCGACCTCGAATAAATCTCTCCGTCGACAGCAGAAAGTTTACTATCGTCATAACTTCTAACGAGCGAAGCGAGTGATAACTTCATAACTTCTGTTTCGACCTCGAATAAATCTCTCCGTTGACATCAGAATGTTTACTATTGTCTTAACTTCTAACGAGCGAAGCGAGTGATAACTTCTTAACTTCTGTTTCGACCTCGAATAAATCCCTCCGGCGACATCAGAATGTTTACTATCGTCTTAACTTCTAACGAGCGAAGCGAGTGATAACTTCTTAACTTCTGTTTCGACCTCGAATAAATCTCTCCGGCGACAGCAGAAAGTTTACTATCGTCTTAACTTCTAACGAGCGAAGCGAGTGATAACTTCATAACTTCTGTTTCGACCTCGAATAAATCTCTCCGTCGACATCAGAATGTTTACTATCGTCATAACTTCTAACGAGCGAAGCGAGTGATAACTTCATAACTTCTGTTTCGACCTCGAATAAATCTCTCCGTCGACATCAGAATGTTTACTATCGTCTTAACTTCTAACGAGCGAAGCGAGTGATAACTTCATAACTTCTGTTTCGACCTCGAATAAATCCCTCCGTCGACAGCAGAATGTTTACTATCGTCTTAACTTCTAACGAGCGAAGCGAGTGATAACTTCATAACTTCTTAACTTCATAACTTCATAACTTCATAACTTCATAACTTCTTAACTTCTTAATTCAATAATGGCATACAGAGACGAACGCATCTGTGAATTTTTTAATTCTCGCACCCTGATGATAGTCATGGGGGTGGTGTATGTGGTGGTATCGCTGATGGCACACCAAGCCGCCATGGCTTCCCAAAGTGCCATCGCACCGCTTTTCCAAGAGGGCGACCCCTGGATAGCGCATCCGATGTGGTCCTATGGGGCAAACACGCTTTGTGTGCTGGGCATCATTCCGTTGGTGGTGCTGCTCAATAAGGGCTACTCCTTTATTCGCGAAGTCACCTATGTGTATGGCACCATTTTCTTGGCATTACAGTTGGCGTTTCCACACCTGTGTGTGAAGTGGAACCCGGGCTCTGCCCTATGTCTGCTCGTGGTGATGGTCCAACTCATCATGTTTTCCACCTATCAGCGGAAGGAGGTGGCGCAAAAACGCGTGTTTTTGGCGTTTTTCCTCGTCTCGGCTTGCAGTCTGTACCACTACGCTTTTTTGGCGCTGGCACTCCCGCTGCTTTTGGGCTTTTTGCAAATGCGCGCTATGAATTTCCGAGGCTTTTTGGCAATGATTTTCGGACTCATCACGCCTTTCTGGCTCTTATTGGGTGTGTTCGTTTTCAAACCTGAACTCTTCTCCGAACCCGATTTGGGATTCGGCATTCAAATGATTCAATCCCGCCAATTGCCCATACTCATTGCCGGCATAGCGGCTGTGGCACTGCTCACTTTCGTGCTTAGCGTGCTCAACCTCACCAAAATCATCTCCTACCGCCTCCAATTGCGTGTATACAATTCTTTCTACATCATTTTGGCGCTATTTTCCGTGGTGATGATGCTTATCGACCACAACCATCTGCCGGTGTATTTGCCTCTGCTCACCTACGCGTTGGCGATTCAAATAGCGCAATCGTTCACCATCCACACCGCCATGTCGCGCCGCTGGATACTGCTCTCCCTGCTCTTTGCCCTCTGCGCCGCTTCCCACGCTGTATATTTTTATGTGTAAGCAAATGCCATAAGAAAGTGAAAAAAAGAAACATTCGTCTTAACTTCCAACGAGCAAAGCGAGTGATAACTTCTTTAACTTCTGTTTCGACCTCGAATAAATCTCTTCGGCGACATCAGAATGTTTACTATCGTCTTAACTTCCAACGAGCAAAGCGAGTGATAACTTCTTTAACTTCTTAACTTCTGAAAATATTTCCCTCCCTATGAAAATCGTCATCGAAAGCCATATTCCCTACATTCAAGGCTTGTTGGAGCCCTACGCACAAGTGTGCTACCTCGAAACCGATCAAATCACCGCCGAGGCACTCCGCGATGCACAGGTGCTCATCACGCGCACCCGAACCAAGTGCAACGAGGCGCTACTCCACCATTCTGCCATACAAATGATAGCCACTGCCACCATCGGCACCGACCACATCGACCTCGATTACTGCCGCCGAGCCGGCATTAAGGTGGTGAATGCTCCGGGATGCAACGCTCCCGCTGTGGCACAATGGGTAATGGCATCGATAGGGCAGTGGATGAGCCACAAGGGCATCAGCCGCACCCAAGATTTGACTCTGGGCGTGGTGGGCGTGGGCCATGTGGGCTCCATTGTGGCACGATGGGCGAAACAAATGGGATTTCAACTACTCCTTTGCGACCCGCCTCGAGCACAGCGCGAAGGCGATGCCGCTTTCGCCCATTTGAGCGAATTGCAAGCCCGCTGCCATATCATCACCTTCCACACTCCCCTCTACCGCGAGGGTGCCCTCAGCACCTATCATCTCTGCGATGCCGATTTTTTGGCACACGCCCCGCACTTGCAATTGCTGATGAATGCCGCACGCGGACCCATTTGCCACAACGAAGCATTAGCCCAATGGCAGGGCGATGTGGCAATCGACTGTTGGGAAAATGAACCACACATTCTTCCTGCCTTGCTCGAAAAAGCCTTTGTCGCCACCCCACACATCGCCGGATATTCCGCCGAAGGCAAACTCCGCGGCACTGCCATGGTGGTAGAAGCACTCAACCGCGAATTTGGCTGGCACGCCATTCCACAAGCCGCACAAGCCCCCTACGAAGGTGCCGCCCACGTCACACTCCACAGCGTGATGCAAACCTACAACCCCCTCCTCGACACCGCCCAACTCAAAGCCAACCCCACACCCGCCCACTTCGAACACCTCCGCAACCACTACCCCCTCCGAAAAGAAACCCTCCCTCTATAGCATCTATCCCCCTTCGCCGCCCTCAAACTTGCCATCGGAGATGGCGTATTGTGGACATGCAAGCGAAGGCGCAGCCTGAAGCGCAGCTTGGAGCCCGCCGCAGCCAGAGCGATGAGCCTCGGAGCGTCGGTCGTGGCAAGAATCCATAGGTAGGGATATGCCACCCTTGATACACACGATGCGCCATTTTTAGCCATAGCCGCAGTTTTTTTTCGGCGAAGCCGACTTTTTTTCCGCGAAGCGGCTTTTTTTTCGGGCGGCGAGGGATGTGAGTGGCGAGCGCAGCGCGCCACCGTGGGCGTGAGTGGTGATAAAGCTGAAAATGCGTTTTCAGGCTTTATCCCACTCGCCGTCCCACGAAAGGGCGAAAGCCCTCACATCCCCGCCACCCGACTTTTTGTTCTCTTCCATCCCACTAAGCAACCCCAAAAAAATATTATTTCAGGTAGTCGTCAAAATAGCGGGTGATGCGCTCGTGAAGGTGCACGCTCTGGTGGCCGCGCATATTGTGTGGTTCGCCGGGATACACGTAGAAGTCGGGTTGCGTGCCGGCG
>SFWW01000035.1 GCA_004559845.1 bacterium
TTTTGTGCGATATTAGGCTTTTTCAATAACGATTTCGGCACTTCGGATGAGCGTGCCCGATGGCGCCGTGCCTTCAATCGAGATGCGAATGGCATGGCAGGGGTGTGCCATCACGGGTAGTGCTATGGGCGCATCGGCATCGCCATTGATGGAGATGGAGCAAATGCTGAATCGCTGTTGGCGCTCCCCGGTTTCGCCCCAAAGGGTGGCACGAAGGTGGAGATTGCTACCGAAAATGTTCCAAACCAATTTCACGATGCGCTCACTCCATCGGGTGTTTACCACAATGGGGTGCGACACATAGCGGATGCGCTGCTCGCAAGACGTGCTTGCGCAAATGTTGTGCACAGCGCCTTTGGGGGTGATGAGCAGGGCATCGGTGGCATTGGTGTAGAGGTGCAGCGCGCTCATGGAGAGGGTGCTGCGGAAGCCGTCGGCGCGAATAACGGAGAGGGTGCCGTCGGGCTGTAGCACCCACAATTCTTCCTCGGCATCGTTCCAAGCCATATCCATGCACCGGAGTGTGCCCTTCATCACTTTGATGGTAGCGCCTTCGATGGAGCAAAGACGGTGGTGCGCGCTATTGAACCAAATTTTTCCGCCTCCTGCCACCGGGGTGGAGCCCTCTGCAAGAATTTTGCGGCTCATGAGTTTGGCTTCGCCAAAACTGCCGTTAGCGGATTGCGGCACCACATAGATGCCTTGCCGGGTGAACACATAGAGCGGATGCCGACCGAATCCGCCGGAATAGATGGGACGCTCGGTGGCTACCAATGCGGTGATGTGGGCACCGGTTACGGTTTGGCTGCAGAAGGCGGTGAGCGGATTGCCGATGTGGCTCACCACTAAGCGTCCGGGTGTGCTGATTAGCGTGCCGGAAGAACTTGCCGACTGAGGTGTGCCGCTTGTGAGCGAGAATGGCGAGAGATGGCTTTCGTAGGTGGCAGCAATGCCGGCGTGCTCCAGTGGTGTGAGTTCGCATTCCACCACCTTTGTGGTGCCTTCGGAGGTGATTTCTATGCGAAGCGAGGTGGCGCCGGGGTGGGCAGCGCACAGTAGCGGATTGAGCGATGATGGTGTGAAATCGTAGGATTGCGTGTTGCAGATGGTGATTTCGCCTTCGCTTCCGGCTATGCGCTCAATGGTGCGCACGCCACAGGGCGTGGCGGCGAACGGCGCTTCAAATGCGCAGAATGCTTGCCATGGCGCCACCACTCGGCTGCGATTGCTGCCCACGAAGAGGCGTCCGCCTTGGGCAATGGTGCGCTCGGGCAGCGTCGGTGTTGCGCATTGCTCCACGATGCTTTTGCATTGCTCATTGGTGAGGGTTTGGCTAAAGGCGGTTTGCCCGAGGGCAAAAGCCGGAATGCCCGGCAGCGGCGAAGTGCTTAATCGCGTACTGTTCCACGATATGAATTCATGGTTGGAGAGTTCGGCGAGTTGCGTACACGAAGCCACCACATACCATTTCCCGTTGATGAGTTCGTTGATAATGGCGCTATGGTCGCGCGGTCGGGGACCGAATTCCGCAATGTATTTTTTCGTGCCCACCGATGTGGTAGCGATGCGATAGTCGAGCGCGGAAGTGAGCATTTGCGGCGAAGGCTGCGTGACCAGAATGTCGACCGATTTGATGAGGTGGTGCCATTCTTCAGCAATACCTTTCACCACACTCACTCCCAATTGAAAGGAAGGCACGGCAACAGTGGCGGCAGCAATGCCGGTGAACGCACTGCCCGATGTGGTGGCTTCGCTTTGGCAGCGATAATGGCTGCTCACGCAGTGGTGGCCAATCATCACCGGTGCACTCATCCACAGGTATTGGTCGTTGGTCATTCGTAAGGCGTAGCGCGCCAGCAGCGGACTGATGTATTCGCCGTTTGCGGCAGCGGTGTTTGCCATTTGGCGGTAGGCATTGCTGATGGCAGAGGTAAGATTTTTTACATCTTCAGCCGGTAGCGGCGCACGCCATGCGCTCAGCGGCGAGGCAAAGGAGAAAGCCTCCATGTCGGTGCTGATGGACCCCACTTCTATGGTGGATAAATGCAATTCGGGAATGGCATCGGCTTGCTGAAGCAGTGCAAATTTGCCGTTGCACCATCGAAATATCAGCAATTCCTCCGAGGTGTTGACCACCAAAAAAGGGTTCAAACAGTGTGCTTCCACCATCTCGCCGGATGCGTGGTGAAATGCGGAGCCGTCGGCATAGAGGGTGCCCTCCTTCGCAGTGATGTAGATGCCATTGAAAAGGCAAACCAACCGGTGTCCGGCACCCACGGCACCCATTTTTTCGGGCATTCCCGCCACTTCCACACTTTGGCATCTGCCGCGCAAATTTTCTGCCGTGAGCGCTTCGCCCACCGCAGCAGCTTCCTCATTGTAATAAAAAGTGGAAGCAGAGGGGTGAATAGTAATGTGTTTCATCATAAATGGATTTAAAGTGATTATCATATCAAAAAATTGCCCCAAATATACAGTTTGAAATGAGCGGTTAGAGGGTTAGCGGGGTTGAACAGGACGAGAATGCCGCCATCATTTAAGACGAAATAAGATTGCTGTGCTCATTTTTTTTGCTCACCCTTGATATTATCTTTGCAGCGGAATACTGCAAACCTGCGAAATATACATTATATATGCCCTTAAACATATAGTTTACGGCACGTTAGTTAAAAAATATTTAGTAAATTTGCAGTTATTACATAAACACCGGCTTAATCGGCATCAATATATCAAACTTTCTTACGAAATGGAGACACCCAAATTATATAACAACACGACAGAGAAAGTCGTTGACGGTCTGAAAGCCGACTTGCAAAGTGGCTCTCGACTTTCTATTGCCGCTGCGTCGTTCTCCATTTATGCTTATCAAGCACTCAAAGAAGAACTCGAAAACATTGCTGAACTGCGGTTCATTTTCACTGCTCCGACGTTCAGCAAATCAAATACATCAAAACAGAAACGTGAGTTTTTTATCCCGAAGCTCAATCGTGAACGCAATCTTTTCGGCTCGGAGTTTGAGATTCGTCTGCGTAACGAACTATCTCAAAAAGCCATTGCACGAGAATGCGCAGAATGGATTCGCCGAAAGGCTTGCTTCAAATCAAATATTACCGACGGCTTTGTAAATGGTAATTTGACGGTGGAAAACGGCGAGGACGTTTTCACTTATATGCCGTTCAACGAGTTTACAACTCCCGAACTCGGATGCGAGAAAGGCAATAATATTGCTCCGCAAATTATGCGACTTCCGTCGCCAAATGCCGACCAATTTCTTGCCACATTCAATCAAATGTGGTACGACGGCGAACGCTTTACTGATGTTACGGGAATTGTTATCGACAACATCACCAACGCATACAAGGAGAATGTACCTGAGTTTATTTATTTCGTAACGCTCTACAATATCTTCAGCGAATTTCTCGAAGATATTTCGGAAGACGTGCTGCCAAATGAGGCAACCGGCTTCAAGTCGAGCGTTATCTGGAATAAACTCTATAACTTCCAACGTGATGCAGCTCTCGCTATTATCAACAAGTTGGAAAAGTTTAACGGTTGTATTCTTGCCGACAGCGTAGGTCTTGGTAAGACGTTCACCGCTCTTTCGGTCATTAAGTATTACGAAAACCGCAACAAGTCGGTTCTCGTTCTTTGCCCGAAGAAATTGTTTGACAACTGGATTACCTACCGTGGCAACTATGTAAACAATCCATTGGTAAACGACCGCCTCCGTTATGATGTGCTTTATCACACTGACCTTTCGCGTTCATACGACTATTCAAATGGAACAGACCTTGAACGAATCAACTGGGGCAACTACGACCTCGTGGTTATAGATGAAAGCCACAACTTCCGCAACGGCGGCAAAGTTACTACCGACGAGAACGACGAGAATCCACGTGAGAACCGTTATCTCCAACTAATGAACAAAGTGATTAGAGCAGGAGTTAAGACAAAGGTCTTGATGTTGTCGGCTACCCCCGTCAACAACCGCTTTAATGACTTGAAGAATCAACTTGCTCTCGCCTACGAGGGCGATGTGTCGAACATCAACGGACTTCTCAAAACCGAGAACTCCATTGACGATATTTTCCGCCAGGCACAGGCTGCTTTCAACCACTGGAGCAAACTTCCTGCCGAAGAGCGTACCACAAAGGCACTGCTCGACAGTCTTAGTTTTGATTTCTTTGAAGTGCTCGACTCCGTAACGATTGCTCGCTCGCGTAAGCATATCGAGCAATACTACGACACAACCGACATTGGCAAATTCCCGAAGCGATTAAAACCAATTTCCCGCACACCAAAACTCACGGATCTTGCCGACCGCAAAACCGTTACGTTTAACGAAATCTATGTCGTTTTGAGCGAGCTTAATCTCGCTATCTACACGCCATCGGACTTTATTCTTGCGAGCAAAGCCGCAAAATACAACAAGAGCGAGGGCGATGAATATGCCAACCTTTCACGTCTCGGACGTGAACGCGGTTTGCGCCGCCTTATGAGCATCAATCTTCTCAAACGCTTGGAGAGTTCGGTGAACTCTTTCCGCCTCACGCTCGAAAGGATTAAGAAATACGTCGCCGAAACGGTCAATACCATTAACAATTTCAATGGTGGCGATACGTCGGTTGATGACTATTCAATAGCCGCAGAGGAAAATGATAACTACGGTTTTGATTTCGACGACCGCGAAGATGCTGTTCTTATCGGCGGCAAGAAGTCGAAAATCGACCTCAAAGATATGGACTATGTGCAATGGCGAGATTATCTCAGTAAAGACCTCTATAATCTCAATTTGCTGCTCGTTATGCTTGCCGACATCACGCCGGAGCACGACAGTAAATTACAGCAGCTGTTGCAGGATATTCGCGACAAATTCGCTCACCCAATCAATGGCAACAACCGCAAAATCATTATCTTTACTGCGTTCTCCGACACTGCTCAATATATCTACGACAATATTTCGCAGGTAATACTCGACAAGCACGGCATCAACACTGCACTCGTTTCGGGCGACATCGAGGCACGAAGCACATTGAAATTGCGTGAAAAACTCGACTTCAACAAGGTACTTACTCTTTTCTCCCCGGTGTCGAAAGAGCGTGACGCACTTTATCCCAATCTCAAAAAAGAGATTGATGTGCTTGTAGCCACCGATTGCATTTCCGAAGGTCAAAACCTTCAGGACTGCGACTATCTCATTAACTACGATATACACTGGAATCCGGTGCGTATCATTCAGCGTTTCGGACGTATCGACCGCATCGGCTCGAAGAACGAAGTAATTCAACTTGTGAACTACTGGCCCGACATGGACCTCGATGCCTATATCGACCTAAAGGCTCGTGTGGAGGCTCGAATGAAAGTGTCGGTGCTCACTGCCACCGGCGACGACAACCCGATTTCAGCCGAAGAAAAGGGCGACTTGAACTATCGTCGCGACCAACTTCTTCGTTTGCAAGAAGAAGTGGTTGACATCGAGGAGATGAACACCGGCGTTTCGATTATGGATTTGGGCTTGAACGAGTTCCGCCTCGACTTGCTCGAATATATGAAGAAGCACAACGACATCGAGCATACCCCAATGGGGTTACATGCAATCGTTCCGGCATCGGAAGATAACCCACAAGGCGTTATCTATGTGCTGAAAAACCGCAATAATGGTGTGAATATCGACCGCAAGAACCGTTTGCACCCATTCTATTTGGTGTATATAACCAAGGATTCGGAGGTGTTTATCAACCACCTCGAGCCCAAAGACCTGCTCGACCATTTGCGGCATCTTTGCCGTGGCAAGGCTGAACCGATTATGGAACTTTGCCGAAAGTTTAATGGCGAAACTCGCGATGGCTCGCACATGGGCACTTACTCCAAGTTGCTCGGCGATGCTATCTCCTTTATCGTCAAAGTAAAGGAACAAACCGACTTGTTCTCTTTCCTCGACGGCGACACAGGCTCGCTTTTCGGGAACGAAATCCGAGGCCTTGATGATTTTGAATTGATTTGCTTCTTAGTGGTGAGATAAATTATGTGCGGACTGCCAAAATCGACTGAAGTCAAGAAGCCGCTGCCGAAAGCTAATATTTATCAAAAATATCAGTTTTCAGTCACTCAACGCTTGTTAATTGATACAAGCGTTGCAAGACTCGATTTTGTCAATGCCATAATCTCAACTACACTTCCTGCCGTGGCAGAGGGAACGGAAGTTAAAGGTATCTTCGTGGTCGATGTGGAACTGAAGCGTTCCGATTTCGACAACAAGGCTATAAGTATTATCGCAAAGGCAATTCCGCAGCGAATTATCTTCGCATTGCGGTATGCCGACAAGGTTAGATTTGCGGCTTACCATACAAAATTCTTTATGTCCGAATGGCAACAAGTCAGCGATGCTTGCTTGCCATTAAGCAGACTGAATTTTGATATGGTGTGGAGTAATCTTATTTCCTCGATTGGAAATTTCGTGGTAGAGCATGAAAACTCGCTCACCGAACAAATAAAAATTGACGAGGATAAGCAGAAACTCCAACAACAAATAGCCAACTTGGAGCGTCAAATGAACGCTTCCAAGCAACCTCGCCGCAAGCGTGAACTCTATAATGAAATAAAGCGACTGAAAGGAGGTGAGGTATGAGTGATCGACACGCATTCCGAGCCGAATGGCATGATTATAATAGCGGAATTTATTTCGTTACAATTTGTTCCAAAGACAAACAACATATTTTCGGCAAAATCAAAGATAGCATCATGATTTTGTCGGATATTGGCAAAATAGTTGAACGTTGTATATTAGATATATCCAACCACCACACAAATGTTGAGTTATGGAATCATGTAATCATGCCCAATCATATTCACATGGTGATAAACGTGGGCACACAACCCGCGCCGGTAGGGACGCGATACATCGCGTCCGCACAAGCCACCCCGCCGCCGGTAGGGACGCGATACATCGCGTCCGCACAAGCAATGCAAACCGCCGGACAAAATATGGGTTGTTTGAGAGCTCCACGACATGGTGAGCCATGTGAAGATTTTCATCATAATTGCAGTTCGGCGGTAGTTGTGGGCACATTCAAAGCAGCAGTCACACGGTTATTGCGGACGCGATGTATCGCGTCCCTACAACAGCGGCAACAACAAATACAAACGGTGTGGCAACCACGGTATCATGAACATATAATACGCAATCAGAGAGCGTTTGAAAATATTATGAATTATGTCGACACGAATATCGAGAAGTGGAGTCATGACTGTTTTTATACGAATTAAAAGTAAATAAATATATGAACAAACTTAAAATGCAAAGCCTTGATGTATATGGAAATAATGTGCAGAAGATTGCTGCGCTGTTTCCGCAATGCGTCACTGAAAGGCTCGATAAAGAGGGCAAGCCGGAACTTGCCATTGATTTTGACAAACTGCGTGCGGAGTTGTCGAATGAGGTGATCGATGAGGGCGAGGAACGCTATCAGTTTACCTGGCCCGACAAGCGTGCCGCTTCACGCCTCGCCAACACTCCCACCACGCAAACGCTACGCCCTTGCCGTGAGGAAAGTGTGGATTTTGACAACACGCAAAACCTCTACATTGAGGGCGACAACCTCGATGTACTGAAAGTGTTGCGTGAAACTTATCTCGGCAAGGTGAAGATGATTTACATCGACCCTCCTTATAATACAGGTCATGATTTTGTATATAATGACAATTTCATTTCTTCTTATGAAGATTTTGCTAATGCATGCAAAATTACTGATGAAAATGGCAATCTGCTATTCAATCCTAAAGAAAATGGCGAAAGCAATGGTAGATTTCATACAGATTGGTTAAATATGATCTATCCAAGAATCAAAGTCGCTCGTGACTTACTTTCCGATGATGGAATAATATTTATATCCCTTGATGATTCAGAAACTTACAATATGAAAAAAATAGCCGATGAAATTTTTGGTCAAGAAAATTTCATATGCAATTTCATACGTAAAAACAAAGCAGGAAGTGGTCATGATTCAACCTCTATTGCTATAGAATTTGATTACGTTTTATGCTATGCAAAAAATAAAAATTTTTGCAAAATCAATCAAGAACCTATAGATATAGAGAATGATGAGAAATACAAGCTTGAAGATGAATTTGTAGAAAAAAGAGGTAAGTATTATCTAAGAGATTTAGACTATCGTGGTAATTACAGTGAAAGTGGAGACTATCCTATAACCACTCCAGATGGTTCTACTATATATTCCGGTGGAAAATATGGCAAACCTAATACTTGGAGGTGGAGCAAAAAGAAATTTGAATGGGGAATAGAGAATGGATTTATTGTTTTCAAAAAAACCACTTCTGGTGATTGGAAAGTTTATATAAAACAATACCAATTTGTTGATAACTGTGATATGCCATACGTTCGTACAATTCCATACAGAGCTTTAATTGACTTTAACAATGGACTTGGCTCATTGGAATGCACAGAATTATTAGGCAGCAATATATTCTCTTATCCTAAACCAAGTGATTTTGTCAAACACTTATTAAAAATTTCGACTGATAAAGATTCACTTATTATTGACTTTTTCAGCGGTTCTGCTTCTTCAGCTCACGCAGCTATAAAATTAAACTCTGAAGATGGTGGCAAGCGTAAATTTATTATGGTGCAACTCCCGGAAGTTACCGATGAAAATAGCGAGGCTCGCAAAGCCGGATATAAAAACATTTGCGAAATCGGCAAAGAACGTATTCGCCGTGCCGGTCGCAAAGTTAAAGAAGAAGCCGGAATAATGGCACAAGACCTCGACATCGGTTTCCGTGTGCTGAAACTCGATTCGAGCAATATGGAAGATGTCTATTATACACCCGACGACTTCGATGCCAATAACCTTTTCACTCTTACCGACAATATCAAGATTGACCGTACAAGCGAGGACTTGCTTTTCCAAGTGATGCTCGACCTCGGCATTGAACTCTCAGCTAAGATTGAAAAGACTGAAATCGCAGGCAAAGAAGTGTGGTGCGTTGATGGCGGCTACCTTATGGCTTGCTTCGACCGCGACGTGAACGAAGCCACTATCACCGAAATAGCCAAGCAAAAGCCTGTGTATTTCGTGATGCGAGACGCCAGTGCCGCCAACGACAACGTGCTCGATAACTTCGACCAACTCTTTGCCAACTACTCCCCCGACACAACTTGCAAAATACTGTAAAAATTTATGGCTGCTGACAAACAAAATAAAATATCAATACGCTTCTTTAATGACCAAGAAGTGCGTGCGGCATGGGACTATGACAGCAATCGCTGGTTGTTCTCGGTGGTTGACGTTATAGCAGTACTTACCGACAGCAAGAATCCACGCAATTATTGGAAAGTATTGAAGCATCGTTTGACAAAAGCCGGAAATGAGTTGGTTACAAATTGTAACCAACTGAAACTCGTAGCCTCAGATGGCAAGCGTTATCTTACCGATTGTTTGCCTCAAGATGAATTACTTCGGTTGATAGAATCAGTTCCAAGCAAACACGCATCAGCCTTTGCTCGCTGGTTAATTACCGGTAAAAACCAAATAGACAGTAAAAGCCGCGATAAAGCGTATCAATTATGGGATAGCACCCTGTTGCAAACCATAGAAGTGGGGACAGCAAGAGGATTGCAGCAAATCCATGCTTTTTTGTTCGGTGGGCTTTACGACTTTGCCGGACAGATACGTCAGGAAAATATCGCAAAGGGAGGATTTCAATTTGCTGTTTCGAGATTTTTAGGTGAGACACTTTCACAAATAGAGAAGATGCCCGAAACAACGCTTGAGGAGATAGTGGATAAATATGTTGAAATGAACATAGCTCACCCATTTATGGAGGGCAATGGCAGAAGTACTCGAATTTGGCTTGATCTAATTCTTAAACGCTCTCTGAAAAAGTGCCTTGACTGGAGCCAAATTGATAAGACCGACTATATGGAAGCCATGCGACTAAGCCCGGTAAACCCTCAAAGAATAAGAGAACTGATAACCGATGCTTTGACAGACAAGATAAACGACCGCGAGATGTTTATGAAAGGTATCGACTATTCATATTATTATGAACAAAACGATTAATATGTACCCTAAAACGGCAAATCGGGTACACGTTACGCTAAATATGTACCCGAAAACGCAAAATTGGGTACACATTTCAACTTACTAAAAACTAAAATAACGTGAAATTTAAGTTTAAGATACAGCAATACCAAACCGAGGCGGTTGAGAATACCGTCAATGTCTTTGCAGGGCAGCCGGCTCAACAAGGACAAAAGGACTATCGCATCGACCTCGGAAAACGAGCTGAAACTATCGCCTTTGGGGGCGAAGATTCGGGCTATAGCAATGGCGAGATTGTGCTGACCAATGAGCAGATATTAGATAATATCCGCGACATTCAGGTGGCACAACTCATTCAGCCAAGCACCTCACTCGCCAAAGGGCAAGGACGTGTGAGCCTCGATATCGAGATGGAAACAGGTACGGGTAAGACCTATGTTTACATCAAGACGATGTTTGAACTCAATCGCCGTTATGGCTGGTGCAAGTTTATCGTGGTGGTGCCGAGCATCGCCATTCGTGAGGGCGTGGCTAAGAGTTTCAGTATGCTCGAAGACCACTTCATGGAGCATTACGGTAAAAAGGCTCGATGGTTTGTGTATAACAGCAGCAACCTGCAACAACTCGACCAATTCTCGCAGGACAGCGGCATTTCGGTAATGATTATCAACACCCAAGCCTTTGCCGCCTCAATGAAAGAGGGCTCAAGGAACAAGGAGAACCGCATCATCTATTCAAAGCGTGACGAGTTCGCTTCACGGCGCCCGATAGACGTGATTGCCGCCAACCGCCCAATCATCATTATGGACGAGCCGCAGAAAATGGAGGGCGAAGCCACGCAGGCTGCACTCATAAAGTTTAATCCGCTGTTTACGCTCAGCTACTCGGCTACGCACAAAACCAAGCACGACACAATATATGCGCTCGACGCTTACGATGCCTATAAAGAACGCCTCGTGAAGCGAATACAGGTGCAAGGCTTCGAGATAAAGAACTTGCGTGGCACAAATCATTATCTCTACCTTGACGGCATCGACCTCTCGCCAAAGCACCCGCCGGTGGCTCGCATCGAACTCGAGACTCGCAACGCCACCGGAGCAATACGCCGTGAAATCAAGAAATTTGACGTTGGCGACGACTTGCGAGCCGAAAGCGGACTCGCAGAATATGAGGGCTTCACCGTGACGGAGATTAATCCTCGCGGTCGTGGCTACGTTACGTTCCTTAACGGCACTTCCATCTCCTGCGGCGAAGTGATTGGCGACAGCAACGAGGAAGCTATGCAACGTGTGCAAATTCGTGAAACTATTCGTGCACACTTTGAGAAAGAAAAGGAACTTTTCAACCGTGGCATCAAGTGCCTATCACTTTTCTTCATCGACGAAGTGGCTAACTATCGCCAATACGACGACGAGGGCAATGAGGTGAAAGGCAAGTTTCAGCATATCTTCGAGGAAGAATATGCCCGACTTGTCAATAAGTATATGACCGTTTTTGATACCGACTACGACAAATATCTGCGTCGGTTCCGCCCATACGAAACGCACCGCGGCTACTTCTCTATCGACAAGAAAGGTCGCTCGGTGAACAGTGCGGTGAAACGTGGCTCCGATTTGTCGGACGACATCTCGGCTTACGATCTTATTCTCAAAAACAAGGAGCGACTGCTCAGTTTTGAAGAACCCACTCGCTTTATATTCTCGCACTCCGCTCTGCGTGAGGGCTGGGATAACCCGAATGTGTTCCAGATATGCACACTTCGCCACAGCAACTCAACCACAGCGAAGCGACAGGAGGTAGGTCGTGGCTTGCGCCTTTGCGTTGACAAAGACGGTGTTCGACAGGACAAGCAGACGCTTGGCGAAGATATTCACGCTATCAACGTGCTCACCGTGATTGCCAATGAGAGTTATGCCGACTTCACTTCGGCACTTCAACGTGAAACTCGCGAGGCTCTGCGCGACCGTGTTACGGCGGCATCGCAAGACTACTTCCTCGGGCGCATCGTGAAAGATGCTTCCGGCGAGCAGCACAAGATTTCACTTGCCGAAGCGTCAACTATTATTGGCTATCTGTATCAAAACGATTATGTAGATGACGACGGACGACTAACGCCTACATATCTTTCGGCAGCCGACAAGGGCGAACTCGCTCCGTTGCCTCCGAAATTGCAACCGATTTCAGAGGGTGTGATGAAACTCGTGGCAGGTATCTTCAATCCGAAAGTGCTTGATGATATGGTGGAGTCGGTGGAAACTACAACGCCAGAAAACAACCTTAACGAGAACTTTGACAATGAACGCTTCCAGGAAATGTGGAACGAGATAAACAACAAGTACGTCTATACCGTTCACTACGACAGCAACGAACTTATAGAGAAAGTTGTTGCCGCCCTGCGAGCAAACCTCACTGTTACTAAGTTGCAGTATGTAAAGGTTACGGGCACACAGGATAGCGATAAAGTTACGGAGTTTGGCAGCACTAAAACCACAACAAGCGAACTGACCGACGTAAGCACTTCAAACGTGCCTTACGACCTCGTGGGCGACATCGCTCGCGGTGCAAGGCTCACACGCCGCTCGGTGGTGAAGATACTGCAAGGCATCGACAACAAAGTATTGTTGTTCAAAAACAACCCGGAAGAATTTATCCGCAACGTGGTTAAGACTATTCGAGAGCAAAAGGCAACGATGATTGTGGAGCATATTTCTTACAATCGTATTGCCGGCAAGTACGACAGCAGCATCTTTGTTCCGGAGCGTAAACTCAATATCAACAAGGTAATTGAAGCACAGAAGCACATAACTCCATACATTGCTTTCGATAGCGAGGGCGAAAAAGCATTTGCTGAGGCTCTTGAAGGTGCTACCGAAGTACAAGTTTATGCCAAGTTACCACGCAAGCTGAAAATTCCAACACCTGTTGGCAACTATGCTCCCGATTGGGCGATTGTGTTCAACGACGGTACTGTGCGGCACGTTTTCTTCGTGGCTAAAACCAAAGGCTCGCTTGACGGAATGGAACTGCGAGGCGTGGAAAAAGCCAAGATAGAATGTGCCAAGAAATTATTTAACCGCATATCAACATCGAAAGTGAGATACGGCGTTGTTGATAAGTTTGAAAATCTTTACAACCTGATTAATGGTATAGATTAGGGCGTTCCGGCACCGCCGTCGGGCTATCGCTACGCGCTTTCCCTCACGCTCGGCATTGCTCAAACAAGTTTGGCACTGCTCTCACTTAATCGGTCAAGTCGTTAATCGAGGTGATGTCTTTGGCTGGAAGGGTTTGCTCAAACGAGTTTCGCGTCTGCCGGCGCGGTCTATTCCTAACGCATTGCCTTGGAGGATGCCTCCGGGGCTTTTCTTTTGCGGTGGTAAGAATGGTTGCGCCGTGGTTAGTGGTTATGGGAGAGAGGTTGGAGGTTTTTTGGGGGGGGGTTAGGTGAGGCGTGCGGCGGCGAGGGTGAAGAATGATATGCGGATGCCGGGTATGTGGCTGATGCCTTCGGCGCAGCTGAGTAGGGTGGCTCCGGTGATGGGTTGGTAAAGACCTTGGGTGTTGAGCATGCGTTCGTATGCCGATTTGTGGGTTTGTGTGGCGTGTCCTTTCACGGCTTGAATGGCTTCGTAGACGGGGATTTGTGTGGCATCGCTGATTCCCATCGCAATGTGTAGGGCTTGGTTGTAGCCGCGTTTTGCTAATTTAAAAATGTGTAGTGGCACGGGGATGAGGTAGTCGATGCCCTCCCACATGCCGGAGTCCATCGCGAGGGCTGCATAGCGCTTGGCGAGCATTCGTCCCATGCGGGGCACGTTGCGGTATTTGATGTCTTGCAAAATTTGCGAATAGGGCGATAACCTTTCGTAGAAAAAGAAAGCGGTGGCGCGCTCCACGGGCACTTTTCCGGCAAAGCGTTGCACCATAGAGTTGAATGGCAGCGTTTCGAAGCGGGTGCGCGGCAATTCCATCAGGCATTGTCGGCAAATGTAGCGTTCGTTGGCATCGAGCACTTTGCCGCACACGGGGCAGATGCGAGGCATCAACACGTCGGCAGAGGCTTGTAATATCTCTTTCAGATTCATGAGCGAAGGGAATGTGGGCAGATGCTATTTGAGGTCGGTTTGTTGGTCCATCACTTCTTGAATGATAGGGTTGAAAAGGTTGGGTTCAAAACCTCTCGAGGCGGCAAACCGCATTAGCGAAGCCCGCGCTTTTTGGGCATCTTTGTGGCACACTTCGCGCCATTTATTGCAGAGCAAGCGATGTAGGGTGCGCGTGTATTCTTCTTCGTCCACTTCAGCAAGCACGGTTTCGATGCAGGCCTTGTCGATGCCTTTAGTTTTGAGCATAAAAGCCACCTTAATGCGTCCCCAACCGTTGAAGCGCATTTTGTCGCGGCAAAAGGCGCGAGCATAGCGCTCATGGCTGATAAAGTTTTCAGCGACGAGTCGTTTCACCACTTGGTTGGCATCTTCAGCGCCGAGTCCCCAGCCGGTGATTTTGGTGTAGATGTCGGCTTCGGCTTGCTCACACCGAGCGCACAGCGCCGAAGCCTTCACATAGGCAGCTTCGGGCGACAGTGGTTTGCGGGGATTTTTTCTCCGGTCGTTCATGTTTGCTTCTGATTTTCAACAAGCAAAATTACAATTTCTCCTCCAAATAAAAAAATTATGAATTAAGCATTCTGAATTATGAATTGTGCATTATGCATCATGAATTGAATTAATTATGCATTGTGCATTATGAATTATGAATTGAATTAAGAAAATTAAACAGATTTTCCGGTGTAATCTATGGGCTTGGTAAAGATTTTATTCGTAATTTTGTAGTTAAATTACAAATCTCATTTCCTTATTAAACGTACACACATGAAAGAGTTAGATTTTCTTCTTGCCGAGAAATTGCTGAAAATTAGTGCGATTAAACTTCAGCCCGACTGTCCGTTCACGTGGGCAAGTGGCTGGAACTCTCCCATCTACACCGACAATCGTCTCACCTTGTCGTATCCGGAAGTTAGGAATTTTATTAAGGTGGAACTCTCACGCCTGATTCTGGAGCACTTTGGCGACGCTGAAGTGGTGGCAGGTGTAGCCACCGGCGCTATTGCTCAAGGCGCACTCGTGGCCGACACATTGGGCAAACCGATGGTGTATGTGCGTTCGGCTCCCAAAGACCACGGTTTGGAAAATTTGATTGAGGGCAACATTAAGCCCGGTCAAAAAGTGGTGGTGGTGGAAGATTTGGTGTCCACCGGCAAGAGTAGCCTGAAGGCGGTGGAGGCTTTGCGCAATGCCGGCGCCGAGGTGCTGGGCATGGTGGCTATCTTCACTTACGAATTTCCGCAAGCAGCTGAGGCGTTTGAAAAAGCCGGTGTGGAATTGGTGACGCTGAGCAACTATAGCGCTATGATTAAGGCGGCTGTGAAAACGCGTTACATCAAGGAAAGCGATGAAGCACAATTGCAATTGTGGCGCGAAGACCCCGAAAACTGGACGCCTTCCGAGCTCAATATTGAATAACCCTGTTTTTATATTACACATCAATAAATGGATACTTACAAAAGCGATAAGCAAGTGATTGATTGCGACATTGCCACCGTGTATGGCAAATTGTCGAACCCGGCGGTGTTTAAGCAACAATTGGAGCAAAACATCGACAAACTCCCCGAAGAGGCGCGTGCTCAGCTTCAAAACCTGAAATTTGAAGACGATGGTGTGGTGATTGAATCGCCTATGGGACCCCTGAAAATGGGCATCGTGGAAAAGGTGGAACCCACCAAAATCGTGTTTGGCGCTGCGCAATCGCCGGTGCCATTCGGCTTGATAGTGGAGCTGAAAGAAATGGATGCCGACCACACCGAAAGCATGGCTACTCTGCAATTGGAATTGCCGATGATGCTCAAAATGATGGTGGGCAATAAGCTGAAAGATGGCGCCAAAATGTTTGGAAATATGATTGCTCGCTTGCCCTATAGGGAGCTGTAAGGATACATCAATAGCAAAAAATTATTATGGTTTTGAGGGAAAGGGCATCATTCCTTTTCCCTCTTTTTTAAGTGGAGAAACCAATGGATGCAAAATTGGGATTGGTGCTCGAAGGAGGCGCCTTTAGAGGGCTCTTTAGCTGTGGCGTGACGGATGTGATGCTCGAGGAAGGCATTGCTGTGGACGGCGTGGTGGGCGTGAGCGCCGGGGCGGCGTTCGGGGTGAACTATTGCAGCCGCCAAATAGGGCGCGCCTTGCGCTACAACCAACAATTTGCCCACGACAAGCGCTATAGCGGCATGCGGTCGCTGCTCACCACCGGCAATCTCTATAATGCCGAATTTGCCTACCACGAGGTACCGCTCCACCACGATGTGTTCGACTTTCAAGCATTTCTGTCAAGCCCCATCGACTTCCATGTGGTGTGCTCGGATGTGGATACCGGCAACCCGGTGTATCATCTGCTTCGCGATCCCGACATCCACGAAGCACTGGAGTGGATTCGCGCTTCCGCTTCGATGCCGATGGTGTCGACGGTGGTGGAGGTGGGCGGTTATCGCTTGCTTGATGGCGGCATGACCGACAGCATCCCGCTTCAATATTTTCAAAATGCCGGGTATGCTAAAAATATTGTGGTGCTCACCCAACCCCGAGGCTATGTGAAGCCACCCGTAAAGTTTTTCCCCCTCGTGAAATTTCTGCTGCGCAAATATCCTAAAATGGCGGAAGCTATGCGCCGGCGCCATATCATGTACAACGCACAATTGCAATACGTGGCAGCACAAGAAAAGGCGGGTAATGCCTTCGTGATTGCCCCCGAAAAACCGCTCGAAATAGGTCACACATGCCACGACCCCAACCTCATGGCACACACCTACCGGCTGGGTCGCACAGCCGCCCAAGCCATCCTCCCCGCTCTGAAAAATTTTCTCAAAAAATGAGGGAATCCTGCGGCTTCAGCCGACGGGTGGCATTTTCGCCGGCTTTGGTATATTGCCCCCACTATTTTTCTACTGAACCGAAGTTGTTACTTTTTTCGCATACCATTTGCCATTAAGGATGGGTAGTAACTTCCCAATCAATAGGCTGGTGGGCCATATCCAAATCACTTCCAGTAGCATTACGATGCCAACGAATTCCCACTCGGAACAGTGTGACCGAAATCCCATTTGTTTGGCAAAAAGCACAGGTACAAAATGCAAACCTATGATAAGAATGGCATGGCTACAGATATAAGAGGAAATGATATCAATCGTTTTTGATTTTGGGAGATAGCGAAAAATGATGACCAAGCCGATACATGCGAAGATAGCCGCTATCAAAGATCCTATGTTGTGGCTCATATAGGCAATGTTGAACACTTGATGGTTTGGAAAACCGCCAAGCCACATTCCCAAGCAGTAGCCCCCCGATAGTGCAACACCGATGAGAACCCACTTCTTTTTGTTTGCGGTTTGCCTGTCGAGCCATGAAGGAAGCGAATGAAACATTTCTCCGATAGTAAAAAAAAACGGACCGGCCATATTGATTCCAAGCCATGGTCGTAAGTCGTTTTCCATCGTGAACCACCAAGGAACGAAACTAACTACTAACATCAGCCAATCAGGAATGCGGCACTTATGCCGAAATACAGCAAATACGTGGGTCCAGAATAGCGAAGTGAGAAACCAAAGGGCACCACCGCCACCTTGTAAGCCAATACCATACAAAAAAGCATCACTCAAACTGTTGGCCGACGGCGCTGTGCGCCACACATAGGCTGAAAAATAAAAAATCAATGACCACAAGCAGTAGGGAATCAGTAGACGGTATGCCTTCTTTCCAAAGTATCGACAAATGGAAGTGCCTGTGCCATGATACAACATTCCTGAAAGGAAATAAAAAATAGGCATGTGAAAACTGTAAACCAAATTTTTTACTTCCAAAGTGAGCCCGGTGTGCCCAAACACCATCAAGATGAGGCAGAAAGCGCGTAAATTGTCAATATAAGAGATGCGTTTGTCCATTAATAATGCACAAATAAGAGGCAACAGGTGTACCGTTTTGAAAAGGATGGCAAGGGAACGACTAAATTGCCATAGCGAGTAGCGTTCCCTTGCCTTAGTGTTTTCAAAGTTTAATGGCTATTGCTTTGTACTTCTTCTTTGGAGAGTTTGGCGCTATCCATTGAGCGCCACACGTAAGCGATGTAGGCGAGCACAAAGGGCACCAGTATGGATACCACGCTCATCACTTGGAGGGTGAATTGGCTCGAACTGCTGTTGCGGATAGTGAGCGAGCTATTGGTGTCGAGCAGCGAGGGATAGTAGGCGGTGTGGTTGTAGCCCAGCACGCAGAAGAGCATCATCACCACGAGCACCACACCGATGCCGGTCCACCAAATGCCTTTGGTCCACGCAGCTTTGCTCACGAGCGTTTTGCCAATGCCCCAAAGCACGGCACCCACGCCGGCCAGTAGCAGAATCAGGCACCACCACATATCGATGAAATTGTGGAAATATTTGTAGTCCACCCATTGCATCACCCCGTTGGTGCAGTCCACGCCTTTAGCGGTGAGAATGAGTCCGGCGCTCAGCAAGAAAAGCACCACAAACGCTGCGCCGTTCACCATCAGTTGGCGGCATTGCGTGCTGTGCAGTTGCTCGTCGGAAATGTTGTTGATGAAATAGAGCGATGCCAAGGTGCGTGCCAAGAAGAGCACCATAGCGCCAACCACCAAGTTTTTCCAGCACAAAAGTGCTTCAATACCGTGTTGCGGTCCCCAAGTGGAGATGGTGGCAGCTTCCACATTTAAAATCTTATTTTTGGTTACGCAAAATTCGTTGCCAAAAAACATACTTCCCACAGCCACACCCAGCAGCAGTGGTCCGAAAATGCCGTTGATGCAGAGCAGTGTGTCGTAGAATTTGGTGCCGTACACATTACCCATTTTGCTCCGATATTCGTAGGAAATGGCTTGAATCACGAAACTCAGCAAAATGAGCATCCACAGCCAGTAGGCGCCACCGAAACTGGTGGAATAGAACAGGGGGAAGGAGGCGAAAAAGGCACCGCCAAAGGTTACCAAGGTGGTGAAAGTGAGTTCCCATTTTCTGCCCATAGAATGAATCATGAGCGCGCGGTGGTCGGCATCTTTCACGCCGATGAGCATCGATTGTCCGCCTTGCACGAAAAGCAGAAACACAAGCAGGGCTCCCAGTATGGAGATAATGAGCCACCAATAGTTCTGAAGAAGTTCGTATGTCATAATCGTCAATGGTTTACGGTGTTCAAATCTTGTTTCGATTTCACGGATATTTGTTTCATAATGATGCTAATGTCGGCAATGAGCAGGGCGGTGAAAATCACGGCAAACACCCAGAAGGTGACTTGCACATAGCCGGCGCTCAGGTCGCTGATAGCCACTTTGTTGGGCATGAGGTCTTGAATGGTCCAGGGCTGTCGGCCCACTTCTGCCACAATCCAACCGCAGGCGCTACACAGATAGGTGAGCGGAATGGTGGCGATGGCAAGCCAATGCCACCAGCGCGCCCATTTGGCTTTTTCCAGCCATTCGCGCTTGTAGGCAAGCACCAAAGCCACGAACAAAAATGCTGTTAAATAGCCACCCACCATCACCATCAGGTGGAAGGTGTAGAAGGTGAGCGGAATGTTGGGCACGGCTTCTTGAGGGTTATCGAGGTAGCCGTAGCCGAAGTGTTTGTAGTTGTCTTGCAGCACCTTTTCGGCTTCAGTCTTCGCCACGTTGTCGCCTTTTTGCAGCGCCACATGGTAGGCCGCCACAGCTTCCTTCGCCTTTTTGCCGTTCGCTATGCGTTCGGCATACGACACGGTGTTCACCGGTTTTCCTTCAGGGGTTTTGCTGATGCCGTCGATAATATCGTTCACGCCCGGCACAAACGATTGCGGGTCGTGGTTGGCAAGAATCGACAAGCCATAGGGGATGGCGATTTTCATCAAATAGGGGTCTTCGTCGTTATCCACCGTTTTTTGAGGATTTAAAATGCCGAAAGCCACGATTTCCTGCCCGTTAGAGCCTTTGTAAAGTCCTTCCATAGCGGCAAGTTTCATGGGCTGACGCTCGGCTACGGTCACAGCAGAGGTGTCGCCGGAGATTGCGGTGAGCACAATGCCGATGAAGCCCACCCAAGCGCCCACTTTCAGGGAGCGATAGCAGTGGTCGGCATTGCGATTTCGCAAAAGCATCCATCCCGACACGCCAACCACCATCACACCTGCCAAAGCCCATGCACTCAGCACGGTGTGGAGCACTTTGCTCAGTGCCATCGGTGAGGTGGCTACTGCCCAAAAACTCGTCATCTCATTGCGCATGGTTTCGGGATTGAAGGTGCAGCCCACGGGGTCTTGCATCCAAGCATTTGCCACCAAAATCCACAATGCGCTGATGCTGGCGCCTATGGCGGTGAGCCAGGTGGCAGCCAAGTGGAATTTGGGCGAAACGCGATTCCATCCAAAAAACATCACCGCAATGAAGGTGGATTCCATAAAGAACGCCAAAATCCCTTCCACAGCAAGCGGAGCGCCAAAAATGTCGCCCACAAACCAGCTGTAGTTCGACCAGTTGGTGCCAAACTCAAATTCCAAAATAATGCCGGTGGCAACGCCAATGGCAAAGTTTACACCAAAAATGGTCATCCAAAATTTGGTGGTGGCAAGCCATTTCTCATCGCGGGTGCGATAAAAGATGGTTTCCATAATGGCAATAATCACACCCAATCCGAGTGTGAGAGGCACAAAGAGCCAATGATAGATGGCAGTGAGCGCAAACTGTGCGCGCGACCAATCCACAACATGAGTTAATTCTTCCATATATGAGTAGTTTTCGTTATGTGAATCACACTTGTTAACCTTTTTGCAATCGCTTTATCGCTTGGTGATTTGTTCTCTCACGTAGGCTGCTTTCCTGTCATCGTCGTCGGCTTGAAGGCTGAGGAAATTCGGAAAAAACAGCCACCGAAGAATCAAGAAAAACACCACCAGTTTCACCGCAATAATCGCCCACAACGTACGCCCCACAGTCATACTGCGGAAACCGTCGCGATAGAATAGAAACACGCGTTTGAAAATGTTGGCACCCTCAGTGCCTGGCTTTTCCGGGTTCATACGTTCTTCGTTTTTGAGGTGTAGCATCAATGGCGATTGCTCGTCGACTGCAAAAATATAAAAAAATGTGAAATACACAAAGCCCACCCCACATTTTTTTGCCAAATACCCACGGCTATTTCATTTACGGCTCTTTTTGATAGCGGCTGCTTGATTTGGTGAGGTTGGGTGGGATGGTGGCTTGAGTGGGATGGAAGAGAACAAAAAGTCGGCTTCGCCGAAAAAAAACTGCGCCTATAGCTTGCCGGACAGGAACGTGTTCGTCGGCAGGTGGGTGAATTGCCTTTTTGGGAGTTTTCCGCACCCATTTTATGGCGGAGGTGGGTGGGTACCGATTTTTCGGCTTTGTTCGGATTTGGACCAAAAAGGGGCTGTTTTGTGGTCCAAAAGTGAAATGAAACACCTGAAACACCCGAAACACTTGAAACACCTGAAACACTGTCTGTGGATGTTGGGATTGCTTTTTTGTCAACATTTCAAAGAACTTGGTGGCAAAGTTAAGGATGGCGTTCACAGAGGGCAAGACCAATAAGGAATGTTCTTATTTGGTGGGGCTTAGTGGGATGGAAGAGAACAAAAAGTCACTACGCGAAAGTCGGCTTAGCGCCAAAATAAACATACGTCTGCCGAATTCCGGGCATGTAATGGTGCGGAAATAGCGCCATAAAAGCAGAATGTGCCCTTCCGAAATGTTTACAAACTTTGTGTAACAGGGTGTGACGGTGCTACTTTTGCTTTTTTTGGGCTTTTACGTAGCGGGGGGCGCCGAAGGGGTCGTTGATAACTTCGACAGCTTCAAATCCCCGGTTGAGCAACAGGTGGCAAATTTCGGTGCCAAAGCGGCGGTTGATTTCGAAATATAGGTGTCCGTCGGGCAGAAGTGCCACTTGGGCAAAGGAGGCAATGGCGCGGTAAAAAATCAGCGGGTCGACATCGGGCACGAAGAGGGCAGAGGCAGGTTCGTGCTCAAGCACATGGCGCTCCATTTCAGCGCTTTCGCTTTGGCACACGTAAGGCGGATTGCTCACGA
>SFWW01000162.1 GCA_004559845.1 bacterium
CTCGATTCGCCTCCCCACGAGCAGTGCACAGCCGATGCCATGCTCATTTTTTCGATGCAAAACTATGAGCGCTTGCGCCCGGTGTACGAGCAAGTGAAAGCCGAAGTGGATTGCGCGGCGGTGTTTTACCACGACATCTTCGACCCCGACGCCGGACTGCTCGAAATCTATGCCCCCGGCGTGAGCAAGGCAGCCGCCGTGCAGCGCATGAAAGCCGAGGTAGGCGCAGAGCAATTGGTAGTGTTTGGCGATAACCGCAACGACATTCCCATGATGCAAGTAGCCACCCGCAGCGTGGCGGTAGAAAACGCCTTCCCCGAGGTAAAAGCCATCGCAAATGAAATCATCCCGCCAAACACCACCCACGCCGTACCCCACTACATCGCCCGGCACCAAAAATAATTAATTTTTTTAAGTAGGGCCATTCAGTTAATGGCTAATTGATTATTTGCCAGAGTCATAGATGTTTTGTAACTTTACAAAGAACCCCCGATGGACCCATCACGGGCTTATTCGGGGGTAATTCTTCAAAAATTATCTACGTGAAGTTACGAAAAATATCTGAGATTACGACCACATTGCCGTTTACCGAGTTCGATTTTATCCAAAAATACCGCGAGAGTTTTGCAGTAAGCGAGCTCGGGCGCATCTATGCGCAACTGCCATTGAAGGAACTGGCAGAGAAAATCCGAACGCATTTTCCCAAGAAGCATCCTCAGGGCAACTCACCGATGTTGCCGCCGGAGGGTGAGGTGGCGCTGATGTTCCTCAAGGCATATACCGGACAGTCGGATGACGGCCTGATTGAGATGCTCAACGGCAGCATCCACATGCAGATGTTCTGCGGGGTGCTCATAGATCCTGCCAGGCCCATAAAGGATGGAAAGATTGTCAGCGCCATCCGCAACCGCATAGCCTCTGTAATGGACATCAGGGAGCTGCAGAAAATTCTATATGGCAGGTGGGGCGGTTCGTTAGAAGACAAAGACCTGTGCCTGATCGACGCCACCTGCTACGAGAGCCATCTGCGGTTTCCGACTGACGTAAAACTGTTATGGGAGTGTTGCGAGTGGCTCCAATCTCTTGTGTCAAAGACCTGTAAGGAACTGAAAGAACGGCTGCCACGCAACAAGTACCGCGACATTGACCGTGCAAGACTCGCCTATGCCAAGCAGCGCAAGCACACCAAGGCTAGGCATCCACATGGCAAACTCCGCGATACTTGCCGCACGGCAACTTGGCCATCGAAGAAAAGGAGAAGAGACGTCAAAAACGACAAGCATAAAAAAATGGTGCCGCTTCTCTACCTCCGAACTCCGTCGGAGGCGGACTCTTATACCCTTCCAACCCACAAATGCCCTATTTCATGCGCCGAGAACTGAAAATTTGCCGGCAAATTCAAAACCATACCGACATAAGACCATCACGAGCCTTTCCCCGGCTAAAAATTCAAGCCATTAACTGAATATCCCTAATTTAGTAGAAGTTCTAAGGCAGCATGCTTCGGCATTTGGCGCCTTTCTTTTTTTATGCCCAAAATTCCCAAAATTCCCAAAATTCAACCCAAAATTCCTTCTGAAAATTTTCCTGAGAGATATAGTGCAACATTGAAAAATATTTATTAAGTTTGCAAGCGCATACCGCACACAGAGGCCCGATATGGGTTAAAGTGGGTGGGATGCAGACATAATGGAAAGCGTTTACCTACGCTCTTTCTTGACTAACGGAAATCTGACAAATTCTTAATCTTGGTCAAGGATGCAGCAACAGTAGATGCCTTGTGGATATGTATAATCGTGCCTACGGCTCACCGCCTTTCGTGAGAAAGCCATGAACCATGTGCGCTTGTTACATATTTGCGTGAGGCCTTTCGTTGCTCGTTCTACCAAGATGGGCAATGTCAGAGCCTCCGTTAGGGGAACGAGCAACTGTACAGACTCTCACGCTTTTTCTTTATAGATCAATCAGCCAATGAGGTGAGTCCGGCGGCGACATTATTAATATGAAATATCCAATCATTGCACTCGCCCTATTTGTCGCTTTGGGCGCATCTGCCCAATCGGCAAGGCAAAATTCGATGCTTGAAACATTTGTCAAATATGCGTCAATCAACAGCCAGTCGGATGATGACAATCCCTGGCCTGTCACCGCTGGACAACTTGAAATGGCGCAAGCTATAAAAGCCTGTGTGCAGCAGGCTATTGCAAAATCGAATGTCAAGGGAGCTACGACCGAGATTTCGGCGGATGGTTATGTTTATGTTAGAATTCCTGCCAATATTAGATCTAATTGTCCGTCATTAGGTATAAGCTGCCATTTGGATGTCACCCCTGAGGCTAAAGGCGGCAACATCAAACCGCTTGTCGATACTTTAAACGGACATACGATTGTGCGTACCGACGGGACTACGCTGCTTGGAGCAGACGACAAGTGTGGAGTGACTATTGCCGTGGAACTAATTCGCACCATACTCAATACGCCATCAAATAAACATGGTGAACTCCTTTTTGCGTTCTGTCCGAACGAAGATGTTGGACGTGCCGCCGATAAGATTGATACCGAAGTGTTTTGCCCCGATATTCTTTTCGACCTTGACGGTGAAGAATGGGGCGTAGTTACCCAATCAAATTTCACTGCGCGACGTTTCGACGTCAAATTCTTAGGTCACGATGCACACCCCGGCGATGCTAAGGCTCAGAAATTTGGCGACGCTATAGCCGCTGCGTCGGCATATATCTCATACTTTCCTGTCGAGAGTCGTCCTGAAAATTCCGAAGGGCGACAGGGATACATCCATCCTTGGAATTTGACAAAAGATGAACTGGATGTTACCGTGCATACACGTGTCCGTTATTTTGATAAATCGGAGGGCGAGTTGTTTGACCGAATGCTTGCCGGAGCAATCGCCGATGTCAAGCATAAATTCCCAAATGTCAAGATCGAAGTGGTCGCTGACGTCCTTCAATACGAAAATGTGGCATATACGTTGCATCCGCAAGCCCGCACATTAGTCGAGAATGCCGCGTCTAAAATCGGCATGGATATAACATTCACCGATGAACGAGGTGGAACGACGGCCGCCATGATGGCAGCCCATGGACTCAAAGGCGGAATGTGTATATTTGCCGGAATGCACGAGGTTCATTCCACACGCGAATATGCCGACCTCAAGGAGATGGAAGACGCCTACAACCTAATGCTCGAAATAATTAAAGAAATCCCGTCACTTAAATAAATATAACTATAAAAATTACATGCTTTATCCGATATATCACCATATTAGTTGTTTTGTCGTAGGATGGATAGCACTATTTCCGGTGACAGATTAGAGATTAGATTGTCGGTGTCGCAAGACGAGATCTACTCCCCGGTGGACGAAAGTTATGAAATTAGTTATGATAACAATATATCCCAAATCTCGCTAATAAACAGCAAGGGCATAACGAAATCAAATGTCTCGATTCGCCTCCCCACGAGCAGTGCACAGCCGATGCCATGCTCATTTTTTCGATGCAAAACTATGAGCGCTTGCGCCCGGTGTACGAGCAAGTGAAA
>SFWW01000163.1 GCA_004559845.1 bacterium
TTTTTTTCGCAATTTTTTTTGTAATTTTGCAATTCACACTGCTTTATGAATTTTTTGAACAGTTAGAGTATTTATGAATAAACTTCAGCGATGGCCCTTGATGGCTATTTTATTTACAATCATCACATTTGCATTTTTTGTGGCTTGCACCGGCAGAGCCAATGGCGGCTCAATTTTCGGTTCCGAATCCGACGACTCCGTTGCCCCCGTTCTCACCACTCGCGGACCGATGATGATTATGGAAGGAGAACCCCACGATTCTTCGTTCCTTACCAAGGGAATTAAATATAGCGACAACAGCGGACTGGCACGACTCACCATCGATTCGTCGGCTGTAGATTGGAACCGACGCGGCATCTACAATGTGGTGTATGCCGTGACCGACTCGGCGCACAATGTGACCACTGTCACCGAACAACTCCGAGTGGTGGGCAAGGATGAAAAAATCATCTACCTTACCTTCGACGACGGTCCGTCGGTGTGCACCGACGACATTTTGCGCATCCTTAAAGAGGAAAATGTGAAGGCCACTTTCTTCGTTACCGCTCAGTTCACGCCCTATCTGAGCAAGCTCACCGACATTGCTCGCGATGGACACGAAGTGGCTATCCACACCTATTCCCACAATTTTAAGATGTATCAAAGCATTGAAAGCTATTTTGAGGACCTCAATAAAATTAAGGATGTGATTATTAAATACACCGGAAAGAGTCCGAGAATTATGCGTCACCCGGGTGGCAGCAGCAATTCAATCTTTAAAAAACACAACCGCGACCCGCAGTTTATGGACCGTTTGTGCGTGGCGCTCCTCGATAGCGGCTACCAATTCGTGGACTGGAACCTTGATTCCAGAGACGCCAGCGGAAATAATGTGCCGGTCAATGTGATCGTGCGCTCGGCTTGCCAAACCGCCCACCACATTCAGTGTCTGCTTATGCACGACACCGGTGCCAAACGCACCACCGTGCAAGCATTGCCCCAAATCATCCGTTTCTTTAAGCAGCAAGGCTACGAATTTGGCGTAATCAATAGCGTGGACTATGTGTGCTGGCACGGAGGCGCCCAAAAGCTGGAACGACTGAACCGATTGCGCGCTAAGCAACCTGCCGTTACGCCGCTCAAGGAAACGTCACGACCCAAACCCGTGAAGGTCGACACCTCAGCTTCGGCACCGACTCCGGAGCAGAAGCCGACTCCAAAACCTAAAGCTGCCGACTCTACAGTTTCCCCAAAAGCCAAAAAAACTCATGCTCGGCCTCATTACGAAGCCCCCGACTCCGTGATGTAAAATAACCAACCCTCAAAACCGACTAATTATTCTAATACTTACTGTAACGATGAAACAAATCGCTTTTGCCTTTTTGGCTGTTGCCCTGCTCTCGGCTTGCAGCTCCAATGGCGTGAAATTGGTGGATGCTAAAAATTTTGAATCCACTATCGATGGCAAACCCGTGGCGCTCTATACCCTCACCTCGCCTTCGGGCATCACCATGCAAGTCACCAACTTTGGAGGACACGTGGTGTCGCTTTGGGTGCCCGACCGAAATGGCAATATGGCTGACGTGGTGCTGGGACACAACTCGCTCAAGGAATATGTCGACTATGAGGGCGAACGCTTTATCGGTTGCGTGGTGGGCCGTGTGGCTAACCGTATTGCCAATGGCAAATTTACCATCGATTCCACCACCTACCAAGTGCCTATCAACAACAATGGGCAAAGTCTGCACGGCGGTCTCAAGGGGCTTGACCAAGTGGTGTGGAACGTGGACTCTGTCTCCTCTGATAGGATTCAACTCTCGTATGTTTCGCCGCACGGCGCTGAAGGATACCCCGGTAATTTGAAAATCACCATGACCTATGCCCTTACGGCTGACAACGAATTCAAAATCACATATAGTGCCACCACCGACCGCCCCACGGTGGTCAACCTCTCGCATCACGGTTTCTTCAACCTGAAAGGTGAATGCGGCGGCACCATCAACGACCACATCCTCACCATCTGCGCCGACTCCATCACCCCGGTCGACAGTCTGCTCATCCCCACCGGTAAACTGATGGCTGTGGCAGGCACGCCATTCGATTTCAATCAGCCTACCGCTATCGGTAAGCGCATCAACGACCACCACCTGCAATTGCACTACGGCAATGGCTACGACCACAACTGGGTGCTGCGCCGAAACGCTCCGGGAGTGCAACTCGCTGCCACCGTCTACGAACCCTCCTCCGGACGGCTGATGGAAATTTTCACCGACCAACCCGGTATCCAATTCTATGGCGGCAATTTCTTCAACGGAAAAGGAAAAGGCAAATGCGGCAACACTTTCAAATACAGAGAAGCCATCGCCCTCGAAACCCAAAAATGGCCCGATGCACCCAACCAACCCGCATTCCCATCCATCCGCCTCAATCCCGGAGAAAAATACCACCAAACCTGCATCTACAAATTCTCCACCAAATAACACACCCCAATATCCCCCACACCCACAACACAACCCTTTCCAAATAAGCACATTTGAATGTG
>SFWW01000036.1 GCA_004559845.1 bacterium
TAAATCAAAACGGGCTTTAAGATGCTTAAATGTTAACAAAAACGGGCGATATGCTCCAATTTTTTTATAAAAAAAGAATTTTTCCCTAATAAAATTGGTGTATTTAAAAAAAAATAGTTTTCTTTGCATTCTAAAATAAAATAATTTGTTAAGAGACACTTTATAGTTGAAAATTAGTATCAATGTGAAACCATTCGCGCTCGCAGGGATGAGTGTGCGATGGGGTTTGTGCTATATGTGGTTGGCTAAGTGTTTGATTGACTAAGGGTTATTTGAAATTTGTTAAACTAAAATATTATAATTAAAATTTATTAGTGCTTATGAGTTTTAGAAAGTTACTATTGCTCTTGGTTTTTGCAGCTTCTACGTTGGCCTTGACTGCTCAAGTGAAGGTGAGCGGTGTGGTGGTTGACGAAGACGGCGAGCCGGTAATCGGTGCCTCTGTTGTGCAGAAAGGCAAGCCCTCCAATGGTGTGGCAACCGATATTGATGGTAAATTTACGCTCACAGTGCCTAACAAATCTCACCTTGTGGTCACTTATGTAGGCTATGAGAAGCAAGAGGTGGAGGCCAAGAGCGGAGTTATGAAAATCACATTAAAAGTCAGCGGTCAGGTGCTCGAAGGAGTGGTGGTGACCGGTATGGCAAAAGTGGATGCACGTATGTTTACCGGTGCTACCACGAAGATTGACGCCGACAAGACCAAACTTTCCGGTGTGGCCGATATTAGCCGCGGTTTGGAAGGTAAGGTTTCCGGTGTGCAAGTGTCGAACGTGTCGGGTACATTCGGTACCGCTCCTAAAATCCGTGTGCGTGGTGCTACCTCCATTTATGGTAGCTCTAAGCCTCTTTGGATTGTGGACGGTGTGGAACTCGCCGACAACGTGGAACTCTCTGCCGACGACCTTTCCTCCGGTGATGCTGTGACTCTGATTTCTTCAGCCATTGCCGGTTTGAATGCCGACGATATTGAAAGTTTCCAAATCTTGAAAGACGGTAGTGCAACATCCATTTATGGTGCAAAGGCTATGGCGGGTGTGATTGTGGTGACCACCAAAACCGGTCGCTCCGGACACACATCTATTAATTATACGGGTGAATTTACCTACCGCCTGAAACCCAGTTACCGCGACTACAACATCTGTAACTCTCAAGAGCAGATGGGTATCTATAAAGAAATGGAACAAAAAGGTTGGCTTGAATTTGCTTCCTTGGCAAGTGGTAGCCGCACAGGTGTGTATGGCCGCATGTATAATATGCTCGACAACTACATTGTGGACCCCATCACCGGTGAAGGTCACTTTGAATTGGCAAATACCACCGAAGCCAAAAACGCTTACTTGCGCGAAGCCGAATTCCGCAACACCGACTGGTTTGACTTGCTCTTTAACTCCAACGTGATGCAAAACCACGCTGTGAGCATCTCCGGCGGTACCGACAAGGGTTCGTTCTATACTTCCGCTTCGGTAATGACTGACCCGGGATGGTATAAATCATCGTCGGTGGAACGCTACACCTTCAATGCTAACGCGCTCTACAACCTCTCCAGCCGCGTGCGTGTGAAATTGCTCACCTCCGACAGCTTCCGTAAGCAAAAAGCGCCCGGCACCATCAGCCAACAAACCGACGTGGTGAATGGTAGCGTGAGCCGTTCGTTCGATATCAACCCATTTAGCTACGCGATGAACACTTCACGTACGCTTGACCCCAACGTGTATTATCGTCGTAACTACACCGACTTCAACATTTTCCACGAATTGGAAAACAACTGGATTGACCTCAACGTAACCGACTTGAAGTTCCAAGGTGAACTCAACATTAAGCCTATCATGAGCAAAGACCACACTGTGGAAGTGAACATGATTGGCTACTATCGCTATAGCAATTCCGAACAAAATCACTTCGTGACTGAAAAGAGTAACCAAGCTATGGCATATCGCGCAGGTATCGACCCCGAAGATGCTATCATCCGTGCGTCGAACACCTACCTCTACACCGACCCCGATGTGGAAAATGCACTTCCCGAAACCGTGCTTCCCAAGGGCGGTATGCTCTTCCACAATAAATACGATGTGTCGCAATACGTGTTCCGCGGCACTGTGAACTGGAACGGCAACTTCAATCGCGACCACATTATTAATGCTATGGCAGGTATGGAAGCCAGCCGCGTAGACCGTCACTCACAAGCCTTCGACGGCTGGGGGCTCGTTTACGCCAATGGTAATCTCCCATTCCTCGACTGGCGACTCTTTAAGCAAATGGTGGAAGAAAACAGCGCCTACTTCAGCGAATCGCGTTCTTATCGTCGCAACCTCGCTTACTTCGGCACTGCCAACTATAGCTACAAGATGAGATATGTGCTCACCGGCACTCTCCGCTACGAAGGTAGTAACCAAATGGGTAAAACCAAGCAAAGCCGCTGGTTGCCCACTTGGAACGTGTCGGCTGCTTGGAACGCTCACCAAGAAGAATTCTTCATGAACGCTCCCTTCTTCAAGAGCGGCGCATTCACCTATGCCAAGCTCCGTGCTTCTTACTCATTGACTGCTGAATCAGGTCCCACCTCTTTGGCAAATGCTGAAGCACTCTACTATCCAAACCGCATTTGGAACCAAGAAACAGAAGGTCAGGAACTCGGTCTCTCGCTCGAGGGTCTCGCCAACAGCGAACTTACTTACGAAAAGAAACACGAGTTTGACCTTGGTGTGGACCTCGGTTTTGTGAACAACCGCATCAACTTTGTGTTCGACTGGTATAAGCGTAACAACTTCGACCTTATCGGTCGTGTGTACACCGAAGGTGTGGGCGGTCAGACCATGAAGTATGCCAACGTGGCAGAGATGGCTTCTCACGGTGTGGAATTCACCCTCACCACCCACAACATTAAGTCGAGTGCCGCCGATGGCTTCAACTGGACCACCGACATCACCTTCGCTTATGCTAAGAACAAAATCACCAAGCTCGTGTCGCGCTCTCGCGCCATCGACTTGATTCAAGGCACCGGTTTCGCTCTCGAAGGTTATCCCGTGCGTGCCCTCTTCTCCTACGATTTTGTGGGATTGGATTCACACGGTGTGCCTCAAGTAATCAACGAAACCACCGGCGAAGTTTCCGAAAACTCCGACATCAACTTCCAGCAATTCGATGCCGAACTCTTGAAGAAGAACTTGAAATATGAAGGTCCGGTCGACCCAACCATCACCGGCGGTTTCAACAACAGCTTCTCTTGGAAAGGCTTGCACCTCAATGTGTTCTGCACCTATTCGTTTGGCAACAAGCTCCGCCTCAGCCCCGACTTCTCGGTGGCTTACAGCGACCTTACCGCTATGCCGAAGGAATTCAAGAACCGCTGGGTGATGCCGGGCGACGAAGCCTACACCTCTATCCCCGTGATTGCTTCTCGCCGTCAATACTATGCCGACACTTATATCGGTCGCGCCTACAGTGCCTACAACTACAGCTCGGCTCGTGTGGCTGATGGTGGCTTCATTCGCTTGAAAGAAATTTCGCTCACCTACGACTTCCCCAAAGCATTGCTCAAGCATGTGCGCCTCAACAATGCTTCCGTGAAGCTCGCAGCCACCAACATCGGCTTGCTCTATGCCGACGACAAGCTCAATGGTCAAGACCCCGAATTCTACAACGCCGGTGGTGTGGCTTCGCCCAACCCCCGTCAGTTTACGCTCACTGTGAGATTTGGTCTTTAATTGCTAAACACATTATATAAAAAGAATCATTAGATTATGAAATTGAAATATATAGCATTATCATTAGCGAGCATCGCACTGCTGCCGCTCTCTTCGTGCGGCGACTTCTTGGAGAAAGTGCCCGACACTCGCGTTGAACTCGAAACTGTGGAGCAGTTGAGGGAGTTGCTCAATAATGGTTACACTAAGTACAATTATTCCACCCCTTGTGAGCTCTCCACCGACAATGTGATCGACAACAATGCTCCCGACCCCGATGGCGTGCGCTTCAATCTTGCATCCTATGCCGCCACCGACGACCAAGCCTTCAAATTTGAAGACGTGACGATGGGTATGGACAACGACTCGCCCTCCGGCATTTGGGAAGGCTGCTACCATGCCATTGCCTGCGCCAATGCTGTGCTTGAAAGAGGACTTGAAATGGACAAAGAAGGCAATCTTACCTCTGCCGATGTGAAGAAACTGCACGCCGTGCTCGGTGAAGCCTATTTGATTCGTGCTTACCACCACTTCTTGCTCGCGCAAGTGTTCTGTATGCCCTACAGAGGTGAAGCATTAAATCAAACCCTCCAAGGTATTCCCTACATCACGAAGCCGGAAACCGAAGTGAAGCCTCACTACGAACGTGGCACTCTCGACGAAACCTACAAGCATATTGAAGAAGACCTCTTGCTCGGTCTGTCGCTCGTAGACGATAGCTACTACGAAGTGCCCAAATATCACTTCAATAAGGCTGCTGCCAATGCATTTGCCGCTCGCTTCTATGTGTTTACTCGTCGCTATGAAGAAGCGCTCAAGTATGCCGACGCTGCTTTCAATGGCTCCGACCCCAAAACTATGGTGAGCGACATCTGGTCGCAACGCGGCTCTATGTACTACATCAGCGACATCGGTCGCTACTACACCAGCATGAACCGCAAAAACGTGTTCATGAACATCTCCACCTATTCCACTTCTTCTCGCCGCACTCATGGCTACCGCTACACCACCAACCGTGATGCTCGCCGTAGCACCATTCAAGGCCCCGGCCCCACTTGGGATAATATCAAATGGACAAACTCCAAAACCAAAGAAACCTTTGCTATGCACCCCTGCTTCAATGGCTTGTGTGGCGTGGCAGGCGAATCTGAATATGGCAGCTACTTTGGTGGCATCAGCTCTGAGCAATTCGAATACACCGACAAGCTCGCCGGCATTGGTTACCCCCACGTGGTGCGTATGGAATTCTGGGCAGAAGAAACCTTGCTCTGCCGTGCTGAAGCCAAACTCTTCCTCGGCGATATCGACGGCTGTGTGGCCGACCTCGCTATCTGGGATTGGGCTCGCCGTCAGCTTGGCGCAGGCGAAAGCTACTCGTTTAAGGATATGACCCGTGCGGTGATTGAAAAGTTCTATTCCAAAGACCAAGGCGACTCCAAGTATAAAAATGGTTTTGGTATTATGAAACCTCTCCACATCGATGAAGTTTGCCCATCGGATAGATATCAACTCACCGAAGACAAAGTGCCCTACTTGCAATGCATCCAGCACTTGCGCCGCATCGAAACCATCCACAATGGTATGCGTTTCTTCGATATCAAGCGCTATGGCATTGAAATCACTCACTACTTCGGACGCTTCAACACCCCCTACACGCTCAAGACTCTTGACGAAAAGTGCGCAATGCAGATTCCTAACGAAGTGATCAATGCCGGTTTGGAACCCAACACACGTTTCACGGTAACGGAAAAGGATGAATCCACTGTAGAAGCTCCCGGTTCTTATGTTCTTGTTAAATGATTTTAAGCATTAAGATTATGAAATTGATTAATAAATATATACTTTCAGCCTTGGTGATGGGTGTGTGCTTATTTGCATTCTCATCTTGTAGCGACGATGAGTTCACCCCCACCATCTTCCCGGATGAGTCGGAAGAAGTGGTGCCCGGTTCGGCAACCTATAAATTCGACAAGTGGCTCAAGCAAACCTATCTCGATGTCTACAACTTGGATTTCCGCTACAAAATGCAAGACGTGGGCACCAATATGAACTACAACCTTGTGCCTGCCGACTTCCGCAAAGCGCAAGACTTGGCTCTGCTTGCCGAATATTTGTGGTTTGATGTGTATAAAGATGTGGTGAATCCCGAATTCTTGAAGCTCTATGGTCCGCGCATCATCCACCTCATTGGCTCACCTGCCTACAATCCCTCATCAGGTACGATGATTTTGGGTTTGGCTGAAGGCGGTATCAAAGTGTCGCTCTTCCGTGTGAACGAACTTGATGTGAACGACTTCGACCAGCTCAATGAATTCTATTTCAAGACCATGCACCACGAGTTTTCCCACATTTTGCACCAAACCAAAACTTATCCTGCCAAATTCAACACCATTTCCGTGGGTAAGTATGATGGCAGCAACTGGCAAGACCGCCAAGAAGGTGTGGTGCTCTCTTGTGGCTTCGTTACCAACTATGCTTCTTCAGCTTTCCGCGAAGACTTTGCAGAAATCATTGCCAACTACATCGTGAAAACCGATGCACAATGGGAACGCTTCTATGAGCTCGCAGGACGCGGATGGGCTACCCCAAGTGGCGACGACCCCAATGCTGTGTACTACTGCTACTACTACTACAAGGATAATAAGGTAGATGAGGAGAATAAGCAATACTTCAGCGAAGACAACAACTATGTGGATTATGTTACGCCAAACGGCGACACTGTGAAGGTGTTCAGCAACAAGGTGACCAGTGAGTTCTACCGTGGTGAAGCTCCTTACACTCAAGATGCTGAAAATCCCGAAAAATACCACGATGCAAAAAATCGCCCAGTAGATGAAAGTGGTTTCCTTCTCGACGAGAGAGGCAACAAGATTGCTATTCCAGTGTTTGCTTATCCTGTGGAAGACAAGGACGGCATCGATGGTGTTGCAGCCTTGAAGGAAAAGATTCAGATTGCACGCGAATGGCTCCGCGATTCATTTGGCGTGGACCTCGACAAATTGCGTGAAGAAGTGCAAAAGCGTCAGGTGAACTACGACATCGTGGAATTGCGTAAGCAAATTGATAATGTTCAATAATTTTTCACTTTATTAATCGCAATAGAAGATGATGAACAAATTATATAAATTTTCAGCTTTTGCTGCTTTGCTGGCGGGCTTCGCACTCTCTTCATGTAACAATGAAGAGGCGGATATCTTCGACCAAAGTGCAGCTCACCGCACCGAGCAAGCAAAACAAATGTATAAAGACATTCTCGTGGACCAAGGTGGCAAGTGGCAAATGGAATACTTCACCACCGAAGAAGAGCACGGATATGTGTATCTCTTCACCTTTAAAGAAGATGGCTCGGTGAAGATTTCCGGTCATAATGAGTATATCACCAAGATTACCAACATTGATGCCAATTATTCTTCCTTTGGTAGCGAAGAATCGCTGTGGGATGTGATTTCCGACAATGGACCGGTGCTCACTTTCAACTCCTACAACAAGTATTTCCACCTCTTTGCTGACCCCGAAGATGTGCCTGATACGGAACCCGACGAGCAAGGCTACGGCCACTCCGGTGACTATGAATTCGACCTGATGAAATTTAGCAACGACACCCTCTACCTCGAAGGTAAGAAGCATGGTGCCAGCATCATCATGACGCGAATTCCTTCCACCACCGACGATGAAACTTATCTCAACGAAGTGGTGGCACTTGCCGATTCGTTCTTCAATGCGAAGATACCCGCAGTGTATGTGAATCTGCCGGGTGGCTATCGTCATGTGGTGCTCGATGGCGCTACACAGTTGCCCAAATTCTATCCCGAAACCGGTGACTACATCACCGAATGGGTGGGACGCAACGCTATCATCACCCACGATGGTTTTACCCTCGGCTCGCCACTCACCTTGCGCGACTCTATCGATGGTAAAGACTACACCATTCAGCATTTCATTCGCCAAGCCGACGGCTCGCTGCTCTGCACCGACGATGGCAAAACCACCATCACTGCCGATGCGCTCAGCAAGGTGGTAACCAATCAAGCGCTCGTTTGGCAAGTTGATGCCACCCAATCTACAGGTGAATTGGGTGAGGCGTTCAATGCCATCAACACCGGCACCAAAGCCTTCAATGGTTCGTCGATCACCTATATCAAATTCGGTGCCGTTACTGAAAGTGGTAAAAAGTATCCAAATGCTGTGTTCATTCGCTTGAAGCTCAAAGCTGCAGGTAAAACACTCAACATTTATCAAGAGATGCAAACAGAGGTAATCAGCGACGATGAATTTAGATTCGTGCTCGGAGATATGGAGAAAAATATGGCTACCTATGTCACTAAAGTGCCTGAGTTGCAAGCCTTCATTGAAATGCTTGGCAACACTACATTTAAGTGCTCCAGCAGCTCGCTGCTCGCGCCGGTAAACATTCGCATTTCCGATGTCAACAATCCATCCAGCTCTTTGATGCTCAATCTTCAATAAGCTTCCCCTTTACTAATGAGGATTCTTCCTCGCATCACCCAAGAGGTGAATCCTCATTAGCTTTTATCAAAACCAACAATCATTTTTTTACTATATCAATTTTTTTATTAACCCAACTTAAACTATTTCGATTATGAAAAAGAGTTTACTTTTAATCGCTGCTGCTGCTGTTGCAGTTTCGGCTTCCGCTTCTTTCCAAAAGAAGTCCGACGCCGTTAAGAATCAAGTGATTGATTCAAAATGTGCTCCTTTTGAATTTACTGTAGAGAGCGCTCAGATGGCCACACCGGCTCAACGTGAAGCCGCTAAGAAGGTGGCAAAAAATGCTACCGTGAAGGCTTGGTATAATCGTCCTGCCGGCTCTTTTTATCGTTCCATTCTTTCAACCGGTGGTTCTTTCTATAGCCCTGCTATCATGAATCCTTCTTGGCGTCCCGTTACTTGGCCCAACGCATCTGAAGGTGCTGATTCCTATTCTTGGTCGTATGAAAAGTACAACTCCGAAATCAAAGATTTCGCTACATATACTTCTTCTGAAGCAGACCTCACCGACTCTTGGATTTTTGAATCTGCTTACGCACCCACTCTCACAGCTACTTCAGGTGGTGCTACCGATACTTATCAATTGTTTGCCAACTACTATGATAGGAACACCAAGGAAACCAAACCTTATAAGGGTTTCGCCTACTTCTGCCCGGATCCTCGTGCCACATTTGAAGAAAGCAACCTCGACTGCTACGTGTCGCCTAAATTGTGGGCTGCCGGTGTACGTGAACAATCTCCCGGTTTAAGTCAAGGTGGCGGTATGGTTTATCTTACCGGTGCAAAAGATGCCGATGGTGGCAAGGAAGGTTGCTGGTTTGGTAAAAACTATGGTGGCTGGAATGCGATGGGTCTGTATGTAGAAAAGCCCGCTATTTCTTATGCACTCCGTGGCTTGCATGTATACTATGCGGCTGAAGGTATCACCGGCGAAACTCCCCTCACCGCTGATGTGTATGCTGCTACCAAGAATGAAAAAGACAGTGTGATTCTCGGCGACTTGCTCTACACTGCAAAGGGTACACTTGCTGCCGACGCTGCTGAAGAAGGCTTTATTGATATGCCTTTCTTTGCTGAAGAAGATGGTCTTGAATATGAAGTGGTGGCTGATATCAACCAACCCATTATGATTGTGCTTCACGGCTATGAAAATGCGCAAGCATCTTTGTTCACTATGTTCGTTACTAAGGACTGGTGCGATGAAGGTTATGGTCAACATGGTTATATGCTGGCTGTAGACGACCAAGGCACTCCGCTCAATAAACCTGGTTTTATTGGTTTGGATGGTTTCTTCTCCGTATCTCTCGGCACCACAGCTCCTTCTATCTTCCTCGATGTGGAATGGCCTATGATGGAATGGAACTACACCTTCGAAGATGGTGCATACAACTTCCCCGTGGAAGGTGGCAAACTCGTGAAAACTCCTGCTGAAGGTTACACTTTCGACTATATCAGCGTGTTCTCTACCAAGAGCAGCGAACTCTGGACAGTGCTCACTGAAGACGACCAAGACGTTCCTGAATGGTTGACTCTCGAAATTGCCGACGTGGTTGAAAACGATGAATTCACCAACGAAGTACAAATCCAAGCCACTGCCGCTCCTCTTCCTGAAGGTGTGTCATATCGTGAAGCTAAGGTGAAATTCTCTGTTCCCGGTGCATCTCTCGTTTACAACTTCTCTCAAGGTACCTCCGGTATCAACGACGTGACTGTTAACAAGAGCGAAGTGAAGAAAGTGGTTGAAAACGGCCAAATCTACATCATCAATGGTGATGCTAAGTACAATGTAATGGGTGCTCAAGTGAAATAAGCACAAGCTCATTCCATAAAATAATCAGCGCCATCTCCCCCCCCCGGAGATGGCGCTTTTCAATATAACCATTCTTAGCGCAACGAAACCATCCGAAAAAGTCGGCCGGTTTCGGATGGTTACGCCTCACATCCCCGCCCCCGCCTTTTCGTTTTGATTCTTACCTCCATGCCACGTTTTGTGACTTGCCTCTCTCCACAGCACACATTGTCTTTGCCACCGAGTTTCTTTTACCTGTAGATACAAATCACATCGCAACTCCCGCGCCAAGCGCACAGCACGACTAACCAAGTGAGCCCCGCGAACGACAAACCCTCTATTGCATCAGGAGGAATTTTTTTAGGCTGGTGTAGCCGGAATTGATGGTGGTGATATGTCCGAATCCGTTGAAGAATCGCATGAGTGTTTCGGGAATGTCTACAGATGTGCCGGTGGCACGGTCCACTGTGAGTTTTGCTTTTGCGGGGTGGGAAGTGCCGAGCGCCACGCCTATTTCGCCGGGTCGCAGTCCATCAATGAGTGCTTGGTAGGCGGTGGCGCTGTGTGGATTGAGCAGGTAGTGCTCGCGATGCCAGGTGTTGGCAATGGTGCTGATGATGCGTTCATCGCTGTAAGAAAATCCCTCCATTATTTTGCACATATTGGCGTGAGAGCCGAGTAGCTGTTCCAATCGGGGGAAATTGCGCGGGTTGCCGCAGTCCATTGCTATTGCCACAGAGCGTTCGGCTTCGCGTGTCACGAATTTGCCGGTGCGCAGATAGGAGGCAAAAATATCGTTTTTGTTGTCGGCAATGAGGAATCGCTTGATGGGGAGTCCCATGCGTTGCGCCATCACTCCTGCGGTGAGGTTGCCCAAATTGCCGCAAGGCACTGCCACCACCATTTCGCCGGGGTTTTTGCCTTGCTTCGCCAGCTGTGCGTATGCCCAAAAGTAGTAAAACATTTGCGGCAGCAATCGTGCAATATTCACGCTTTTGGCGCTGGTGAGGAGCATTTTGTCGGCCAAATCAGGGTCATGAAATGCTTCGAGTGCCATTTTTTTGCAGTCGGTGATGGTGCCGTTCACTTCTATGGCGGTGATGTTTTTACCCAAGGTGCTGAATTGCGCCCGCTGCAAGGGAGAAACCGTTGGCTATGGCGCCGCCGGAATGTCCGGAAGTGGCGCTAATCACATTGATTTCGCCATTTCCCTTCCGTGCATAGTAGTGCGAGATGAGGCGTGCCATGAATCGCGCGCCAATGTCTTTAAAACTCATGGTAGGGCCATGGAAAAGTTCGAGCACATGGCGCTCGCCACCCACATTCACCAGCGGGATGGGAAAATTGAGTGTTTCGAACACTACATCGTGGAGCACTTGGGCATCGATGTCGCCTTGGAGGGCGTAGTTGGCGATGGCGTAGCTCACTTCTTGCAGCGTCATATTGCTAAGATTGCGGATAAACGCTTGCGGAAGTGTGGGAATGGTTTCGGGAAGGTATAATCCACCGTCGGGCGCATAGCCATGGAGGATGGCTTCGCTAATGGTGGCGCTCACGTGGTAGTTTTTGGTGCTGTGGTACAACATGGCTCAGTGTGTATTAGTGTATATAGCTCTTTGCAAAGCAGTGTTGGAAGTCAAAAGAAATTCGTTGAAATTAACTTTTTTAGAAAATCATTCTTTTCAATTTCTATCGATAATCACCGTGCCTTTGGCGGAGGGGTTGAAAGTGTTTTTTACCCACACGGGGATGTGCTTCAGTGCCACGGGCCCGATGGTAGGGGTGTAAATCACCTTGGCACCTGCTTCGCACATGGCTTGTGCTTGTGCGTAGGTCATTTCCGGAATCACGGTGGCATCGGGGTTGGTGCGTGGGTCTGCGGTCATAAATCCGTCAACGTCGGTCCAAATTTCCAATGCCGATGCATCGAGTGCCGCAGCAATGAGTGCCGCAGTGAAGTCGCTACCGCCGCGTCCGAGGTTGGTGATTTGCTTGGTGGTGGAATCTTCGGAAATGAAGCCTTGGGTGACGTGCACCGGCTCCCTTCTGCCGCCAAATTCCGAGGCGATGAGCCCGAATGTGGAATTATCGAGGATGCGCTCGGAGTCTACGTCTTTCGTTTTAATGAAATTGGGCGAATAATGTGGCACTGCGCCATCAATCATACTCGCCACAATTGCCGACGACATAATTTCGCCATGGCTCACGATGGCGTCGCGAATTTGTTCTTTGTGGAAATCGGGCAACGCTTTGTTGGAGAATAGCAAGCCATAGTAGCCATAGAGGGCTTGGTCGATAAATCGTTCTATCGTGGCTTTGCATTGCGCTTGTCGCTCCCGTGGCACCACGGCATCTATCACCGATAGGTGGCGCTCTTTCACGCCGGCGAGCATTTGCTCCCATTCGGGGCGCTGTGCTTCAGCCATGCGAGCCATTTGGAGCAAATCGTTGGTAACGCCGCCCAGTGCCGACACCACCACAATCACTTGTTCGCTACAGGAAGTAACGATATTTTTCACGTTGGCAAGGCTTTCGGCTGTTCCCACCGATGTGCCTCCAAATTTTAGTACTTTCATATTTCGGTTTTTAATTTTTTTCTAAAAACAAAAATACTGCCTTTTTTTGGTTTATGCAAGAGCAATCCCCGCTCAAATGGGGGGGCGGCTCACGGCTCTTTCATTTAAAAATGGATATGATTGCCCGCTTTTGTGGCGTGCAGCGAAAATAATGCTGCCTCCGCCATGTAATAGCTGCCCTGCACAGCCGGAGCAATAATGGCTGAGTGTGCTTTAGATGTATGGAAAAGAACAAAAAGTCGCCACGGTGGGGATGTGAGGACTGAAGCCCTTTCGTGTGCGTGATGCCAAAATCTAACGTGAAGCAGGCTCCACCGTTATCTTTTGCCTTCACGCCCACGGTGACTCGCGAAGCTCGCCATTCACCTCCCTCACCGTTGCGAAAAAAAAGTCGCTTCGCGAAAAAAAAGTCGGCTACGCCGAAAAAAAACACGCCTATAGCTAGCAGGACAGTATCGTGTTCGTAGATTGGTGGGTGAATTGCCTTTTTGGGTGTTTTCAGCACCCGTTATATGGCGGAGGTGGGTGGGTACCGGTTTTTCGTAACTATTCAGCTATGCAATAATATGGGCGCACTGAGTGTGGGGATGCTATTTTAGAGTAATGCCAAAATTGCGTCCCATTTGGAATAATTG
>SFWW01000164.1 GCA_004559845.1 bacterium
TTCATAACGATGGATGTGATATATGATGAATAATAGTTGTTTGTTGATTGCGATAAGGCAAAGATAATGCAAATCGGGCAAAAATCCGCACCGAGCGCAAAATATTTTGCTTGCAGGCTCCGCAATCGTTTGCAGAGCGGCAGAGATTTGGTGGGGCGGCAGTGGGAAAAGAATTTGAACAGAGACGACAGTCCCTTGTACAAAATGTTGGGAATTTGGGCAAAAAACACTATATTTGTGGGTAAATAATGATTTAGGATGAAAATTGGAATTATTGGGGCGGGAAATATGGGTGGCGCCATAGCCCGGGGGCTTGCAGCCGACCCCACTTTCAATACTGCCGATATCACAGTGTGTGCGCCAAATCGGCACCAAGAACTTGATGCACTGAAAGCTGAATTTCCGGAAATGACGGTGAGCACGGATAATAAGGATGCTGTGCTCCACACGGATATGATTATCGTGGCGGTGAAGCCATGGCTTGTGTATGATGTGATGGACCCGCTATCGTCATACATTCAGTGGAAGAAGCAGATTTTGGTATCGGTGGCTGCCGGTGTGCCGCTTGAAGAATTGGAAGACCTTTCGCTGTGCACCCCTCCGGCGGTGTTTCGCGTGATGCCCAACACTGCCATTAGCCTACGAAAGAGTATGACCTTTATTTGCAGCCGTGGCGCCAACGAAGAGCAAATCGGTATGGTGAACGACATTTTCAAGCGATTGGGCACCACGATGCTTATTGAGGAAAAACAGATGGATGCTTGTATGGCGCTGGCTTCGTGTGGCATAGCCTATGCCATGCGCTATGTGCGTGCGGCGAGCGAAGGGGGCGTGGAATTGGGCATCAAAGCCGATGAGGCGAAACAGATTGTGCTACGCACACTGGAAGGAGCCGCCGAACTGTTGTTGCACACGGGCAATCACCCGGAGGTGGAAATCGATAAGGTGACCACGCCGGGCGGCATCACCATCAAAGGGCTCAATGCTATGGAGCGCAATGGGTTTAGCACCAGCGTGATAGAAGGGCTGAAGGCATCGGTGCCGGAAAAGAAGAAGTAGTAGAGAGGGAAAATTGCCGGAAAAATTGGGGGGCGAGGCTTTTTGTGAGTTATAAAAACGTAAACAAAAATAGAATAGATTATGTCAGTAAACAAAGTGATTTTACTTGGGAATGTGGGAAAAGACCCCGATATTCGTTATCCGCAACAGGGGCATTGTGTGGCATCGTTCACGCTTGCCACCAATGAAACGATTCCCGGCGCCAACGGTACGACTACAGAACGTACGGAATGGCACAACATTGTGGCTTGGGGCAAACAAGCCGAGGTGATTGAAAAATATGTGCGTAAGGGCACGAAACTCTACATTGAGGGCAAACTGCGCACGCGTCAATGGGAAGACCGCAACGCAATTAAGCGCTACGTGACTGAGGTGTATGTCGACAATTTCGAACTCTTGGGCAGCCGTCCACAGACTGGCGACCGACAAACCCCCGCCGCTCCCGACGCTCCATTCTAACCCGCCCCCTCCAAAGCCCCACACGCAAGGCTTCGGAGCAAAAAAGATGCTGAACTGCGTGGAAATGTGCGATTTTTCACCACATTTCCACGCAGTTCAGCATTATTTTTGTGTTGGATTTACTTTTAATTATTGCTGTCCGGTAAAACTTTTATGAGCAAATTTTTGGCATAAGTCTTTAAATCTAAACCAAAAAACATCGGGGAAATCGGATAAATTGGGTTGTAAAACATCGGGGAAACCGGAAAAAATACCGTTTTGAATTGCGGGGGAATTGTTTTTTTGTATTTTTGTATCACAAAATCAGATAGTTATGGGAAATAAAGTTTTCAAGCGAAAAATCTTCGAAAAAATGCTCCAGTGGAAGACGGAGTCTGATGGCAAAACCGCACTATTGATAGAAGGAGCCAAACGTGTTGGCAAGTCAACGGTAGTGGAGGAGTTTGCACGCAGTCAATATAAATCCTATATAATTATAGATTTTAATAGGTCGTCAGCAGAAACTAAGGGTTTGTTTGAGGATTTGACCGACTTAGATATGCTGTTTCTTAATTTGCAGGCCACTTATCATGTGCAATTGTTTGAACGGCAGTCGGTGATTGTGTTTGATGAAGTGCAGAGTTTTCCTCTTGCCCGTCAGGCGGTAAAGTATTTGGTGGCAGATGGCAGATACGATTATATTGAAACCGGGTCGCTAATTTCCATAAAGAAGAATACTAAGAACATCACGATTCCAAGTGAGGAAGACCGCCTCCAAATGTATCCTATGGATTATGAGGAGTTTCGATGGGCTCTTGGCGATGAGGTGACCATTCCTTTGCTGAAAACGTTTTTGAACAAGCGCAAGCCCCTCGGTAACTCTTTGCGCACGGCTATGAGAGATTTGAGGTTATATATGCTTGTGGGAGGAATGCCTCAGGCTGTGTTAGCTTATTTGCAAACCAATAATTTACAGCAAGTGGACAAAG
>SFWW01000037.1 GCA_004559845.1 bacterium
CACCAAAAGTCCCGGCTACGGCTATCAAATATGGATGTGCGAGCACCCCGGCGCCTACCGTGCCGATGGCGCATTAGGGCAATTTGTGGTGATGCTGCCACACGAAGATATGGTGGTGGTGGTGAATGGGGCGAGTTTTCAAGCGCATTTCGAACTATCACACATTTGGAATGTGCTCCTGCCCGGTGTGAATGATGCACCCATCGCTGAAGATGTCGCGGCACAACAACGCTTGGAAAAACTCACCCAAAATGCCGCGCTGCCTTTACCCAAAGGCAAAGCCACCCCGAAAAAATACCGCGGTACCACCATAACGGTGGGCGATGGCGATGAGGCATTGCACCTCACCTTCAAGCCCGACGGCATGCTGGAATACACCTACGGCGGCAGAACCGTGGCGGCGCGCCGGCAGCAATGGCACTACCAAACCCTCGACCAAAATCCGCCTTACTCCATCACCGCCGTAGCCCGCCTGAAAGGTCTTTCGCCAGCCTATACCACCGCAGCAGCCTATGCCTGGAAAGGCAACGAACTCACCATCCGCACCTTCTGGGTAGATTTTATTTCCGGCGAAACCATCACCGTGAAATTTACCGACAACGAAAAAGCACAACTCACCGTGCAGCGCAACTATCAAAAGCAAGCCGCCGTGAGCACCCGGATGCTACCTTACACCATCACTCCAAACCCTTGAGCTGACGGAAGGGCGTGAGAAAAAACGGGCGGTCGTGCAGGTGGGGATGCGGCACCGTGAGCGTGGGGCTATGCACCTCCACCGGGGCACCTTGTTCATCTTCTATCGCCATAATGTCAATGTCCACCAAGCGGTCGATGTAGCCGCCTTGCGCATCGCGGTGCGCCTTGCTGCCCAAGCACCGCTCAATGTGGTGGATATGGCAAAGCATCTGCTCGGGCATCATCGGCGAAAAGAGTGCAACACCCACATTTAAAAACGTGTGAGGCGATTCAAAGCCCCAAGGTTCACTCCTCACCACCTCGCTCACCTCGATGCGCTCAGCGCCCTGCGAAAGCGCTTGGATGGCGTTCTTAATGTTTTGTTCCTTGTTGCCAAGATTAGTGCCGATATTCAAATAGTAGCGAAACATCGTTTTTAGGATTTTAGAAGTTGAGACGGATGGGGATTTTTTTCGGGGGACCGTACTTTTGCAAATAAAGGGAAAAAGGCTCGATTAGCCCGGAGCGGTCTAAAAGAGCCTTTTGTAGGTATTGATGCTCGAAGCAGGAAGGATTAGAGTGTTTTTTGCACTTCCACCTCTTCGAAAGCCTCCAGCATATCGTTGGGTTGGATATCGTTGTAACTGGTGATGCTCAAGCCACATTCAAAGCCGTTGGTCACCTCCTTAGCATCGTCTTTGAAACGCTTCAGCGACGCCAAATTGCCGGTGAAACGCACAATACCGTCGCGAATCACGCGCACCTTACAGCCACGCTTGATTTTGCCTTCCATCACCATAGCGCCGGCAATGGTGCCCACCTTGCTGATGTGGTACACCTCCTTCACCATCACGCTACCAATCACCACCTCCTTGATGTCGGGCGCCAGCATACCTTCCATAGCGCTCTTCACCTCTTCGATGGCATCGTAGATGATAGAATAGATGCGGATATCCACGCCCTCCTGAGCTGCCAAGCGTTTGGCATCGGCGCTCGGACGAACTTGGAAACCAATGATATAGGCATCGGAAGCGGCAGCCAACGTCACATCGCTTTCGGTGATGGCACCCACCGCCTTGTGAATCACATTCACCTGCACCTCCGGAGTGGAGAGTTTGATGAGCGAATCGCTCAACGCCTCGATAGAGCCATCCACGTCGCCCTTCACAATCACATTCAATTCGTGGAAATCGCCCAGCGCTTTTCGGCGGCCGATATCTTCCAGCGTAACGCGTTTTTGCGTGCGCAAGCCCAATTCGCGTTGCAATTGTTCGCGCTTATTGGCAATTTGACGCGCTTCTTGGTCAGTGTCCATCACATTGAATTTATCGCCTGCGGTAGGAGCACCGTTCAAGCCCAGAATCAAAGCCGGCGACGAAGGTCCAGCCTCTTCAATGCGCTGGTTGCGCTCATTAAACATCGCCTTCACCTTACCATAGTGAGTGCCGGCAAGGATGATGTCGCCCACATGGAGGGTGCCATTGTCCACCAGCAGAGTTGCCACATAGCCGCGTCCCTTATCGAGCGACGATTCAATGATAGAGCCCGTGGCTTTCCGGTTAGGATTAGCCTTCAATTCCAGCATATCAGCCTCGAGGAGCACCTTATCGAGCAATTCAGCCACGCCCGTACCCTTCTTGGCACTGATATCTTGGCTTTGGTACTTACCGCCCCAGTCCTCCACCAGGTAGTTGAGGTTGGCGAGTTCTTCTTTAATTTTATCCACATTGGCGCCCGGTTTATCAATCTTATTGATCGCAAAAATGATAGGCACCCCGGCAGCCGAAGAGTGGTTAAGCGCCTCGATGGTTTGGGGCATCACGGCATCATCGGCAGCCACGATAATAATCACGATATCCGTTACCTTCGCACCGCGTGCACGCATAGCGGTAAACGCCTCGTGACCCGGCGTGTCGAGGAAAGTGATATGTCGGCCGTTTTTGAGTTTCACATTGTAGGCACCGATGTGCTGAGTGATACCGCCGGCTTCACCGGCAATCACATTGGCATTACGAATGTGGTCGAGCAGCGACGTTTTACCGTGGTCCACGTGACCCATCACCGTCACCACCGGCGGTCGGCTCACGAGGTCTTCCGGCTTATCCTCCTCCTCATGGATTTGTTCAGCCACGTCGGCACTCTCGTATTCGGTGGTAAAGCCAAATTCTTCAGCCACGATATTGATGGTTTCGGCATCCAAGCGTTGATTAATCGACACCATCACGCCAATGCTCATACACGTGCCAATCACCTTATTGATAGGCACATTCATCATTGCGGCGAGGTCGTTAGCGGTCACAAACTCCGTGAGTTTCAGGATTCGTGATTCAGCTGCTGCCACAGCAGCTTCGGCGCGTTCTTCCTCGCGAATGGCTTCGCGTTTTTCTCTGCGCCACTTAGCGCCCTTCTTCGCCGGCTTATTGGTGAGGCGCGCCAAAGTTTCCTTCATTTGGCGTTGCACATCTTCCTCATTCACTTCAGCCTTAAATGGGCGTTTGTTTTTATCCTTCTTATTGCGCTTACCGGCATTGGCATTTTGTGCATTGGGTTGTGCATTGCGCTTCGGTTGGTTGGCACCCTGTGCTTGCTGTTGCACACTCTTTTCAATGTCCACTTTTTCCTTACCGATGCGTTTGCGTTTACGCTTTTCGCCATCGCCTTGACGCGCTTTTTCCTTATTCAGGCGTTCATTGCGCTTCTCCTCCTTCGTTTTTTTCTTCGGTCGAGTGGATTGGTTGAGCGCATCCAAATCAATTTTGCCCACCACTTTCGGTCCCTGCATCAGCGGGGCGTTGGCAGTCGGTTGCGGTGTAATGTTCACCTGCTGTGGTGCAGTAGGCTCCTCCTTTTCAGGCTGTGGTTCCGCCTTTTCCGGTTGAGGTTGCGGTTTAGTTTCCGCTTTTGAGGCTTCGGGCGCCGCCACCGGAGCGGGTTGTTGTGGTTTTTCGTCTTTCACCTCCGGTTCGGGTGCCGGAGTGTCGGCGGGTTTAGGCGCCACAGGATTTCCCTTCGTGTCGAGTTCTATTTTACCCACCACTTTAGGTTTTTGTATCACCACTTCCGGTTTGATTTCTTCGGCTTCGCGGCGTTTTTTCTCGGCAGCGATAGCAGCCTTTTCCTCCTTACGGTCGTGAATAATCTGCTCCGCTGCTTTTTTTTGTTGCATAGCGGGTTTAAACTTCTGAATGAGCAAATTGTAGGCGTCGTCGGAAATTCTTGCGTTCACGTTGTCGTCCACTTCAATGTTGTTCTTTTTCAAGAAGTCTCTTGCCGTTTGCATTCCGATGTTTAAATCTTTGACTGCTTTACTAATTTTTATGGGCATATATTTTCTATCAGTTATTTACTCAAGATTGATGTTGTTATGATGTTGCGCTTAGTGGCTTGGGTCACACTTGCCGGGCCTATCGCCATTGTCAGGCGTTGCGGCCTGCAAGAATCCTTTTGGATACGAACGGTGTTATTCTTCTTCAAATTCAGCCTTCAGCACTGCAATCACTTCGTCGACGGTGCTTTCTTCCAAGTCAGCCTTATCGATGAGTTCTTGACGCGGTGTGTGGAGCACAGCTCTTGCAGTGGCGCAACCCATATTTTTGAGTGCTTCAATCACCCATTCATCGATTTCGTCTTTAAATTCATCGAGGTAGATATCGTCTTCGCCGTCGTTGTCGAGGTCGCGATACACATCGATGGTGTAGCCGGTGAGAATAGAAGCCAGTTTAATATTGAGGCCACCCTTACCAATAGCGAGCGACACCTCGTCGGGGCGCAAGAACACCTCAGCGTGTTTGCCGGCTTCATCCAAGCGGATAGAGGAAATCTTAGCGGGGCTCAGTGCGCGTTGGATAAAGAGTTGCGGGTTGCTTGTATAGTTGATTACATCGATATTTTCGTTGCGCAATTCTCTCACGATACCGTGAATGCGTGCGCCCTTCACACCCACGCAAGCGCCCACCGGGTCGATACGGTCGTCGTAGCTTTCCACGGCAATTTTGGCGCGTTCGCCCGGTATGCGAGCCACGGCGCGAATCACGATAAGGCCATCGTGGATTTCCGGCACTTCGAGTTCAAACAAGCGGCGGAGGAAATTCTCGCTGGTGCGCGACACGGTGATTTTCGGATTGTTGTTTTTGTTGTCCACATTGTGAATCACGGCGCGCACGGTTTCGCCCTTGCGATAGATATCGGTAGGAATCTGTTGGTCCTTCGGCAAGAGCAATTCATTTTTATCATCGTCGAGCAAGAGCACTTCGCGCTTCCACACTTGGTACACTTCGCCGCTCACCAATTCACCTTCTTGCGCCTTGAATTGGGTGTAGATAGCATCTTTTTGCAAGTCAAGGATTTTGCTTGCCAGTGTTTGGCGAAGGTTAAGAATGGCGCGGCGTCCGAATTTGGCAAATTCAATTTTGCGAGTATGCTCTTCGCCCACTTCGCAATCCGGGTCCGGACTATCGGGGTCGTTACGCGCATCGGTGAGAGAAATCTGACGGTCGGCATCTTCCACCTCGCCGTCGGGCACCACTTCCAAGTTTTGGTAAATTTCGCAGTCACCGTTGTCGGGATTCATAATCACGTCAAAATTTTCGTCGCTGCCAAAAATCTTTGCCAACACGCTGCGGAACGACTCTTCAAGCACACTAATCATAGTGGTCTTGTCGATTTTCTTCAATTCTTTAAATTCTTTGAAACTTTCGGTCAAACTAATAGTTTCGGATTCTTTCTTAGCCATAGTACGGTTTTAAAACTGTATGATGTTTTTTGTATATTTTATTTCGTCGTAAGTGAAATGGAGGTCTTCGTCCACCATTTCGGGGCGCTTTTTGCCTTCGAGTTTCACCTTTTTGGTAACGGTGAGCACGAATTCCTCATCGGAGGCTTCTTTGAGCGTGCCCTTGAGCTTTTTGCCCGCCTTGGTGAGCACTTCCACCTCGCCGCCCACATTTTTCAGGTAGTGCTGCACCACCTTGAAGGGGTCGCTGATGCCATAGCTGCCCACGGTGAGTTCGTAGTCTTCCACATCGCGGTCGAAGTGGCTGAGCACGGCATCGTTGAGGGCAATGCAGTGGTCGATGGTGACCGAATCCATGCTATCGATGAGCACTTCAATCACATTGTCGGCGCTCACCTTCACCTCCACTAAAAAGCGGTCGGTGCCTTCAAGCGCGTGGTGGATAACGTCTATGAGTTCTTGTCGATTAATCATTGTGCGTAGAATGCGTATATAAATAAAAAAGAAGAAGCCGAGAGCCTCCTCTATTCGAATTACGGTGCAAAGATAAGAAAAAATGCCTTGCTACGCAACCACCACGCCCGGCAGCCCCCGAATTTATCGCACATCCCGTGAAATATTTATGTTTATTTAAGAATAAAAAAGAATGTTTAACCAAACAAAACAAGCACTCCACGGCTCTCAGTAGAAAAACGGTTGGGGCGGTGCGGCGGAGGGCATCCATTACCTGCCAAAGGCATATCCCTACCGGTGGAGGGGCATCGTGGGGATAGCATCGCACGGTGGGTTGAAAGGGGAAGCGAAAAAAAATCCTCGGCTTTGCCTTTGGGCTGCCGAGGATTTTTTTAAGTTTTGGAGCGAGATGCTACCGGGGAAGGTTTATTCTTCGGGGAGCATGATTACTTCCACGTGGTTGCCTTCCTTCAGGATTACATTCTTCACGAAAGCTGCCACCTTTTCAGGGGTGAGACCGTTCACGATATTTTTGTAATTGGTTTGGATATCGATATTGCGGCTCACGAGCATATTGAATACGCTCAGCCAGTGTGAATTTTCTTTTTCGCTGGTTTCTGCATCCTTAATCATAAGCGCTTTGATTTCGTTGAGAGTGGCGGGGTCCACGTTCTTCGAGATGTTCACGATTTCTTCGCGCATGATTTTGAGTGCCATATCGGCAAATTCGGGTTTCATAGGGCATCCACCGGCGATAGAAGTGAACACACGGTCGCCCACGATAGTGGCACCTCCGGATGCACCTGCGCTATAGGCAGCGCCGGCATCTTCGCGGATTTTTTGCAGGTAGATTTTGCTCAGCACTTGTCCGGCAGCGCTTGCGAGGATGCGATTTTCGAGTGTGTAAGGCGTTTTGGTGCTGTACCAATACATGCGTGCCATAGCCTTAGGCGTTTCCATTTTTCTGGTAAACTTATTGATGAGTTCGCCGGCGGGGCGTTCCACCACATTCTTATAGTTTTCAGTCTTTTTGGGGTCGCCGGGCAGAGAAGCGATGTATTGTTCAATGTAGGAGCGGAGCAGGTTTTCATCGAAGTTACCCACGAAGTAGAAGGTGAAGTCGGCAGCGTTGGCAGTGCGTTGTTTAGCAATTTCGAGCACGCGGTCGTAGTTCACATTTTTCAGTTCTTCCACGCCGAAGGGAGCATTGCGCCAGCTCTTATTGTTGATGGTGTAGTCCACTTGTTCTTGGAACACGGCTTCGGGTTGCAAATCCTTATTCTTCAGTGCGGTTTCAAGCATCTTCATGATGCTGTTGAAATTCTTTTCGTCCTTGCTCACGGCAGTCATCTTCAAGTAAGCGAGTTGGAAGAGTGTTTCCAAATCCTTTACGGTCGACTTACCTTCGAGGCGTTCGTAGGAATCAGAGAGCGAGAGGCTTACATAAGCTTGCTTACCGGCGAGTGCCTTATCGAGTTCGGTGTAAGAGAAATTGCCCAAGCCGCTGGAAGCCACGATAAAGTCGAATACTTGGGTGTTAGCCCAGTCGCTTTGACCATAGAGCGAGCTACCGCCTTTCGATTCGGCTTTCATCAAGATTTCATCGTCTTTATATTCAGTGTGCTTCATCACCACCTTAGCGCCATTGCTCAAAGTGAGAGTTTTGAAGCCAAAGTCCTTGTTTTCGGTTTCGCTCACGATAGCGCCCTTGGCAGGCAATTCCTTGATAAGGGGTTCATCCTTCACATTGTCGACCCATGCGGTGATTTCGGCGCTGTGAGCGGCATCGATAGCGCTTTTGAGCGCTGCTTCGGTGGGATACACGGCACCTTCTTTTTCTTGGTTGAAGTTGATCACCACCAAGTTGGTGTCGGTGGGGCTAATGAGCTGTTGCATAATGGCATTCACGGCTTCCACCGGGAGCATCGGCACCATTTGGTTCATCACTTCATATTCGGTTTCGATAGGAGTGAGGGGTTCTTTTTCAAGGAAGTGGCTTGCGCACATGCGTCCGAATTGGTCGCTATTGATTTTGTTGCGATTGTTGTATTGCTTTTCGAGTTGGCTCAAATATTCAGCCTTAGCGCGTGCATATTCAGTGGCGGTGAAGCCGAATTTTTGTGCGCGTAAAGCCTCCACAGTGGCGGCTTGCACAGCCTCATTCATTTTGCCTTCTTTGGGCAAGAGTGAAAGCGAGAACGCATCTTTGGTTTTGGCAAAGATGTAGGAGCCATCGTAGGCGCTGGCTTGCACAAACGCGCAATCGGGGTCTTGAGCCTTTTCGGTAAGGCGCTGGTTGAGCATGTGGTTCACGCACCAAATGGCATATTGGTAGAAAAGATACATGCCATTGTTTTTCATTTGTTCGGGGAACGGTTCATGCTTAAACATGATTTGCACCACATCGTATTGTTGTTCCTTATCCTTGTCGACCACGATAATGGCTTCGGGGTTGTCGGGCACTTGTTCGTCGACCACCTGTGCTGCATCGGCGGGAGCAGCGGGGATGGAGCCAAACATTTCCTCGATTTTCTTCACGGTGTAGTCCACATCAATGTCGCCCACCACAATCACGGCTTGGTTGTCGGGACGATACCACTTCTTATAGTAGTTGCGGAGTTCTTCGTATTTGAAATTGTCGATCACACTCATCAAACCGATAGGCATGCGCTTGCCATACTTCGAACCCGGGTAGAGTTTTTCGAGGTTGCGTTCAAACAAGCGTTGGCTGGCAGTAGAGCGCAAGCGCCATTCTTCGTGAATCACGCCGCGTTCCTTGTCGATTTCTTCATCTTCCAAGAGCAAGCCATTCGACCAGTCTTTGATGATGAGCAAGCAAGAGTCGAGAGCGCTTTGGCGTGTGGAAGGCACATCGTTGATATTATACACGGTTTGGTCGACCGAAGTGTAGGCATTGAGGTCGCGACCAAATTCCACACCGAGGGTGCGGGTGTAGTCGACCAAGCCATTGCCGGCGTAATTTTCGGAACCATTGAAAGCCATGTGTTCAAGGAAGTGAGCCAAACCACGCTGACTTTCTTCTTCTTGAATAGAACCCACGCGCTGAGCGATGTAGAAATTCACATGGTGCTCGGGATAATTGTTGTAACGAACATAGTAAGTGAGTCCGTTAGCGAGTTTGCCTACGCGAATGGCGGTGTCGGCAGGCACATCAGGAATGGCTTGTGCTTGCGAAGAAATTGCCACGAGAGCAAAGGCAAACGCCAGTAATTTTCTGAACTTCATAATTAAATAATGATAATTTGAATATTGTTATGTAATATAATAATCGTGATTCGAGGCACTATGCCGGACGCACAATCTGATTAATAGACGAGAGTGGATAGTGAAAAACTACATTAAAAATTAAAAAAAATCACGCAAAGGTAAGGATTATTTTCGGAAGTAGTTGTTTTTGAGCCATAAATCGTGCGTGCGTTAACTTTTCTTATCACAAAAGAGTGATAGGGCGCAACCGGATTCGGCAAGACTGCAGAGCCTACAAAAACATAGTCATAAACACAGGAAGAAGGGTGGTTTCGTGGTCCTTCCTCAGGTCTTTGGTGTAGATGAGATACCTATTCGACACCCATGCTGAATATTTCTGACAGAACAAGTCGAGCGATTTGTGAGATTTATAGCCCGATGATTTCACCTCTAAAGGCCACAGTTTGCTTCCGCGAGAAAGCAAGAAGTCTACTTCGTAGAGATGATTAGATGTTTCCGATTGCCAAGTGTGATAATATAGTTTGTTGCCCGACGCTGTGAGTATCTGTGCCACCACATTTTCAAACACATATCCCAGATCGGCAGGGAGTTTGTCGCTCAGCAATTTTTGATAAATCACATTCTCGGTCATTCCCTTATCCCAAAAAGCCATAGTTACGAACAGGCCCGTGTCGTTGACAAACATCTTATATTGGTTGATATTCTCGTGGAGCGACAGCCCCACACTGGGATTGTCGGCGTGATGCGAAAACAGAACGACCTTAGAATCTTCCATGTCTTGCAAAAGTTCTGCTATCCGTTCGTTTTTTTCATTTTCTATTACGCCCGACACTTGATATCTTGATGCGTTGCGACTGAGTTGGCCGGGTATGGCGTAGAAAAATCTTGTGGCTCGTCCTGTTGGGTCAATCTTGCGAAAGTCGTCGGCATACAATTCGATAATTTCACGTTTCACAGCATCTACGCTCTCCAGATTATTGGTTTCGATGAGTGTAGCCACTGCTTTTGGCATTCCGCCAACTATCATATAATACCGAAAATCGCGCATCAGTTTGCGAACAACACCATCACCCAACGGTCGCTTTGCTTCAAAAGCCTCTCGAAGCAGCTCAATGCTAACGCTATCGCCTAATGCCGCACGAAATTCTTCGTAATCCATCGGGTAGAGCGTGATGCGAGTTTCCTCGCTTGGGATACGAATGTCTTTGATGTTCTTTTTTATAGAAATCAGAGAGCCGGTTTCGATGTAGTCGTAACGGTGGTCTTTCACGAGTTTGCGAATAGCCTGCCTCGCCAAAGGACAATCTTGCACCTCATCGAAAATGATGCACGATTTTCTTGGTGTGAGTTTTGTGTTGTAGTGCACTTGTAGAGAAAAGAATAGATTGTCCAAGTCCGAAATATCCTTAAAAAGATTTTTGACTTCCACCGACGCTTCGGTGAAATCAATCATCAGGTAGGATTCATATTCGTTTTTGGCGAATTCTTCCGCCAAGGTCGACTTCCCCACTCGGCGTGCTCCTTGTATCAACAAAGCGGTTTCTCCGTCGCGGTCAGCCTTCCAGCGTAGCATTTGCTCGTACAGTTTGCGCTTAAACACTTTTGTGGCCATCTTTTTGCTATTTTATATATTACATCGGCGAAGTTAATGGTTTTGCCGAAAATCCCCAAATTTATTTTGCTAAAAATGCCGAAAATCCCCAAATTTTGATAGAAAACAGGTGGTTTTGCCGAAAATCCCCAAATTTATTTTGCTAAAAATGCCGAAAATCCCCAAATTTTGAAAATTTTTCGATTGTGTTAACAAAGGGACGGTTCTTTTGTTAACACAATAGCTTTACATATTGGTTATCAATATATTGAGCGTTGTCGAGATTAAGAAAGTCGTTAACAAAAGTTACTATGTTTGCAGTGGAAATGTGGTTTGGGGTTGAAGATGTCGTTGAGTGTGGACGCTCGACGGGGCTCTGCCCCTTGCCGCTGGGCGTTC
>SFWW01000038.1 GCA_004559845.1 bacterium
TCCACACTACCACGGCCAAACACTTGCTCCCATGCCGTGAAGCCACGGCAACCCATTTGCTTCAGTTTTTCCACTATTCGCTCATAGTAGGCTTGGTCGAATGCTATAAATATTGCTTTCATGCTTGTGTTTGTTTTTGAGAGTTCAACTTAAGAGCCTTTTTAAGTTTGCGGCGCTGACGTCGCACGCCATTGAAGGCAAAGATGGTGTAGAGCGTGGGCACAAAGAGCAAGGTGAGGATGGTGGAGAAGGTGAGACCGCCAATCACAGCTATACCCATAGGTCGCCACATTTCGGCACCTTCGCCGGTGCCCACAGCCATCGGCACCATACCCAAGATGGTGGTGAGCGATGTCATAAGCACAGGACGCATACGGCTCTTACCTGCATTGAGCACTGCTTTAGTGATGCTCAATCCGCGCTCGCGGTTAAGGGTAATGTAGTCGATGAGCACGATACCGTTTTTCACCACAATACCAATCAACATAATACCACCAATCATCGACATAATGTTGAGGTTGGTGCCCGTAATCCACAATATCAATACCACACCCGAGAAGGCAAACATGATGGAGGTCATGATAATGCCGGGATAGGTGAACGATTCAAACTGCGATGCCATCACAATGTACACCAAGATGATGATGAGCACTGCCAGCATACCCAAATCGGAGAACGAATCTTGTTGGTCTTCAAACGAACCGCTCAAGTTCACCGTAATACCGGCAGGAATGTCCATCTTATCGAGCTCGGGTTGCACATCAGCCACGATTTCACTCATCGGGCGGTCTTGCACCACAGCCGAAACGGTTACGATACGCTCGCGGTCTTTGCGCTCGATGGTGGGCGGATTGAAGCGTTCCACCACGGTGCCCACTTCTTTCAAGCGAATACCTTTACCTTGGTTGTTGAAAATGAGAATGTTTTCAATATCTTCAATCGATTCGCGATGCTCTGGCGTGTACATCACCTTGATATCATATTCGTCGCCATCTTCGCGGAAATAGGAAGCCGTGGAGCCATTAATGCGGTTGCGCAATGCCGAGGCGGCAGTGGTGAGGTTCAAGCCATAGATGGCAAGTTTTTCTCTATCGAAGTCCACTTGATATTCCGGTTGGTAGTCTTCGCGGCTGATGCGAATATCGGCAGTACCTTTCACCGAAGCCAGCAATCGCTTCAATTGCTGTGCCACACTGTCGGTTTTTTCCAAGTCGTAGCCATAGATTTCGTAGTCGAGGGTCGACTGTCCGCTCATGCTACCGCCACGGTTACCACCCACATTCACCTGATATTTCACCAGTTCGGGATACTTTTCAAGGTCTTTACGCATTAAGCCGGCAATTTCCACAATACCGCGTTCGCGCTCCTCTACAGAAGTGAGTTTGATGTTCATACTAATAATGTGCGAACCATTGCTCTGCATCGAAGCGAAGGTGTTGTCGGTGCTGGCTTGACCCACGGTGAAGTTGAATTTACTGATTTCCGGATATTTTTCTTTCCATTCCTTGAAGAGGCGTGCCGACACATCCTTTGCGATATCCACACGGGTGCCGATAGGCAATTCCAAGGTCACACCCAAGCGTCCGTTATCGCTCACGGGGAAGAATTCCGAGCCAATGAAACCGGTGAGCTGCATTGAGGCAAAGAAGATGGCTAATGCACTGACGGTGGTAATCCAGCGGTGCTTTACCACCACGCCGAGCAAGGAGTGGAAGCCATCATCAAGTTTGTCGAGGGCATGCTCAATGGGACCATAAATTTTCGTAAACCATTTGCCTTTTTTCGGATTTAAGCGAAGCAATTGGCTACACAGCATCGGGGTGAGCGAAAGGGCGGCTGTGGTGGAAATCACCATCATAATGGTTACCATCCAACCCAACTGACGGAAGAGCACACCGGTCATACCGGTTACGAGGGTCAATGGGAAGAACACCGCAATCAGGGTGAGGGTGGAAGCCACCACCGAAATAGCCACTTCGTTGGTGCCGTGCACGGCGGCTTGCTTTGGATCGGCACCGCGCTCAATGTGGGTGGTCACGTTTTCAAGCACCACAATGGCGTCGTCCACCACCATACCGATGGAGATTGACAAAGCGGAGAGCGACACAATGTTGAGCGTATTGCCGGTGGCAAACAAGTAGATAAACGAAGCAATCAAAGAGATAGGAATGGTGATGGCAATGATGATGGTGGCACGCCAGCGTCCCAAGAACACAAACACCACAAGCACCACGAATATCAAGGCATACATCACCGTTTCTTCCAGCGAAGCGATGGTGTTGCGAATGTTGTCGCTGGTATCCACAATGTAGTCGAGCTTCACATCGGAAGGCAGGTTTTTCTGAATACCGGGCAAGGCTTTCTTAATTTTGTTGGAAATATCCACCGAATTGGCACCGGATTGCTTTTGCACCACAATCATAGCACCTTTCTTGCCATTGGTGTAGGTTTCCTGGGCACGTTCTTCCAAAGAATCGTCGATGCGTGCCACATCACTCAAGCGCACCACGGCGCCATCTTTAGAGCCCACCACCAAATTGCGCATTTCTTGCGGGTCTTTAAATTCGCCTTGCACACGAATTGAATACGTGTCGGAACCGATATCAAACGTACCACCGGGCACGTTTCTGTTTTCGTTGGCAATCAACTGGTTCACCGATTCCACACTCAAATTGTAGGCTTCCAATCGAGCCGGGTCGAGGTAGATATGTATTTCTCGCTTCGGCGCACCGGTCACCGACACCGTTCCCACTCCGTCGACACGCGCCAAGGGGTTGGCAACGCTTTCGTCGAGAATCTTATACAAGCCGGGCAAACTCTCTTCTGCTTCAGCAGAGATAAGCACGATAGGAATCATATCGGTGCTAAACTTAAAAATAATCGGGGTTTCGGCATTATCGGGCAGATAGTTCGACACCATATCCAATTTATCACGCACATTGTTGGTGAGCACGTCGATATCGTAGCCATACTCAAATTCAAGGGTGATAATGGAAATGTTTTCCTTCGAATTACTGGTGATATGCTTGAGGTGCTCCACCGAGTTGAGAGAGTTTTCAAGCGGTCGCGTCACATTTTGTTCGATATCTTGTGAGCTCGCACCCGAATAAGTGGTCATCACCATAATGGTGTTGGTATCGATATCGGGATAGAGGTCGATAGGCAGTTTTAGCAGCGAAAACAAACCGATAATCACCACAGCCACAAACACCAAGACTGTAGTTACCGGTTTTTTTACTGCACTTGAATATAAACTCATAAGTGATAATTGATATAATTTCTATGAATGGATGTTTATTTGCTCTAAAAGAAGCGGTGCGGCTTATTTTGCCAATTTCACCTTCGCACCATTGGTTAAGCGGCTCTGTCCCTTGGTCACTACGCGCATACCTGCCGACAAGCCGGATTTAATTTCGTAGCGCTTGCCCATGCGGCGTCCCACTTCCACTTCGCGGTATTTCACTGTGCCATCGCTTTCGAGGGTGTAAACATAGCGCACTCCCGAACCGATTTGCTTTTGCACTGCCAAATCGCTAATCACCACACCGGTGTTTCGTCCGAAGTTGAAGCTCACGCGGGCAAACATACCGCTATGCACCTTGTTGTTCCGATTTTCGATGGTTACTTCCACTTGGAAAGTGCGGGTGTTCACATCCACTGTGGGGTGAATCAGGCTCACGTGTCCATTGAAGGTTTCACCCGGATAGGTGTCAAATGTTACGCTCACACTCATGCCTTGCTTCACATTTGCCATCTCCGACTCGTTGACAGCCACCACCACTTTGAGGGGATTTTGCTGCTCGATGACCAAAATGGGCAAACCGGAAGGAAGGTCGCCGGCTTGGTAATTGCGCACGGTCACCACGCCGCTGATAGGGCTGGTGAGCACCGTGTTTTCGCCCATCGTGCTCAAGGTACGACGGCTGCTTTCAATGGCTCTCACCTGCGTGTCGTAGGCAGCTTGAAGCTGGTCAACGCTCTGTTGGGTACCGCCGCCCACTTTCACCAATTGCTTAGCGCGTTCCAAATCGCGCTTGGCGTTGGCGAGCTGAATTTGTTGTTGGTCGATAGCCGATTTTTGAGTGGCAATATTCACATCGTCGAGAATCACGAGCGTTTGACCGGCACTCACATGGCTACCCACATCCACGAGCAATCGCTTAATGCGGCAACCGTTATTCGACATAATATCATTGCTCTTATAGGGCTCCACAGTGGCAGAATACTCACTGATTTGGTCCACAATCTCATTGTTGGCGGTTTCCACTTCCACCAAGGGCAATTCTTCCTCCTGAGCAGAACTTTCTCCACCTTCTTTCTTCGAACAAGATGCAAGCATTAATGTAGCCAATGCCGACACCATCAGGTAATTGAATGTAGTTTTCATATACGTATATTTCTTTTTATTATTATTTTAGCGCATTTAATTTCACTAAGCCACCCTCCGATAGCTTGTCGTGAAAAAGAACAATTTCTAACGTCTTTCGTCTAACGTCTAATTTCTTGTGTACTTATAAATCGGGGCATTACCCAACACATATTCCAAGTCGCTTTCTGCCACCAAATAGTTGTAGATAGATTGGTAGTAGCTCAAGCGGGCTGCCATGAGTGCATCTTCGGTGTCACGCAATTGCAGGAAAGTGCCCGAACCAATCTTAAACGAGTTTTGCATAATTTCGTGGGCTTTTTCGGCTTGTTGCACGCCTTTGGTGTTGGCGTCCACTTGCTTGAGGCTCTTGGTAATGTTGTCGAGTTCGTTTTGCACCTGTATGTTGAGCGAGCGCTCCAAGTTTTCGCGTTGCCACTTCATTTCGCGCACCTGAATTTCGGCTTGCTTTTGCTTATAAAGTCGGCGACCACCTTGGAAAATGGGAATCGATACCGAAAGTCCTACCGACGACGAGCCCATCCATTTAAAATTGGTGAGCGGATTGCCGTTGCTCATCGAAGAATAGCTCAAGTTGGCACTTGCTGCCACAGTGGGCAACCACGAAGCCTTTTGCACTTCAAGCGATTGGCGGAGCATATCGGTTTGCAAATCCAATTGCTTCAAGTTGGTGTTGTTCACCAACGAGGTATCAATAGCCATGGCGCTACCGTAGATGGTTTGCTTATAATTATCGAGTGTTTCTGCCGGAGTGATATCCACATTGGCATCCATCGCCATCAAGAGCTTGAGCTGGAGTTTCAATTTGTTGATGCTATTTTCTGCATCAATAATGGATGGTTCCAAATTGGTGACAGCCACATTGGCGCGCAGCATATCATATTCCGAAGCCACGCCCAATTCAAATTTCTTGGTAAACACATCGGCGTTCATCTTCGAGGTTTCGTAGTTTGCCATCAGCACTTTATAGGAATCGTAGGCCAGTAGCAAAGCATAGTAGGCATTCTTCACCTGGTTCACCAGCGCCAACTTCGAAGCGCGAGCTGTTTCCAAATTTTGAAGAATTTGGGTATCGCTCAGCTTCAGCGACTTCCACAATTGCGGCACATAGATGGGAATGGATGCCGAAAGGGCTGTGGAATAGGTGTTGTCGCGGCCCATCTTAATGGCTGCCACACCTTCTCCGGTGTCCATATACATAGTTTGCTTCATCAAGGTGCGGCTATACTGAGCTGCAAAACTCACCTCCGGCAACAATTGACCCAACGTTTCGCGCTTGGAATAATCCACACGCTCCAATTCCATACTGTCGATTTTCACCGTGGGGTTTTCGTTGAGCGCAATTCTTATACATTCGTCGAGCGACAAATTTAATGCGCCTTGCGCTTTTCCCAAAAATGTGGTCACTGCCATTAGCACCGTTGCCACGATAAGGGCTTTCTTGTTCATCTTCTAATACTATATTATTTATTGTTAATTATTCTTCTTCAAATAGGCATCTATCAATTCCAATCCCTTTGGGGTGGCAACGCCGCGCAAAAAGTTCACAAAGGCGCCTTCCATCACCTCCATTTGAGTGAAACCAAATTCCGAAAGCCTATTCAGGCTGTATTCCGAAAATTGATTAACGCCGTTCAAACTGGATGTGGTTACAAAAAACAAAAAAGCCGCCATATCGGTGTTCACACGTTGTTCCACCAAACCTTGCTGTTGAGCTTCTCGAAGCACTGCCGACATATCCACTACACGCTTATGCTCATTCGCCGTGAATATCATCCGATTCAAATCGGGATACATCCGCCGAATTTCGGGGAAAAAATTATAAGTAATCATCCCCATTTTTTTGCGCATATAATAAAAGGTTTTGAATAGCGCCATAAAGCAATTACTCGAATGCTCATAGATGGATTGCAAATCATGGCCGGTGCGCTCCACATCGGCCAACAAACACTCTTTCACCAGCGATTTCTTGTCGGGAAACTGCTCATAAAGCGTACGCTTCGAAATGCCGCAACTCCGAGCCACCATGTCCATCGTCATAGCCGACGGACCTATGGCAAACAGCATTTGTGAGGATTCGTGTAATATGCGTTGCTTTAAATCCATATATTAGTCTGTTTTCTTCATTTTTTACAAAAAAAATTTATTGGAATAGATTCCACCATTCACGTTTGCAATCAAACCATCTTGCTCAGATGCAAAACATCGACTGCATCGTCATACTCTAAAAAAAATACTATCAACGCCTTAATAGACGATGCAAAAATACATGAAAACTTTCAAAACTTAAAAAGTTTTCGTAGTTTTTACCACTGTTTTTCACTTTTTAACCACCATTCCCATGATGCGCACGTTTCTTTACCAAATTTTGATTTTCATAAGAAACCCATGTGTAACACATCAGCACGCCACATGCCGCTGATATAATCGTTTTAAAATCAGCGATTTAAAAATCGGACTAATTTACTACACAATGCTTTATTACGGAAACAAAGAGCCGGTGTGAACAAAGGGACGGTTCTTGTTCCCGCAAGTCGGTGTTGTGTAGATGATTGGGGCTACTATTCGGGAAGGCAGAGGCGAAGACCCATGGTTTTGGAGGACATGTTGGGATCGATTGAGTTGCGGTTTGTTATTCGGCTGAGTCGTTCCACATTGCCATAGGAGCCACCTCGGTTCACTCTATAGGTGCCGGAATCGGGTCCGGTGGGATTGGTTTGGGCCCCGGAAGAGTAACTACCCTTCCAGTCGCTAACCCATTCCATCACATTGCCGGTCATATCGTAGATACCCAGTTCGTTGGGAGCTTTCGTGCCCATGGCATGTGAGGTGTTGTTGCTATTATCGATGTACCACGCCACATCGCCAAGGTTGTTGCTACCGCTATATTTGTATCCTTTGCTTTTGTTACCCCCGCGAGCGGCGTACTCCCATTCGGCTTCGGTGAGCAAGCGGAAATTCTTTCCGGTAAGCTCATTGAGCTTGGTGATAAAGGTTTGACATTCGTTCCACGTCACATTATCCACCGGCAGGTTGATTCCGGTGTTTACGCTGGGATTTTCGCCCATCACCGCAAGCCATAGCGTTTGCGACACCTCGTATTTTCCTATCAAAAACGGCGACAGGGTTACTTTGTGGGTGGGAAGCTCATCGCTGAAAGCATCGCTCGCCTGCTCAGCGGTGGCGCCCATGGTGAAAGTGCCGCCTTCCACGCGCACCATTTCAAACATCACATTGTTGGCGATAAAAATGTGGGAGGAACCATTGTTAACTCCGTTGAGCACATGGTCGATGAGGGTGGTGGCATCGCTCAAATCCACCACGCCATCGTCATTCACATCGTCTTTCAGTTGAGCATTGGCGGTAAAAAAAGCCACCATCATAAGGCTAAGAAAAAATAATATTTTTTTCATAATAGAAGGGTTTAATAAGGTGAATATGATGCAAATATATACAAAAAATTGATTTCTGCAAAAAAGAATTGGAGTAAGGGGTCAGCCACGGCCGGTGTAAGGCTGCCGACTTGTTAATTACTTTAAAAACCTTATTAAGATTCTTAAAAATGGCGCGGTATAGCGGGTGTATGTCAACAAAAAGTGTTATTTTTGTAGAGAATATATGACAACTTTTGATATTCATACCGATAGAGAACGAAAATTCAGAGTACTGATGGTGTGCCTTGGCAATATTTGCCGCTCGCCGGCGGCACATCATGTGATGGAACATCTGATTGCGCAGCGCCGACTGGCTGATGTGATAGAAGTGGATTCGGCGGGCACCTACGGCGGGCACGCGGGCGATTTGCCCGACCCTCGCATGCGCCGGGCGGCAAGCAAGCGCGGCTACCAACTCACGCATCGCGCACGGCGCGTGAGCTATGCCGATTTTGCGGAATTCGACCTCATTGTGGGTATGGATGGCGGAAATGTGGCAGATTTGCGACGGATGGCTGCCACCACCGAAGAAATGGCAAAAGTGGATATGATGGGGCGCTACATTACGCGTTTCCCTCACTACGACTACGTGCCTGACCCCTACTACGAAGGTGCAGAGGGCTTTGAATTGGTGCTCGATTTGCTGGAAGATGCCTGCTCCCATCTGCTCGACCACATTGAAGAAATGATTAACCAACGAAACTAAAGCAACTATTAACATAAAAATCTATTTGATAATGAGAAAATTACTCCTGCTTGCAACTACTCTCACAATGGCACTCTGTGCCGTGGCACAAACCTCTCCCATCGCCGTGAGATGGGAAATGGGCCGAAACGAAGCCGAAAAAGGCTACTACAGTTCACGCTTCATCATCAAAAATGTGAGCAAGGCTCCACTGGAAAAAAATTGGCAATTCTATTTCAACCAATTCTCGCGCCGCTTGAAATTGAGCGAAACACTGCCGGTGGACGTGAAAGAAGTGAGCACCACTTATTATCAAGTGACGCCCAACAGCCGCTACCGCACGCTCGCACCGGGCGATTCTATGGTGGTGGACCTACTGATGCGCGGCACCATGGTGAATAGTTGCTACACACCGATGGGCGGACACGTGGTGATGGACGGCAAACTTTCCCAACCCATTGCGGTGAACATTGAAATTGCACCGCTCGACCAGCCCGAGCAATTTCAAAGCCGCCCCAACGATTATCCCGACGGCAACCGCATGTGGGCATTCAATGAAACCCTGAAGGACGCCCCTGCACCGGCACATTGCTACGACTTTTTCCCCACTCCCAAGAGTGTGAGCCTCACAGGAGGCTTCACCAAGGTGGGCAATGTGGTGAATGTGAAGGGAAATCTGAAAGATGCCAAACGCTATCTAATCAGCGAATTGCAACGGCGCGGCATCTATGCCACAGGAAATACGAAAACCAACATCGAATTAAAAAAATCAGCCGCATTAGCAGGCGAAGCCTACGAAATGAGCGTGGATAATGGCAGCATCGTGATTACTGCCGGCACCGAAATCGGAGCCTTGAACGGCGTGAAAACTCTGGTGGCAGCCCTTGACCACAGCACGGCGTACCAATTGGAAAACGCCAAAATCAGCGACGCACCCGACTTTGGATACCGTGGATTAATGCTTGATATTGCCCGCAATTTCACCTCTTTCGAAAATATGAAGCGAGTGATTGATTTGTTGGCTTACTACAAACTCAACACGCTGCACTTCCACTTTTCCGACGACGAAGCATGGCGATTGGAAATCCCGGGATTGCCCGAACTCACCGAAGTGGCTTCGCGACGCGGATGCACACTCACCGAAGACGAATTTATCGTTTCCATTTACGACGGCAATGGCAACCCCAACGACTTGAGCCAAAGCGCAAACGGCTTCTACACCCGTAGCCAAATGATCGACTTGCTGAAGTATGCACACGCGCGCGGCATCAGAGTGATTCCAGAAATGGAAACCCCGGCGCATGCCCGCGCTGCTTTAGTGGCAATGAAGGCTCGCTACAAAAAATATATCAACACCGACAAAGCCAAAGCCGAAGAATATAAAATTTGGGACGACCGCGACACCAGCGTATACACCTCAGCCCAATCATATCACGACAATGTGTTGAATGTGGCACAAGAGGGCGTGTTCCGCTTTGTGTTTAAGGTGGTCGACGAGCTGGAGAAAATGTGGAACGAAGCCGGATTGAAGCTCGAGGTGATACACCTTGGCGGCGACGAAGTGCCCAAAGGATCTTGGGACGGCTCGCCCGACATTCAAGCCCTGATGAAAGAAAAAGGACTGAAAAATGCACACGAAGTGAGCGAATACTACATTCGCCGAGCAACCGATTATCTGGCACAAAAGGGCATAAAAGCCGGCGGCTGGCAAGAAGTGGGATTGGACCACCCCGATGAACACAATGCCACCGTGGCACCCCGCTTTGCGATGGTGAATGCTTGGAGCACCGTGGGCAGCCGCGCCAACGTGCCTTATCGATTGGCAAATGCCGGCTATCCTACCGTGCTGTCGAACGTAACCAATTTCTATCTTGATATGGCTTACAGCTGGCATCAGTACGACCAAGGCTTGCACTGGGGTGGCTATTGCGACGAATATGCATCTTGGTTTGCACAGCCCTACGATGTGTATCGCTCCGAGCGCTCCAACTATAATGGCGAACCGCTCGACGTGACAAAAGCCGCTGAAGGCAAACTCCAACTCGAAAAACCTGCCAATATTATCGGTGTGCAAGGTCAAATATGGGCTGAAACCATCCGCAATTTCAACCAAGTGCAATATTTTATGTTGCCAAAAATGATGGGATTGGCTCTGCGCGGATGGAATGCCAAACCCGAATGGGACGATGCCAACCAAGCCTCCTTTATTGCCGCACGCGCAGCCTATAATGCAAAGGTGCACAAAGAATTGCAAGTGCTCCATACCAAAGGCTACAACTTCCGCTTAGGATTGCCCGGAGCAAAAGTGGAAGACGGTAAACTGCTGGTCAACACCCAATACCCCGGCGAGGTGGTGCGCTACACCCTCGATGGCAGCGAACCTACCACCGCTTCACCCGTGTGGACCGGCCCCGTGGCAGTGGATGCAAAGGTGAAATTGATTAAAGTGAAAGCCTATCATTTAGGCCACGAATCGCTATCCACCTACCTTTGGCTGAAATAAAAAAAA
>SFWW01000165.1 GCA_004559845.1 bacterium
TTGTTCGGATTTGGACCAAAACCGGGCGGTTTTGTGGTCCAAAAGCGAAATGAAACACCTGAAACACCCGAAACACTTGAAACACCTGAAACACTTTCTGTGGATGTTTGGATTGCTTTTTTGTCAGGATATCAAAGAACTTGGTGGCAAAGTTAAGGATGGCGTGCACAGAGGGCAATACCAATAGGGAATGTTCCTTTTTTTGGGGTGGAATGGTGGGAATTTGTGGGATGGTGGGGTTTGATGGATGGAAATGAACAAAAAGTCGGGTGCGGGGATGTGAGGGCTGAAGCCCTTGCGTGGGACGACGAGTGGGATAAAGCCAAAAATGATTGCAAAGGGACGGTTCTTTTGCAATCAAATCCTACATAATCCATTAATGATTGCAAAGGGACGGTTCTTTTGCAATCAAATCCTACGTAATCCACTAATTACCAATATTTTTAGCACGATTTTCCGCATCCAAAAATTTCAAAGAAAAATCCTTCCAAAATCAACCGTTAACACCCTGAAAAATAACTAACTACAACATTTTTGATTGCAAAAGAACCGTCCCTTTGCAATCACGCCCTTCACCATCTCACATTTTTAAGTCGGAACTTTTGTGAAATTTCACACTTTTAAGTCGGAACTTTTGTGAAAATACGCACTTTTAAGTCGGAACTTTTGTGAAATTCCCAAAAATTTGTTACTTTTGCTCGCGTAAAATTTCTCAAAATCAGGCATTTTTATGGAACGATTGCAAATGAATCAGTTGGTGAAGTGGAAAAATCGCCCCAATCGCAAGCCTCTCATCATGCGAGGAGCCCGACAAGTGGGCAAAACCTGGCTTATGAAGGAGTTTGCTCAAAAGTATTACACCAGCCACATCTACATCAATTTCGAAGACGATGAGCCGCTGAAGTCGCTTTTCGTACAAGACTTTGATATGGAACGCATTGTCCAAACTATTCAAATCTACACCGGCAAAGCACTCAATTCTTCCACATTGCTTCTGCTTGATGAAATTCAGGAAGCACCACGAGGTGTTACGGCACTCAAATATTTTTGCGAAAAGCGGCGCGACCTCCATGTGATTGCCGCCGGCTCGTTGTTGGGCATTGCCAATAACCACAATGATTCGTTCCCGGTGGGCAAGGTGGATTTTATCGACATCGCACCCCTATCGTTCATTGAGTTTTTGCTGGCTAATGGAAAACACGACTGGGTGGATGCCATTCACAATAGGCAATGGGACGTGCTCAACATCATTTCCGCACAATTGCGCGATTGCTTGCTTACCTACTTTTATGTGGGAGGTATGCCCGAAGTGGTGAATGTCTACATCTCTGAGCACGATTTTGCGGAGGTACGACGCATTCAAAACAACATCCTCAGCACCTACGATAACGATTTCTCCAAACATGCACCCCCCGCCCAAGTGCCGCGCATTCGCATGGTGTGGAATTCTATCAAAAGCCAATTGGCGCGTGAAAATAAAAAATTTATTTTTGGGGTGCTGAAGCAAGGTGCCAGAGCGCGTGAATTTGAACTCGCCATTGAGTGGCTTAGCGATGCCGGGTTGGTGCATAAGGTGAACCGCACCAAAAAGGGATTGCTGCCCATCTCTGCCTATGAAGACCTCTCCGCCTTCAAACTGTTTATGCTCGACATTGGATTAATGGTGGCAATGAGCAAATTATCGCCGCAAACGCTAATTGAAGGCAATGCACTATTTGCCGATGCGAAAGGGGCTTATGCCGAGCAATATGTGTTGCAGCAAATGAAAGCCTGCTCGCATGATATGCACATCTGCTATTGGTCGGCACAAAATTCCTCCGGAGAAATTGATTTTTTAGTACAAACCGGTGATAAGGTTTTGCCAATTGAAGTGAAAGCGGAGGTCAACCTGCGTGCCAAAAGTTTGCGCACCTTTGTCAATGCCAACCCGGGGCTACACGGCATTCGCTTCTCAATGTCGCCGTATCAAGAGCAAGATTGGCTAACCAACATTCCTCTCTACGCCATTACCACCATCTTTAAAGACAACTAACTCAAACTCCATTCTCGGTAGAACGAAATATTGTGCCCCCGCCACCCACAGTTTTTTCCACTGACTCTAACCTCCTACGGTGCTCTTGCCTATCGGGGAGGGTGGATTAAAACATGGTGGCTACTCGGCTTACGGCTTGAGCGAAGCGAGTCACTTCGTCGGGGGTATTGTACACGCCGAAGGATGCGCGTACCATGCCTTGCACGCCGTAGCGCGTCATTAGGGGTTGGGCGCAGTGATGACCGGTGCGCACGGCAAAGCCGAGGCGGTCGAGCAGGATGCCCATATCGTAGCTATTGATGTTGCCCACCAAAAAGGAAACAACACCGGCTTTCTGCTCGGCAGTGCCGAAAATGCGCATTTCGGGAATGGCGAGCAGTTGTTCGTGGGCGAGGTCCACGAGGGCGCGTTCGTGGGCGGCGATG
>SFWW01000166.1 GCA_004559845.1 bacterium
TTGCGTCCCTTCTTTGATGGGTATCTATAGATGGGGATATTTTAGCCGATAATCAGCGAAACGAGCGTGGTCACATCGCTCACATCCACTTTGCCATCACCGTTGATATCAGCCACTTGCATATCGATTTCCGCGCTGCCGAGCACCATATTGATGAGCGTTGTGGTGTCGGTCACATCCACCCTTCCGTCGCCATTCACATCACCGTGGATGGTGGATTGGGAATCGGATTTTGTGAGCTGATATGCGGCAAGACCATTGCCGGCGGCATACACGTAGAGCATCACCGAAGCCCCATCCACTGCCTTCACTGCCAAGCAAGGAGTGGCCCAATTTTGCAGATAAGTGTTGCCCAAACCTTGTTTGGGGAAATGCCACAAGGCCGAGTAAGCATTGATGTCGGCTGAGGTTGCACCTTGGGCAAGGGTGTAGTTGAACGATGAATTGTGGTCGGCATTGGCATACATCATATAATTCTTTCCATCGAATTCAAATGGAGCCACACCATTGGCTTCCAAGCCTTCGGGCACCAAATCTTCGTTGGTGAGACGCATATCCACGGTTTTTGTTGTGAAATTGTAGCGCATCGGATAGATGGAAGCACCCTTCACCCACACGGTGTTTTGGTCCACTACTATCACGCGCGGTGCCACACCCACATTGGATGCCGACGAAGGCACGAGATTCGATAGCGTGCCCACTTCGGTGGCGGTCACGCCCCATTCTTTCAGTGTCCAGCGAATCACCTGATTGCCCGAACTGAGCGGAGCAAACACCCAGTAGTTGCCGGTGGTCACGTCGCCATACACGGCGCAGTGGTCGATACGTCCGGTGGAACCGCTATAGATGAGGTAAGCCAATTCGTCGGCTTTGCCGGTGGCGGTGTTGATGGTGTAGAGCATCAGCGGGGTGGAACTGATATTGGTGGTGATATTCGAAATAATCAGGGTGCCTGAAGCATCGGTCATCAAATCATTGCCGGGGAATCCCGTCGACGAGGCATCATCGCTCAAGTCGATGCGTTGAATTTTTTCGCCGGTTTCGGCGCTATACACATCAATATACGTGTCGGCACCCACGGTGTTGGTATAGCGACCGCTGATGTAGATATTGTCGCCCGCCACCGCCAAACCGCGTGCCAAATAGCCATTATCATCTTGAGGGAAATTGGCATATTTGCTATTAGAAGAGCGTAGCCATAGGTTGGTAAGGCTCACGCCTCCGGTGGCGGCATAACTGTCGGCATCCACATCTTTTTTGATGGTGTAGCCGCTTTCAAATGTGCCCACCGGGACTTTGGTGATTTCAAAATTGCGCACAGCGGAATACACCGATTTATAATCTTTGCGCACGGTTTGCACACGCCAGTAGAAGGTGCCTTTTCCTAATTGTCCCACCGGACAAGAAGCCACCAAATTACCGCCTGCTCTGCTGAAAGAAGTGGCTGAGAATAGCACCGATGAGAAGTCTGCCGATGCCGATACTTGCAATTTGTAACTGTCGGCTGTCACGGGTGTAAAGGCAAATTCCACGGCTTCGGTTTCTAATCGAGCGCCATTGGCGGGGCTCACCAAAGTCACAGGGTCGGCATCGCCAAGCAGCGGTGTGGCATTGGAGAATGCGGGTTCGTATTCAAAGCCCATGCGGTCGACCACACACACGGCATATTGCCAATTGTCGCCTTGATATGCAGCCGGAATGGCAAAGGTGGTGGCATAACTCATATCGAGCAAATAAGTAACCTCGGGCGAGAAGTCGTCGGTAGCCATTGATGCCGGGAAGGCATACACGGCATAGCGCACATTGTCGTAGCCGGTCCAGGAGAGGGTGCCGGAAGCATATTTCACATTTTCCACCACTCCGGGGTTGTTGCCGGTTTTCCATCCCATTGCCGGCACGAGGGCGGGTTTGGTGTATACCTTGGTGCGCAGATAGTGCGCGAGCGAATTGCTATTGACGGCATACAAATATTTGCACGAATAGAAAATGCTACCGAAATTGCCGTCCACGGAATTGTCGCGGTTGATTTGCACATGGTTGGCATATTCGGAATAGGTGGAACTTGTGCTCGATGAACTGAGGCTGGAGATGCTGCTGGAGATGTAGGCGTGGCGATTGAATTTTGCCGCCACTTGTGCCCACCATGGCGACACCTTGGAGTAGTCGGGGGTGGCACCGATTTTCCAGTACACCTGGGGGGAGATATAGTCGATGGTGTTGGCTGATATCCAAGCCAGCGGGTCGGAGTAGATGCCGTCGTATTGCCAATCGGAGGTACCCGACGGGCAAGTGGTTACGCCATATTTATTGGCTACCGAAGTGCTGGTGCAAGCCACACCGGCGGGCGAAATACCAAAGCGCACCCAGGGTTTGGTGGCTTGTATCATATCATAAACCGATTTCACCATGCGGTTCACATTATCGCGACGCCAGTCGCCGATGCTCATCGAGCGGTCGATGGTCCATTGCTGAGCGGGGTCGAGAATGATGGTGGAGCCGTAGGTGAGCAGGTGACCGCTCGATTTCAGTTCTTGGTCGGCGGCGGTGTTCCAACTTGAGCCCGTGGAATAGCGGTAAGGATTCACCCAAGCGTGGCATTCCATACCGCGCTTGTGACATTCTTCCACCACAAAGGCGAGCGGGTCGTACGACGGCGTGCTGCCACGCGTACCGGTCAGGTAGCTCGACCAGGGTTCGTAGTTGGATTGATACATGGCATCGCACATGGAGCGAACCTGGAAACACACATTATTAAAATTGTTGTTTTTCAGTGAATCGAGCATGCGAATCATCTGCTGTTTTTGCACGGTGGCGTTGGTGTTGTTGGCAGCGTTGTCGTTAGCATCACGAGGCCAATCGAGCGCCCACACGGTGGCTATCCATGCCGAGCGAAATTCGCGTTTAGGAGTAGTGTAAGTTGCCGAATAGGCACTGGTGGCTATCGCAGCCAGCAAGAAGGAAATTAGTAATTTTTGCATAATATATTAATATAAAAAATCGCAGTAGAGAGCGTAGTAGTGTCGCAAAGATATGCAATTTTAACAAACTACACAACATTTTGCAAAAATTAGCATAAAAAACTGCAATAAAATTGAAAAATGGAAGTTGGAAATTTGAGATTGGAAGTCAGTTAGGAATTAAGACACAGCTCTGCACCAGCCAATGCCCTCCGCCTGCCCCTTGCCGTTCGCCACGCTGCCACCCTCAATCCCCCATAGCCGCAGTTTTTTTTCGGCAAAGCCGATTTTTTATTTTGCTGTTATTTTACTTGGTAGACGCAGTTTTTCCATTGTTTATGCTGTATTTCGAGATAAAAAAGCTATCTTTGCGGTGTAAAATATGATACCAATATCAAAAAAAGCACCCTAATATGACATTTGAACGTAAGAAATATCTGGATGAACTTATTGCAGGACGTGGAAACGGTCTTGTGAAGATTATAACAGGTGTTAGACGATGTGGGAAGTCTTTCTTGCTGTTTAACATCTGGCATAACTGGCTGTTGGAACATGGTGTGACTGATAATCACATCATTGAAATACAACTTGATGATTTCCGAAACAGACGATTGAGGAAGCCTGATGCCTTGCTCGACTATATAGATTCAAAGATTATGGATGATGGCAATCCTTATTATATAGTCTTGGACGAGGTGCAGCTATTAGAAGAATTTGTGGAGGTTATTCTTAGCTTGACACACATGCGGAATGTAGATGTGTATGTCTCGGGCTCAAACTCTCGTTTCCTGTCAAGTGATGTTGTGACTGAGTTCCGAGGCAGAGGTGACGAGATACGCATCTGGCCCCTCACCTTTGATGAATACTTTAGTGGTATTGGTGGAGATATACGCAAAGCTTGGTTGGATTACTATACTTTTGGAGGACTGCCACAGGTGGCTTTGCTTGAAACGGAAGAAAAGAAAACAGACTATTTGCGTGGT
>SFWW01000167.1 GCA_004559845.1 bacterium
AACACCCGAAACACTTGAAACACTTGATGTGGATGCCGGGATTGCTTTTTTGTAAACATTTCAAAGAACTTGGTGGCAAAGTTAAGAATGGTGTGCACAAAAGGCAAGACCAAAAGGGAATGTTGCTTGTTTTGGGGGTGGATAGATGCTATAGATGCTATAGATGCTATAGATGCTATAGACGCTATAGATGCTATAGATGCTATAGCGGATATGGGCTTTTAGGGCTGTGGGCTTGGTGGGATGGAAGAGAATAAAAAGTCGGCTTCGCCGAAAAAAAACTGCGCCTGTAGCAAACAGTGGCGCATCGTGTGTATCAAGGGTGGCATGGTTCTACCTATGGATTCTTGTCACAACCGACCCTCCGAGGATCTTTGCTCTCGGTTTCGCTGTCTCCAAGTTGCGCTTCAGGCTGCGCCTTGCTTGCATGGAGTTGCCCACCATACGCCATCTCCGATGGCAGGGGTGTAAATGAAACACCCGGTACTCTTATAATTAACCAATCAAATATAATTAACTAATCAAAGAACTTGGTTTCAAATTAAATAAAATGGATGATGTGGTGGTGTAAATCTCAAAATATTTGTGTGCAAAATAAAAGGCTAAAAGCTGTGAGTAGCCTTTAGCCTTATTATTCTTTAGCAGTTAACCGCTATCGGATGTTTGGTTTTAAAGCACGCCTTGTGCCATCATGGCTCGTGCCACCTTCATAAATCCCGCCACGTTGGCGCCCTTCACATAGTTGATGGAACCGTCGGGGTTTTTGCCATATTTGCAGCATTGCTCGTGGATGTTTGCCATGATTTGTTTCAGGCGTTGGTCCACCTCTTCAGCTGTCCAGGTGAGTTTTTGCGAATTTTGTGCCATTTCCAATCCGGAAACCGACACGCCCCCGGCATTAGCCGCCTTACCCGGAGCATACAAGATGCCTGCTTCCAAGAAAGCATGCACTGCCTCGGGAGTGGAAGGCATATTGGCGCCCTCGCTCACGGCGATCACCCCATTGGCGAGCAAGGTGCGCGCATCGTCGCCATTGAGTTCGTTTTGAGTGGCAGAAGGCATTGCGATATCGCAAGGCACGCCCCAGGGTTTGCCACCTTCAAAGTATTCGCATCCGTATTCTTCTGCAAATTCACGAATGCGTCCTCGATAATAATTTTTCAATTCAAAAATGTAGTGCATTTGCTCCTTGCTCAAGCCCTCCGGCACATAAATTGTGCCATCGCTATCGCTCATGGTCACCACCTTGGCACCGAGTTGAATGAGTTTTTCTGCCGTGTAGGTAGCCACATTGCCCGAGCCGGAAATTGCCACGCGTTTGCCTTTGATATCAATGCCGCGAGTGGCGAGCATATTGAGCAAAAAATACACATTGCCATAGCCGGTGGCTTCGGGTCGAATGAGCGAGCCTCCAAATTCCAATCCCTTTCCGGTGAAAGTGCCGGTGTTTTCGCGAGCCATTTTCTTATACTGTCCATACATAAAGCCCACTTCTCGTCCGCCCACGCCAATGTCGCCTGCAGGCACATCAGTGTCCGGACCGATATGGCGCCAAAGTTCCGACACAAACGCTTGGCAAAAACGCATAATTTCCATATTGCTTTTGCCCTTGGGATTGAAGTCGCTACCGCCTTTAGCGCCACCCATTGCCAAAGTGGTGAGTGAATTTTTGAAAGTTTGCTCAAAAGCCAAAAATTTGAGAATGGATTGATTCACCGAAGAGTGAAAGCGCACACCCCCTTTGTAGGGGCCGATGGCATTGTTGTGCTGAATGCGGTAGCCCATATTGTTTTGCACGCGTCCTTTATCGTCGACCCACGACACGCGGAAAGAGAAAATGCGGTCGGGGATGCACAAACGCTCAATGAGGTTATACTGCTCGAATTCAGGATTTTGGTTATAAACATCTTCAATGGTGGTTACCACTTCTTCCACAGCCTGCAAATATTCCGGCTCGTGGGGAAAACGACGGCGAAGGTCGTTGATAACTTCTGCTGCTTTCATTCTTTTTTCTTGAATTTTAATTACAAAATGCTATGAAAATCTAAATTTCCTTTGCAAAATTACTATATTTATGCCAATCTTCCTAATTTTTTGTAAATTATTTAGGGATTATACCATAGGGCTCTTTCATTTACGGCTTTTTTTGATAGCGGCTGCTTGATTTGGTAAGGTTTGGAGGGATGGGGTTGGGTGTGCTTGAGTGGGATGTGTGGAATGGTGGCTTGAGTGGGATGGAAGAGAACAAAAAGTCGGGAGGCGGGGATGTGAGGGCTGAAGCCCTTTCGTGATCCGCCAAATGGGGATAAAGCCGAAAACGAGTTTTCGCCATTGTATCCCCATTCGCTGCTCACGGTGGGTTGCTTCGCACCCCACTCACATCCCTCGCCTCCCGAAGAAAAAGCCGCTTCGCGGAAAAAAAGTCGGCTTCGCCGAAAAAAAACTGGTGAGGTGCGCAGGGATTGCATGGCGAAGGCGGCTTTATTTTCGTTGCACGCAACAAAAGCGGGCAATCATATCCGTTTTTAAATGAAAGCAGTGGGATTGTACCACAGGGCGCGTTCGTTCATAAGAATGATGGCTCTGCTTTTGTCGGGAGCCGCTATTTCAATTTTTTTTCTATTTTTACCGCTGTTCTCACCAGTGGGAGTAGCCATGGATGCGCCAATGCTTTGAAATACAATCGCTCCGTGCGCCATGGCGAAGTGAGCGGAAACACGCCTATCGCTATCAAGCGGTCACGAATTTGACGCACTTCCCGCACGGAGAAGC
>SFWW01000039.1 GCA_004559845.1 bacterium
TGATTTGCTTTGTGTTGCACTTGAGCGAGAAGCGGAGCTACTTCTGCTCGATTGTTGAGTGGTGGATTGACTCCGGTTTCCTCCAAAACCACCACGGCGTCCTTGCGCAAGTGAATCAACTCCCACTGCCATGCTTCCAACGAGCATCAACGCAAGCATTGAGTTTCTGAGTAATGCTGTAGTCATAGTTGTAAAAATGATTGTGTACATGCAATGTGCAAATGTACGGGTTTTTAATGAATTTTTCTGTATGTATGACCCCAAAACCTTGCCAAAGGTTTAAAAGCCCCCACCTCCAAAAGTCGCCAAAATTAGTCCATTCGTCCAAAAACAAGCCAAAACCAACCCCGGGATGCCGTCACCTTGCCGCGATTCTTTTTGGGGTAGGTTGTGGCAAGTCACCACAGGTAGGGACATGCCCCCCTTGATACACACGATGCACCATTATTTGCTATAGGCGCAGTTTTTTTTCGGCGAAGCCGACTTTTTGTTCTCTTCCATCCCACTCAAGCCACCATCCCACCCCCATCCCAAGCACCCGCTATCAAAAATAGTCGTAAATGAAAGAGCCGGGCCTATTGAATTTATTTTTTGTGCTTTTGTGGAATGTTTTGCAAAATTTTGCTACCTTTGGAAAAAATTAGGATTTAGTGAATAGAATACTCACTTTATAGTTTGCTATAATCACTATCCGTCTACACTGCATATCACGGTGCTCACATCCGATAACCGCGAGATGGTAGATGCATTATACGCCATTTTTGAAAAGTAATTTATGATGAAAAAAATCATTTTCCTACTCGGACTCCGCCTCGCCCTCTAAACCGAATCAGTCAACTCATTTTTTAAAAATTATAAAACAATGAAAAAATACATCCTCATCTCCCTTGCAGTACTCATAACCTGCACTGTGGCAATAGCACATACCGCCGTTTCCGAAGATAACTCAAATGCTACATCAGCCTCCTCTCCGCAAGTTTATACTTTTGAAGTCAATGGCGTAACCTTTGAGATGGTGCGCGTGGAAGGCGGTACCTTCACCATGGGTGCCACCGCTGAGCAAGGCGACGATGCCTACGCAGATGAAATGCCCGCGCATGAAGTAACGCTATCTTCCTACTGCATTGGCAAAACGGAAGTGACCCAAGCGCTCTGGCAGGCGGTGATGGGTGTCAACCCAAGCGGTTTTAAGGACGCAAATCTGCCTGTTGAGCAAGTTTCTTGGAACGATTGTCAAGAGTTTATCGCCAAATTGAATGCCCTCACCGGCAAAGCCTTCCGTTTGCCCACCGAAGCCGAATGGGAGTTCGCCGCTCGCGGTGGCAACTTTAGCCGTGGCTACAAATATAGCGGTAGCAACACCCTTAGCCATGTGGCATGGTATGCAGATAACAGTGCCGACAAGACGCACCCCGTAGCCACCAAAGCGCCCAACGAATTAGGCATCTACGATATGAGCGGAAATGTGTATGAATGGTGCATCGATTGGTATGGAGATTATAGCAGCTCCGTCCAATGCAATCCCACAGGTCCCGATACCGGGTCCGACCGCGTGCACCGTGGCGGTAGTTGGTTCAGCCTCCCGAGAAACTGTTGCGTCTCGTTTCGTTTCAGCAACACTCCCTCGGATGGTAGCGATTGCATCGGCCTCCGCCTCGCCTTCTAAGTTTGCCGTGTTTTTCCTATGGAGTAGGAATCCGTTTTCTTCTGCTTCTTGGGGTGGGGGATTTAAAAAAAATCAGCGGAAATGGAGAAAAATAGTCCATTTTCGCTGATTTTTGTGATATCGTTTCGGGCTTTGCCGAGGCGATTCGGGGCTTAGAGGATGAGGTTCACGAGGGCTGTCACATCGCTCACGTTCACTTCGCCGTCGCCGTTTACGTCGCAGATGGATACCGAGTAGGATTCAGCGCCGAGAATGTGGTTTACCAAGGCTGTCACATCGCTCACATTCACCACCCCGTCGGCATTGATGTCGCCGATGGTGGGTTTGGCGGTGCGATACACGAAGGTGATGACCGGTCCCCAGTCGGTGGTGTGGGTTGTTTCATCGAGTCCGCTATAGGTGGATTTCACGCGTGCATAGTAGGTGGTGCCGTCCACGAGGGTTTTGCTGCTCACTTTCATGGCATCGGCGGTGATGGAAGAGCGTGTGGCGCCATCAGCGAGGGTTTCCACATAGCGCGTGCGCCCCCAAACGGTGGCAGAGTTGCTGATTTCCAACACGTAAGTGTTTGCCCAACTTTGTCCTTTCACTTCCACATATTCACCGGCGTAGATTTCGCCGCCGTCCACCGGGCGGATGAATTGCGGTGCTCCGTGTGCCACGGTGAAGCGCACGGTGGAGGATTCCATGTTGTAGCCGTCCACAGAGAGCTTTACGCGCATGTAGCAGGTGTTGCCGGGCTCCAGGGCGTCTGCAGGGATGGCGAGCTCGCCGGTGGCGGAGGTGCCGCTATAGGCGATGGTGGAGAAATCGGCTTGGTAGGAGATTTCCACGGTGGCTGCCACGCCGGAATGTGCATGATACCACTTTGCGGTGAAATCGGGTGCCACTTCTTCCTCGTTGTCGGTAGGATAAGTGATGGCGAGTTTCATAGGCACGATGCTACGCACTTCGCTCACGCCATTATATTTATTGTTGGCACACGCCTGCACACGCCAGTATTGTGTGGCTTGGTGTTGCAGCACCGAAAAGTCGGTGGCAGGCACTTGTGTGGCGGTGGTGTTGATGCGTTGTGCCACATTGCTGAAGTCGGCATCGTTGCTGATTTCCACGCTGTAGAATTCGGCATTTTCCACCGCTTTCCATTTAAAAATGAAAGGCAAATCCACTTGCGCACCATTGGCGGGCGAAATGAGTTGCGGGTTGTTGAGTTTTTCAAGGTTTCTGCCGAGGAACACGGGGTCGTATTCATTGCCCACGCGATCCACCACACACACCGCATATTGCCATTCGTTGCCTTGGTATTCCGCCGGGATGGTGTAGGATGGTGTGTAGGTCATCCCCAGCAGGTAGTCTACTTCCTTGGTGAAGGTGGCGGGATTCATGGTGGCAGGCACGGCATACACTGAGTAGCGCACATTGTCGTAGCCGTTCCAAGTGAGGGCGCCATTGCTGCCCAGAGCGAGGTTGGTCACCGGTCCCGGGTTGTTGCCTGCTTTCCAGGGCAATGCCGGCACCAGTGCCGGGCGGGTGTAGACGGTGGAGCGCAGGTAGGATGCCAGCGAGTTGGCGTTGCGCATATACAGGTATTTGCACGAATAGTAGATGGAGCCGAATGCACCTTCCTGCGATGCCGTGCGGTTGATTTCCGCTTGGTTGGCATATTCCACATAGTTGCTGGCATTGCTGGAATTGTTGATGCTTGAAATGGAGGTGGAAATGTAGGAGTGGCGTCCGAATTTGTAAGCCACTTTAGCCCACCAGGGTGAGATTTTGGAATAGTCGGCTGTGGCACCGATTTTCCAGTACACCTGCGGTGAAATGTAGTCGATGGTTTGGCTCGAAATCCACGCTAATGGGTCGGAGAAGATGCCATTGTATTGCCAATCGGTGCTACCCGACGGGCAGGGCTCTACGCCATATTTCGCAGCCACACTGCTGCTGGTGGCAGCCACGCCTGCCGGCGAGATACCAAAGCGCACCCATGGCTTCACTTGCTGAATCATATCGTACACCGATTTCACCATGCGGTTCACATTGTCGCGGCGCCAGTCGCCGATGCTCATCGATGTGCCCGATTCCTGCCATTCGGTGTAGTCTTCTGCCGTGCTGTTGGTGGGAATGCCGTTGGGGTAGAAGTAGTCGTCAAACACCAAGCCGTCCACATCGTAGTTTGTCACAATTTCTCGGCACACATTGGTGATGCGGTCGATGGTCCATTGCTGACCGGGGTCGAGGATGATGGTGGCGCCGTAGGTGAGCAGGTGACCGCTCGATTTCAGTTCTTGGTCGGCGGCGGTGTTCCAGTCGGTGCCGGTGGAGAAACGATAGGGGTTGACCCATGCATGACATTCCATGCCGCGCTTATGACATTCTTCCACGGCAAATGCCAGCGGGTCGTAGCTCGGTGCTTTGCCACGAGTGCCGGTCAGATAACTCGACCAGGGTTCGTAGCTGGATTGATACATGGCATCGCACATGGAGCGCACTTGAAAGCACACATTGTTGAAATTGTTGCGCTTGAGCGAATCGAGCATGCGTATCAGCGATTCTTTTTGCACGGTGGCATTGGTGCCGTTGGCTTCGTTGTCGTTGGCATCGCGTGGCCAGTCGAGTGCCCACACGGTAGCCACCCAAGCCGAGCGGAATTCGCGTTTGGGCACACTGTAGGTGGCGGCTTGCGCCACGAGTGCCGAAAGCATTACGATTGCCAAAAATTTGTTACGTAGTTTCATTGTTTTTTTTAAGTGATATAGTTAATAGTAATAGAATTGTGCGATTAGTTGGAAAATGTGGGAGGATATTCGTTGCCGTAGCGGTCGTAGGGACACACAGCGAATTGGTAGCCTGTGCGCAGATGTGCCGGGATGGTGAAGGTCACCTCGTCGGCTTGTGACTCGGGGTTGTAGACCACGGATACCAAATATTTGGCTTCGGTGCGGAATTGCTCTTTACTCATTTGCTTGGGGAAGGCATACACTGTGTAGCGCAAGCGCGGAATAAGTTGCCATTTGAGTTGGGCATTTTCGCGTTTCAAGAAATTCACCACCGGAGCCTTGCGCGCAATTTGGTTGCGCCAGGTGGCTATCGGCACGAGCGATGGTGTGGTGTACACCGTGCGCTTCAGATAGTGGCAGAGTTGTTCGCTCAAGCCGGGTTTGTTGTAGAGGTTGCGTACCGACCAAAATATGGTGCCGCCTTGGTCGGGTGCACAGTTTTTGCGCAGGATTTCGGTTTGCTGCACCCATTCGGGAAATTCGCTCGTGCTCACCAGTTTGTCCACGCCCATCGACACGAATGCCGGGCGGCTGAAATGTCGAGCGGTTTTGCACCACCATGGCGCCAAGACGCTGAAGTCGGCGCGCTTGAAACCAATGCGCCAATACACTTGCGGGGCAATGTAGTCAATCATTTTGCCTTGCAGCCAAGCCAATGGGTCGGAGAAGATGCCGTTGTATTGCCAGTCGCTTCCCGAAGTGCATCGGTCCACCCCATATTTATCTGCCAATTGCTGACTGGTGCATGCCACACCGGCTGGCGAAATGCCATAGCGCACCCACGGCTTCACTTGCTGAATCATGGCGTACACTGCCTTTATCATGCGGTTTACATTATTGCGGCGCCAGTCGCCAAAACTCATCGTGGTGCCGGAATTTTGCCATGTTTTGTAGTCGGGGGCGGAAATCGACGAGGATATGCCTTCCGGATAGAAGTAATCGTCGTAGAGAATGCCGTCCACATCATATTTGGTGACCACTTCGCGACACACACTCACGATGCGATTGATGGTCCACTGTTGCGAAGGGTCGAGAATGTAGAATTTGCCCCAGTGCAGCAGGTGCTTTTTGGCTTCGGCATCGAGCGGATGGCGCCAAGTGGTGCTGATGCTGAAGCGATAGGGATTAATCCAAGCATGGATTTCCATACCTCGCTTATGGCATTCGCTCACGGCAAATGCCAGCGGGTCGTAGCCCGGATATTTGCCGCGGGTGCCGGTCAGATAGCTCGACCATGGCTCGAGGCTTGATTCATACAAGGCGTCGCTCATGGAGCGCACTTGCAGGTTGATGGCATTGAAATTGTTGGCTTTCAGCGAATCGAGCATGCGCACCAATTCCGCTTTTTGGCTCGCAGGTGATGCGCCTTGTTTGGGCCAATCGATGCCCCACACGGTCGACACCCATGCCGAACGCAATTCGCGCTTGGGAGGTATGCTTCGTTGCGGTAAGCGCTGTGCCACCACTTGCGTGGCAAGCAGTAGCAGTAGCAAATATGTAATGCTTCGTTTCATATCGATATTAATTTGATGATGTGAGAGTTAATCTAAACAAATCGCAGGCATTGCTGTCGGTGATGCGTGCCACTTCTTCTGAGGACATTTGCATTTCTTTTGCCACAAAATCGCACACATGGACTGTGAAGGCGCTTTCGTTGCGCTTGCCGCGCTTGGGCACCGGGGCTAAATAGGGGGAATCCGTTTCTAAAAGCAGGCGATTGATGCCGATGAGCGGCAACAATTCTTTGATGTGGCTTTTCTTGAACGTTACGATGCCGTTCACCCCGAAGTAGAAGTCGCCGCGCTTGCGGATGGCTTCTATTTCAGCAGCCGTGCCGGTGAATGAGTGAAACACGCCCTTCGGTAGCGGTTCCCCAAAATGATCCATCACCTCTAAGCACTCCTTCACGCCTTCGCGGCAATGGATAATGAAGGGTAAATCAAATTCCTTACACCATTGCAATTGCGTGTGGAGCGCCTCCATTTGCTCTTCGCGGCGGTTTTGCTCCCAATAGAGGTCGATGCCTATTTCGCCGATGGCCACAAAGGGGAGGGTGGCACCGGCAAGCATGTGGTGCATGGCTTGCAATTGACTGCGGAAATCGTCGGCAATCTCCTCCGGATGCAGCCCGATGGTCATCGACACCAAATCGGGATGCGCTTGCCACACCGCTTTTTGCAAATCGATGCTGGCGCAATTCTCGTTGGGCATCACGATATGGCGCACGCCGGCGTCTTGGGCGCGCACGAGCATTTGCTCGCGGTCATCGTCAAATGCGTTGCAATAGATATGACTGTGGCTATCAATCATTCCAATTCTGTATGCCTTCTAATCGGAGTTGTTATGTTGTTTTTAAAAATTTATTATTTCCCTTAAAATAAGTATGGTGGATACGTGGGTGTCCCATCCGGTGGATGCGTTATTTCACGCGTCCCACCAAACCGTTGATAAACCGTTCGAATGCGCTATGTGCCTCTTTCGGCAAATCCGCCTTGCTCAGCGATTCCAAAGCCAGCGCGTTGTAATGCTCGATGGCGGCGTTGGCGGCTTGGCGAACGCCCAATCGCTCGTAGAGGGCTCTCACGGCAGGCACTTTTTTATCGCGAATGGCGTAGGAGTCGTTGAGCCAGCGGCGCAGTTCAATGGCATCGTCGCCTTGCGCACGCTGCATAGCGCCGATGAGCAAGTACGTTTTTTTATTGTTCATGATGTCGCCACCAATTTCTTTGCCAAACGAGGCTTCGTCGCCCCACACATCGAGCACGTCGTCTTGCAATTGGAAGGCGAGACCCAACGAGAGCCCCATATCGTAGAGCGCTTGCGCTTTTTCTGCTGAGGCGCCGGCAATGATAGCGCCCAATTTGCAGGCACAGCCAATGAGCACCGACGTTTTTAAGCGTATCATTTCTATGTATTCGTTGATGGTCACATTGTTGCGCACCTCAAAATCCATATCGTATTGCTGCCCTTCGTATATTTCCATCGCCGTGCGGTGGAAAAGTTCGTTCACCCGGGGCAGTATGTTGGGGTCCACTTGCCCGATGTATTGTGCACTCATGCTGAGCATGGCATCGCCGCTGAGGATGGCGGTGTTGGCATTCCATCGCTTGTGAACGGTGGGCATGCCGCGGCGCACGTCGGCGTTGTCCATCACATCATCGTGCAAGAGGGTGAAATTGTGAAAAAGTTCCAATCCCACTGCAGGCCGGAGTGCGCGCTCCACGTTGCCGCCAAAGGCATCGCAAGCCATCAGCACTAAAGCCGGGCGTAAGCGTTTGCCACCCAATTGCATGGTGTAGGCAATGGGACTGTATAAACCCGACGGGGCGGAGGGATACGCTATGGCATTGATTTCATCGTTTGCCATCTTTATGTATTCTTCGAGAGTAAGCATAGTTTTATGATTGAGTTATTGAGTTTTAGCAAAAAGTGTCTTTGCCATTTGTGGCGATTTGGCGAGGAGGGTTTCGCGAAATGTTTCGTCGAATTGCTCCATCGCCACACTGTCGCTATCTAAAGCGAATGCACTGCGCATGGCTTCTGCTTTGAGCAATTCGTTTTGCAGCGACATGGTGTCGGTGGGGTCGATTTGAGCCAACCGAATGGCTGCTTCCATGGCTTGAGTTTGCGCCTTCACGCTATTGGGCGATTCTTTCTTGCTGCAAGCTCCGGCACACATCACCACTATCACAGCCCATGCAATATGTAGTAAGACCTTCATCTCTTGATGGTTTAATGTTGGTTAACTCCGAATCTCATCACTCGCCTTTGCTCAGCAATTTTTGGTCGGTAGCCTCAATGGCTTTCACCGCTTTAGAATCCAGCACGCGTGTGGGGTCGTAGTCTAAATCGGGATTTGATTTGAGGCTATCGGCGGCGAGATTCATTCCCGTCACTTGGCAAATGAAATTAAACAGCGTCAGTTCTTTCTCGTTGATGTCGCTATCGCTGGTCATCATTTGCAGGAGCATTTTCTTCACGTCGGCTTTCTTTTGGTTGTCCATTTTTGAAAGCACGATAAGCCCGAGGAGCGAAAAGTCGTTGTCCACAGTAGCCGTCACGCTGCGCAATTCGGCTTGGCTAATGTGGAGCAACTCTTGAAGCTGCTCAAAGTAAGCAAGTTCGTTGGGGTCTACCACGCCATCGGCTTGAGCCATAGCAATCACCACCGATATAATGGCTTGTTTCTCTTTAAAATTATAGTTCATATTCCAATCGCTTTTTTTTTGAAGTCTGTTGTTAATGATATCAATTGGCACGCTATAAAGTGAATAATGGCATTGCCAATCACAAATATCCTACAAATATAAGCAAAAATCCATTTCGCACCATCTAATCCACCTTTATTTTTTGTTAAACCGCACATTTGCAATGCTGTTTTCGCTGCTCCATAGCCCGGCTCTTACATTTTTTGACCACTGAGCAGTGGCTGACGATTCTCTCTCCCAATTCCTCCACTATTGGGCGTGTGAGGATTTTTTTATACCTTTGTCAACACTTATTCATTTAGCACCATTATTCCAAATTTTTCCGGCTTATGGCTCTTCAACGTCCGAAAATTCTGATTATCTACACCGGTGGCACTATCGGGATGATTGAAAACCCTGTGACGCACGCGTTGCAACCGTTCGATTTTTCACATTTGATTGAAAATGTGCCGAAAGTGCAGCTGCTCGACTACGACATCCACAATATCCAGTTCAATCCGCCCATCGATAGCAGCAACATGAGCCCGCAGCATTGGAGCGACATGGCGCATGCCATTGAAGACAACTACGATGCCTACGATGGATTTGTGGTGCTTCACGGCACCGACACGATGGCGTTTACGGCGTCGGCACTGAGTTTTATGCTCGAAAATTTGAGTAAACCCTTGATTATCACCGGCTCGCAGCTGCCTATTGGCGAGGTGCGAACCGATGGCGAAGAAAACCTGATTACGGCACTCCAAGTGGCTGCCGCCACCGATGCCTCGGGCAATGCAATGGTGCAAGAGGTGGCGATACTCTTTGAAAACTATCTGTGGCGCGGCAATCGCAGCACCAAAATGAGCGCCGACAATTTCAATGCCTTCCGGAGCAACAACTATCCGGAGCTGGCAAAAATTGGCTTGGGCATCTTTTTCCATGAGGAAGCTCTCTATCGATTGCCTTCAAAGCGACCGCTGAAGGTGCGCTACGAAATGGACCCGCATGTAATGTTTGTGAATTTGTATCCGGGCATCACGCCCGAAATTTTGAGCCATCAGCTTCACACACCGGGCATAAAAGGTATTGTGCTCAAAACCTACGGCGCCGGCAATAGCCCGAGCGAACCCTGGTTCACTCGCCTCATTAGCGATGCCAATGAGCGTGGTATCGTGATATTAAATGTGACCCAATGTGTGAACGGAGGAGTGAAACAATCGCTCTACGAAACAGGCAACTGCCTCAGCCAAGCGGGTGTGGTGAGCGGACACGACATCACCAGTGAGGCCGCTATCACCAAGTTAATGTACCTTTTCGGACTCGGACTGCCACCCGAAACGGTGAAAAAATACCTGCAAAGCGCCATCTGCGGCGAAGTCACTATCCAGCAATAGAATCCCGTGCCGAGGCTGCAATCAGAAACTGTAGCTTTTGCCATCTTTCCATTCGGGCAGCAGGAGTCCGTGGTCGTCGGTGCAATGGTCGTGAACACGCTGTTTCACTTCCTCACTCACTTCATTCCACACCTTCGTGCATTCCGGATAATGCACCTTTACCTCCTTCCCGGTTGCTTTCGATTTGATTTTTGAGGCGATGCGTTCCTTCTCGACCACGGTCAAACTCGACCACCATTCGCCTAATGCTTCGTTTGTCTTCATTCGTAAAAATTTTTGTATTTTCCACAAAGTTAAGCAAAATCCCCATATCCCCACACACCCACCTCATAAAAAAGTGCCTCACAACCCACAGCTCTTGCCTTTAAACGATCCCCCCACACACAGTTTTTTCTACTGAGCCGTTTCTCGCCCGGTTTTGTGTCGCGTAGCGCTTTTTTTCAATGCGGGGAGGTTAATCTCGGGAATTTTTGCTATTTTTGTACAGAATTTTTCACCTTCATATTTGCAATGAACGAAAAAAGAATAAATGTGGCTATCGACGGCACTTCGTCGAGCGGCAAGAGCACAATGGCAAAAGCCCTTGCCAAAGCCGTGGGCTACACCTATATCGACACCGGCGCCATGTATCGCTGTGTGGCTCTATTTTGTATGCGCCATCACCTCATTGTTAACGGCAAAGTGGATGAGCACCAACTCCTTCCGCTGTTGCCCAACATCCACATCCAATTCCGTATCGAAGATGGAAAGCAAGTGGCTTACCTTAATGGCGAAAATGTGGAAAGCGAAATCCGTGGACTTGAGGTGTCTAACAATGTGAGCCCGGTGGCTGCCATTGCCGGAGTGCGCCATGCCATGGTGCGCCTGCAGCAAGAAATGGGCAAAAAGTGCTCCCCGATGCCGAAATCAAGCTCTTCGTGACCACTTCGCCTGAAATTCGTGCGCAGCGTCGCTTCATCGAAATGCGCGCTAAAGGCGACTCTAATGTTACACTCGATGAAATTATCGCCAATGTGAAAATGCGCGACCACCTCGACACCACTCGCAAAGAGAGCCCTCTGCGCAAAGCCGACGATGCTGTGGAAGTGGATAGCGGCAAATTTGCTTCCGCTGAAGAGCAAATAGCATGGGCGGTTGACTATTTCCACCAATTCATGCAAGGAAAATAAATATTTAAGGAGTTAAGAAGTTAAAGAAGTTAAGATGATACTTTTGCCTTTTGGCGAAATATTCTTAGACCATTTGACTTTTTTATCTGTGAGATCCGTGAGATCTGTGTGAGGAGAAAATGATATGGCTATCATTGAAATAGATAAAAATTCGGGATTTTGCTTTGGGGTGACCAGAGCCATTAATAAAGCGGAGGAGCAGTTGGCTAAAACCGACCATCTCTATTGCTTGGGCGACATTGTGCACAATAGCAACGAGGTGGAGCGACTCAAGCAGGAAGGATTGCGCACCATCACACACGAGCATTTGGCTGAACTTCACCACGAAAGTGTGCTTCTGCGCGCCCATGGTGAGCCGCCAAGCACTTACGAATTGGCCCAACGCAACGATATTCGTATCATCGATGCCACATGCCCGGTGGTGCTACAATTGCAAAAGCGCATCAAGCACACCTACGACAATGAATCGAAAGATTCGCAAATCGTGATTTATGGCAAGCGTGGACACGCCGAAGTGAATGGCTTGGTGGGGCAAACCAACGGCAAGGCGCTGGTGATAGAAAACATTCACGAAATCAATAAAATCGATTTTTCGCACGATGTGTATCTCTATAGCCAAACCACCAAAAGTGTGCACGAACTGAAGCAAATCATTGAGGCGGTGACACAACGCATGACAAATGGCGCGCAACTGCGCTATTTCGACACCATTTGCCGTGCCGTGGCAAATCGTATTCCACAAATCAGGGAGTTCGCACGACAGCACGACCTCATTCTGTTTGTGTGCGGCAGCAAGAGTAGCAATGGCAAAATCCTTTTCAGCGAATGTGTTCAAGCCAACCCTAATGCACACCTCATTAGCAACGAATCGGAAATCGACCCCAATTGGCTCGTTGGAATGAATTCTATCGGCATTTGCGGCGCCACTTCCACCCCTATGTGGCTGATGAACAATGTGAAAAAGGCAGCAGAAATCATTACCTCTCAGCAAAAGTAAGCACAGTATAGATATGAGCAAACGAAATTATTTCATCATCATCGCCATTCTGGTGGCTGTAGATATCGCCACCGCTTTCTGGTATTTGGCAGGACACATCAATAGCGATGGAAAAAATGATTTTTTTAGCGCAGGTAGCGAATTGGCTACCGAAGCCGACACGCTCAACGAAAACTTTGTCCCCGACAAATACCAAACCATTGAATATAATGCGTTTTTCGTTTCGAAAGCACCCGTCATACCCTCCGACCAAAGAACCTACTACACCAGCATCAAACGACTGAAAACCAATATACCTACCTCCATCAATGGCGAAACCAACACCGACCGGCTGCTCGCCGAAGTGGCAAGAAAAGCATTCCCCAATAGCCATGGCGGACTCGATAATGGGGTGCAAAATTTTTTAAAATCACCCGCTTTCAATGTGCCCAATGTCGACTATAAAGTAATCAACAGCGCACCCACCATTTTTGCAAAATACGGCAATGTTCAAGGTGTGAAAATCTATCCTATCTTCACCAGCAAAAACTATTTGGTGATGGCTATCAACCGTTCTTCCTATAAGGGCGTAGTTACGCAAAACACAGCCTATTACGTCAACTATAATCGCTACAGCCACAGCATCATCAGCAAAGAGGATATCTTTATCAACGACGTTGACAACAAACTGCTCAGCATCGTGAACGATAAAATTGAGAAATTAAACGAGGACCAACCCAATTTGGAGTTACAACAAGCCAACACCTTGTCGCAAGAAATATATTTGCGCAAAAACGGCTTGTTCTTCGTCTATCAAGCCGGCATCATAGCTGATGAGGCAGAAGGCGTGATAGAAATCTACATTCCCTTCAGCACCCTCAATCCCTACCTCAAACCCGAATTTAGTTCCCTCATCACCACCAACTCTCACTGCCAAGAACTAAAGCCTCTCGCTTTCGCCAAATAACGTTCCCCCTCATCTCCCACGGAATTGCATCCTATTCCGGCTATAGCCACTATAGTGTCTATAGCGTCTATAGCATCTATAGTGTCTATAGTCACTATCCCCCTCCCTAATCTTCATTCAAAACACAAACCACGTGCTCGTGGTGAGGCGGGGTAGGGCATAGAGTTGCACATCGCATTGGGCTTGGTCGGGCGCAAAACTCGCGTCGCCCACCGTGATGCCTTTCTGCTCTAATGCAGAGCGTGTTTCGTGCAATGCGATTTCGGGTGTGTTGTTGTCGTTGCTCAAATGGTTGAGAAACACGAATTTCAATTCCGGTGTCCAAATGTCGGCAACAAATTTTGCCGTCACTTTATTGTCGAGGTGCCCCCGACTTCCCTCCACACGTGCCTTCAGATAGGCGGGATATTTGCCGGTGAGCAGCATGTGGCGGTCGTAGTTGCTCTCAATCATCAAGTATTGGGCTTGGCGCATGTAGAAATCTGCGCGCGAGGTGATTTCGCCTTGGTCGGGCGACACCACAAACCGATGTCCACCGCCTTCCACCATAAAACCGCTACAGTCTTCGCTATCGTGCGACTGCTTGAATGCCGTGATGGTCATACCTGCCACCGTGAACGGAATTTCGTGGAAAATGGCTTTGTGGTATTCTTTAATGCGATTCGAGATGCTATGCTTGCGCAGCATGCCATTGAGGCATCGATTGGTGCACCACACACAAATGCGCGGCGCCTTATATTTGCGCAATAGTTTGTACACAAATCTCACATGGTCGGCATGGTCGTGCGTGAGCAAGATGCCTTTTATTTTGTGCATCTTGATGCCATTTGCCTCCAATTCTTTCATCACGATGTCGGGGTCCACGCCGCAATCCACCAATATGCCCTCATGCTCATTGCCAATGTAGGAACAATTGCCGCTTGAGCCGCTTCCAAAGCTGGCAAAATGCATGCGCCATGCCTTGGCTTCCGCCTGTGGCTGTGGCTTGGGTTGCGGTTGTTGCGGCTCCGGCTCAAGCAGGTCGTCGTCGTCAAAGAAAATCGACTGCTGACCGAATCGTTTTGCTGATTTATCGTAAATTTTCTTGCTCATCGTAGATTACTGATTACCCTCTCACTTGTAGAGGAGGAAAATGGTGGGCACCTTGTTGAGGTCGATGGGATGTTTCGCCCATTCTTTCACACCCCGGGTGATGATTTGCTCGCGCTCGCCGGTGATGTCGCTCGCCACGCAGAGTTTTAAATGCGCCGGCAAACTCTTTGTGAGGTCTGCCAATAGCGCATTGTTGCGATAAGGTGTCTCGATGAAAATCTGTGTCTGATGCTCTTTCACGATGCGCTGCTCCATCACTTTCAGTTGCTTGGCGCGCGCGCCGGCATCGATAGGCAAATAGCCGAGAAATGCAAAGCTCTGCCCGTTGAATCCGCTGCCCATTAGCCCCATCAATATACTCGATGGTCCCACCAATGGCTTCACCTTCAGCCCCTTGCGCTGCGCAATGCCCACCACATCGGCGCCCGGGTCGGCAATGGCAGGACACCCCGCCTCGCTAATCACGCCCATAGGTTCGCCTTGCTCTAAGGCTTGCAAATAGGTGCTCACTTGTTGCGCATCGGTGTGCCGATTCAGCTCGTAGAAGGTGAGGTCGTCGATGTTGATTTCTCGATTGCATTTTTTGAGGAAGCGACGCGCCGAGCGCACATTCTCCACAATAAAATGATGAATGTGACTCACCAACTCAATGTTGGCTGCCGGCAGCACACCGGGCAAAGCTCCTTCGCTCAGCGGCACGGGTATCAAATACAATGCGGGCTCTATCATAGCTGGATGGTTGAATTCAAACACAAATGCAAAGTTACAAAATTCCCCTCACATTCCATTCTTAAATCTTGTCAAATTGCTGCGATGCACTTGGCTTGGGTGCAAATTGCTGAATTTTCAAAATATTTTTCTATCTTTGCATATTATTATTCACTTTATTTAATTTTTATGAAGAAGTTATTTACCTTAGTATTGGCATCACTGGCTGTGTGCGCATTGAATGCGCAAGAGCTCTTCAAGGCTGACCTTAACACCGAAGAGGGCTTCCGCCAATGGACAGTGGTTGACAACAACAATGATGAAAAAACG
>SFWW01000040.1 GCA_004559845.1 bacterium
CGAAAGCTGCGACATCGTCGGCATCAACCCATTGGAATGGCTTACCCATGTGCTCAACAACCTGCACGACGACACCCCGCCCGAGCAAATCAAACAACTGCTACCATACTACTACAAAAAATCTCACGAATAACCCTCGTGAGATTTTTTCATCCCCAGCCGGACGGCCTGTTTCGGATGGTTACAATTCGCTGAATGGTTACCGATGCAAATATAATAAAAAAATTGTTATAAGTGGCGGAAAGTGGTGGAAAATGTATGGTTTCCGCCGGTTATAGCGCAAAAAAGAGGCTATAACCAGCGGAAACAGGTACTGTTTTGGTGATTTCCGCTGATTATAGCCAATATTTTCTGCCGGCAAGGTTCTTCACTTACCGATAACGGTAAGGGTTTAGAGTGCGAGGCGCATGCCGCGGTTGTTGGCGCGCGCGGCGGGACCGAATTTCAAGCGCATCGACACACGGTTCCATCGCGCATTGGTGGAACCACCGCCGCCGCGGCACACGCGAGTGGTACCGCTATCAGCGCCGGTGGGATTGGTTTGAGCATTGCTGCTATAAGCGCCGTACCAATCGTTGCACCATTCCACCACATTTCCGCTCATATCGAAGATGCCCAGTTCGTTGGCAGCCTTAGTGGCTACTGAGCGCGTGGCACCGCAATTGGAGTAATACCATGCCACATCGTCGATGGTGTTGCTGCCGCTATACTTGTAGCCTTGGCTCTTGTTGCCACCACGAGCAGCATACTCCCATTCGGCTTCGGTGGGCAAACGGAAAGATTTGCCGGTGAGCGCGTTCAATTTGGTGATAAATTCTTGGCAATCATCCCACGAGACTTGTTCCACCGGCAGGTTGTTGCCGGAATAGTAGCTCGGGTTAGAGCCCATCACCGCCTTCCATAGTTCTTGTGTAACCTCCGTTTTACCGATGCAGAAACTTGACAACTTCACTTGGTGTACAGGCGATTCATCGGTGTAGGCGTCGGAGCCTTGCTCCTCGGTGGCGCCCATCGAGAAAGAGCCCCCTTCCACAACAATCATATCAAAACTCACGCCATTCACCTTGAAGGTTTGATTAGAGACCTCGTTGCCGCCACTACCACCATTGATGATAAGATTCACGAGCGCGGTAACGTCGGACACATTCACTTCGCCGTCGGCGTTGATATCCGACATCGCGCCTTGTGCCCCCGACCCAACGATTTGATTCACCAAGGCAGTGACGTCGGACACATTCGTCGTGCCGTCGCCATTCACATCGCCGGTGTTTTTAATCACCGTCCAGGTCAAAACGATATCGTTGGCTGTAGTATAGTTTTGTCCCATAGGCATATCATTGAGTCGTGCACCTATCCACCCTGCCGGGATGGTGAGCACATAGCTGCCGAGGGTGGTTTGCGGTTCGTTCGGCTTCACTGTCAGCACATTGCCGGAAGTGGAAGTGGTGAAAGGAATCACGTCGGCGCCACGCTTCAGCGTGTACTGTGTGGGAATCGTTATCAATTCGTCGGCGTTGGGGAAAGTGATATTGATATTGGAAAGCGCAGCCACATTGCCTTGGGCAGGACTCACCGTGTATTCCAATAAGGCATTTTGGTCGATAATCACCTTCTTGAATTGGATAGGTTCGCGCAGATAGAAATAATGTGTGCCATCGGAGGTGCCCACAATTGAATTTTTGTTGAGCGTCACCACATATTCGCCCGGAGCGGAGTGCGACTGGGTGGTGCTCACATTCAGCACGCAGTAGCCATTGCTCGAGCTGTAGTAAGCGCTCAAGCCAAACGGCAGTTCTTCGCCATTGTGTGTAACGGAGATATTGCTCTTGTTGGAGATATATGGGTCAATATTCTTCAGGTGCGGGAAGTGGAGCTCGATGCCCGAAAATTGGGTGCAATATGGTTCGGTGTTACTAATGCTGTACGACGAGAAGTCGGCGTTGCTTTCAATGGTCCATTGCATCACCAATTCCTCCGAATTGTGTTTGATTGCATTGCCCGACTCATCGTCGGTCCACGTTTCGGACAGATCGAGAGCGCCGGGAGCGAATCGGAGCACATATTTTCCGGAGGCATATTCGCCGGCATTCACCGTGAGGCGAATCACATTTGCCGCCGAAGTTTGCTCCACATGATACCACGCCGGTTCGCCATCGTGGGTAAACGTAACCAACGGCGAGGTGGGCGATGTGACCGTTAATCCCGATATGGCAGCGAAGGCAAAATTGGTGACTGTAACATCGATATACACCAGTTGGTCGGAGGTCACCACCCCCTGTGCGGGATTGGTGGTGTAGTTCACCACCACCGGCTTCGGCACGATTTCGTAGAACCACTTCATTGACATCAAATCTTCGTTGTATTCAAAGTCGCCATTGGCGTGGTAGCCCTTAATCGCTCTCCGCTTAATCGACAAATCGAAATAGCCCGATTGGCTTTCACCCAAATACACGAAATCCGACACGGCGATATTCACACGGTTGGATCCCTTTTCGTGGGTCACTGCAGCGGTGATAGGCATATCGTTTTGCGTAACGGTGATGGCACCGGCATCGAGGACGTCAATTTGGCTAAAATTGGTAAACTCAATGGTGATATTGCCGATTTGGTCGTAGGTCACCTTCGTGTTTTCCTCCGGTGTAATCTTGTAGGCAAAGCCCTTAATCACATTATGGTGGTGGTCCAAGGTTTCGATGCGAGTGGCGTGTGTGAGGTCGGGCTTGTGCCAGAAGATATCGGAAAAACAGCGATATCCATCCACGTAATACACACTTTGCAAACCGATTTCGTCGGGCACCTCAGAATACAAACCAATCAACCTACCGCCATACTCGATGGCATCGTCGGTAAAAGAGCTGCCATTTCGGGAAGCCGTTGCCGCGTAGGGCATTTCGTCTAAACGAGGCACCTTGATATTGCCACCATGGAAAGTGTAAGGAGGATTGGTGAACAAAAATGGCGTCACCTCCGTACCCTTCCTATACCACACGATGTAGTAGAGATTGTTTTCGTTGAGGGCATTGCCATTGGTATCCACTTTAGGGATAGAAGTGGTGAGGGTATGCACGTAAGTGCCATCGGATTCGTTGCCATCATACCAATCCGAGATGGTGGGCGTGGCGGGAATCACCGGCGTGCCGGCCAATGCTGTCGGGGCGGCAAAAGTCACAACCGCCAATGCAAAAATGATGCTTGCTATTCGTTGCATAAAAAATAATATATAGAAAATGAAACAAAATTTGAATTCCGCTAATAGATGCGAAGCGCCGAGGTTGGGTTCACAAATGTCGCAACTCATATTATATTTGTGGCAAAATTAGAAAATTTCGCTCGTAAAATTAGCGTTTTTTTTAACTTGATGTTACATTTTTGTCGTTTTGTAACATAAAACCGTGAATTTTTTGCGATGGGGGTGAAGCTAAGCAACGCAAAGATTTGGTCGATGCACATGGTTTTTCAGAGGAATCATTGTAAGATTTTGTCCAAATTCTGCGATGAAATGGCGTATTTTTCAAAAATTAATTGCTAACTTTGTTAAAAAATTTTCTAATACTCATTTTCTATGAGAAGCTTTTTGTGGATGATAACCCTGCTTTTAGCAGTGAGCGCAGCTCAAGCGCAACGTGTGTTTAGTGTAGAAACCTGTCCGGCTGCCGATGCTTCGCGCGCCATGAATGTGAGTTGGGCCACTCCGGAGAATGTGAGCCAATGCGACGTGCTCTACACCGAAGCCTCCGATGTGATGTGGCGCAAGGCGCGACGCGTGGCAAATGCCGAAATGCGCTTGTGCACCACCTTCGATAGCCTGCTGAGCAAAACGTGGCAAGGCGAGGATTTCGTAGAGCGCTGGACCTTCAATAAATGGGGCGCTACGATTGAAAAACTCAAACCCAACACCGATTACATGTATCGCATAGTGGCAGGCGATGAGCGCACGCCCATTTACCGCTTCCGCACTGCCGGCGCCAAGCAATGGAGCGCCTGTGTGATTGCCGATTTCCACCACTACACCCCGCTCCCCGGGCGCCTAAAAGCCGCCACCGCGATGATTGACACCATTTGCAACATTGATCCGTCGGTGGATTGGGTGCTCCATTTGGGCGACGTGATTGCCTGGGGTGGCAGTTATTCGTTTTGGAAATCAATGTACGAAGAGCCCATTTTTCGCCGCTATATGTGGGCAGGGGTGAACGGCAACCACGACGATATGAGTCGTGGCTACGCCAAACGCACCAACCACTTTTTCCGCGATGCCAACCACTATCCGCGCAATGGCTATGAAGGCGAAGAGGGCGTGTGCTACTATTTCCACTATGGCGATGCGCTGTTTGTGATGCTCAATAATGAACATATGCGCACCGACGAAGGGCTTGCCAAAGCGCAAGATTGGTTCCGACAAGTGATGGCTTCCGAGCGAAAAAAAGCGCGATATGTGATTGTGTGCGAACACTATCAATGGTTTTATGGCAATGATGGGAAAAGTTCACAAATAGCCCGCTGGAGCAACCTCTTCGACGAATATGGCGTGGACTTGGCATTAGCCGGCAACAACCATATCTACGTGCGCACCAACGCCCTCTATCAAGGCAAAGAAACCGACGGCACCACCGGCACGGTGTATGTGCAAACCGCCTCTTCCGACAATGAACGCGGACAAGGCACCCGAGAATGGACACACAACAAAGACGTGATTAAAAAAATATGGACGGAGGGCGAAAAAACCGTGTGCGGCATGCTCCTTGATGCCAATCCCAAACACCTCACCCTCACCCTCTACGACCGCACCGGCAAGCAAATCGACCAAGTGAAAGTGCTCGCCAAAAAGCGATAAAAAAACTACCATGTAGTATATACACATTTGCCATCAAAGCATTGGTGCTTTTGATGGCAAATGTTTTCAAAATCACAATTTTTGACGCGCACGCACCTCCTTATTGCACGGGGTAGTATTCAATGATGCGCCGCTCGGTGTTGCCATTGGCTTTGCGAGCAGTCCAGTTGCCGTATTCGTCGAAATCAATATAAGTGATTTGTGATGTGGTGGTGGAAGAGGGTGGCGTGTCGTAGTCCCCTTCTGCCGACCGAATGGAGGTAACATATCCATCGGCATTGTAGATAAAGGTGCACTCACCCCACATTCCTTCGCCATCCCATCTCGACGAGGCTAATCGCATACCATCCCATTTATATTCTTCCAAATATTCCCATCCTTCTTGTTTCACAATTCTGCCTTTTGAATCGCGAGTGAATTTGATTTTGGGGTTCTGAGGGTCCATCTGACTAACATTCACGGTGAAAGGGTTGTAGCCATCAAGCGACACCAGCTCTCCTTGTTGATTGAATGTGACGGTGTGATACTCTTCCTTGAGCACTTGCACCGGTCCGTGCAATTCATAGTAAGCCAAGTCGTAGGTCACACGGTTGCGAATCTCCTCGCTGCGGTCTTCCTCCGCCGGAGCGGCTTCCACTACTTCCACCGCAGTGGTGTCGGCATCAGTGCTCGGTGCAGTAGCCGATTCCGTTTTCGCACACGAATACCAAGCCACCATAGCCACCACAAAAGCAGCAACAATCATTTTCTTTTTCATAAGCACAAAAATTTATAAGTTTAAAACACAAAATTCAAATCTAAAAACAAAAATACAAACTTTTATATAACAAACAAAAAAACACCCTCAAAAGTTTAGATTTACGGGCAGGGAGTGGGAGGTTTGGTCAGTTGGGGAATTTTTTGTAATTTTGGAAAGGAATCTAACGAATTGATAATTATTAGTAAGATATAATGGATAAAAAATTGGACAAGAGCCTATTAGGCGTTGTAAAGCTAAAGTCGCTACTTACCTTTGCGGCTTCTATTGTGTTTTTCTTTGTGCTCTCGTGGGTGTATTTCTACCCCAATGATGTGCGAGGCGATGTGATGCAGCAGCACGATATGGTGCAAGGCACTGCCAACGGACAAGAGGCGACTGCTTACTACGAAAAAACCGGCGAAATTACGCGTTGGACCGACGCATTGTTTGGCGGGATGCCCACCTTCCAAATCAGTCCGTACTACGAAAGCAGCCGACTGCTCAGCACCGTGGATAAGGTGTATTCGCTACGCCTCTTTGGCATGCCACCTTATGTGAGTTGGCTTTTTATGCTCTTAGTGGGTTTCTATATTTTGATGCTGGCATTTGATATGAAGTGGTATTATGCCGTGTTGGGTGCCATCGGTTACGCATTTTCGAGTTATTTCTTCATCATTATAGGCGCCGGCCATATTTGGAAACTGCTGGTGCTCTGCTACATACCGCCCACCATAGCGGGTATCGTGATGTGCTATCGCGGCAAATACCTCGCCGGAGCCGCCATTGCGGCGCTTTTTGCGGCGCTACAGCTCTTTAGCAACCACGTGCAGATGACCTACTATTCCGCCTTTGTGGTGGTGGCATTGGTGGTGGCATATTTGTGTGAAGCCATCAAAGAAAAGCAGCTCAAGCGCTGGTGTATTGCCACCGGAAGCCTTGCCGTGGCGGCATTGCTGGCATTGGCAGGCAATGCGCCCAACCTGTTTATGACCTACGAATATTCGAAAGAAACCATGCGCGGCGGGCACAGCGAGCTCACCCCGGTGAAAACTGCCGATGCAGCGCCGGCGCAAACCACCAAAGGCGGCGGTTTGGATAAAGAATACATCACCCAGTGGAGTTATGGCAAGGGCGAAACATTCACCTTGCTGGTGCCCAACGTGAACGGCGGAGCATCGATAAAACCCACGCAAGATGAGCAAAATGCTGCGGTGATTTCGAATCGCATGCTCTCGCTTTCCGACACGCCGGAATACGAAAAGCGCGATATGAAAGGCGAAATCGACCCCATCAGCCGCCAGTGTATGCAAATGTTTACCCAATATTTCGGCGACCAACCCATGACCAACGGCCCCGTGTATGTGGGAGCGCTGATTTTTGCGCTCTTCGTGCTGGGGTGCATTGTGGTAAAAGGACCGGTGAAATGGGCACTTTTGGCAGTAACGGTGCTGTCGATATTGCTCTCTTGGGGTCATAATTTTATGTGGTTTACCGACCTTTTCATCGATCATTTCCCGATGTACAACAAATTCCGCACGGTGGCGAGCATTTTGGTGATAGCCGAATTCACCATACCGCTGCTTGCCGTGCTGGCACTTTATCAAGTGTTCACCGAAGCCGACTTCCTCAAAAAGCACCGCATCGCCTTCTTTGCGAGTTTTGGCGCGTGTGCGGCGCTCTGCTTGCTGTTTGCGGTGTTCCCGAGTTTGTTCCAAAACTATTCCGAAAGCGACCAACGCATTTTTGATATGATTAAGCAGCAACTCGGCGAAGTGCCTGCCGACGTGTATGCCAATGTGAATGCCATCCGATTGTCGATGGTGAGTTCCGACGCTTGGCGCTCGCTGGTGGTGATTGCCATTGGCTTCGGCATCATATTTGCTTACCTGAAAGGCGTGCTGAAAACCCACGTGGCAGTGCCGGTGGTGCTGGTGGCAGCCGTGGTGCTGGTGGATATGTTTGCAGTGAACAAGCGCTACATTGATAAATACTCATTTGTGGCGAAAGATGATGTGCAAAGCACACAATTTGTGCCCACGGCAGCCGACAAAACCATCCTCAAAGACACCACACAAAATTATCGCGTGCTCGATGTGCAAGGTTTTTCGCAACCCAATTCTTCCTATTTCCACAAAACCGTGGGCGGCTACCATGCCGCAAAATTAGCGCGCTACAACGACCTCATCGACCGTCAAATCAGTCGAAACAATATGCAGGTGCTCAATATGCTCAACACCCGCTGGATTAGGGTGGACGACAACACCGCACAGCAAAATCCCGAAGCCTTAGGCAATGCGTGGTTTGTGGATTCGCTCACCTACGTGACCGGCGCCGATGCCGAAATGAAATTCCTCGACTCTTTCAATGCCGCCCGACATGCCGTGGCAGATGCCAAATTCAAACCGGCATTGGGCGAAGCCGTTGCCTCCGCACCGGGCGACACCATTTTTGAAACCACTTATGCCCCCAACCGCCTCACCTATCACAGCCATAGTGCCAAAGGCGGCGTGGCAGTGTTTAGCGAAATTTATTTCCCATGGGGTTGGGACGTGAGTATCGACGGAAAACCGGCAGAATTGGGTAGAGTGAACTACGTGCTCCGCGCCCTCAAAATCCCCGCCGGCGACCACACGATAGAGATGCAATTTAAGCCGCAAAAAGTGGAAACCACCGATTCCATCGCCAAAATTGCCATCATCCTCATCTTTGTGGCAGTGTTGGCAGCCATCGCAGTGCCCGCCATTTTCCGACGCAAAAACACCGAAGAAATCGTTGAAAACAACGAAAAATAAGAGATTGTTTCGTTGAAAGATGGGACGCATACATCGATACCGAACAGCCTGGAGCCGCCATCACCGAAGTGGCGGCTTCGGTATTCATTCGCCCTTTGCGTTCGGGTTTGTGCAGCGCGTGCTGGGCGAACGCTGTCCCTATTATGCCTACGCCGATTTGAAGCGCTTTCGCGCCCATGCCCTCGAGATGGTGCCCAGGCGACGCCGGCGCAGCGCCGTGGTAGGGATGTCGACGGTGAAGATGCTGTTTCGCATCGCCAATTTCTACAATCCGCGCCACCTGTTAGTGGTGGGCTCGCGCTATGGGGTGGAAGCGGCAAGCGTAAAAGCGGTATCCGGCAAAAGCGAGGTGTATTTGGCGGGCACCTCAAGCGAAGCAGTGGCACACCTTCAAGCCGCATTCTCCGCCCAATCGGTGCATTCCTTTTCCGAATTCTCCGAAGCATTGACGCACTACTTTGCCGCCTTAGCGGAAGATGAACAACCTTTCGTGCTGATCCACGAAATCGACGATGAAATCGACTATTCTACGCTAAAATCTGCGATTCTTCCGTGGGTGGAAAAGCAAGCAGTGCTGATTTTGTGCCATTTGCACGACAATCCCTTGATGCATCGCCTATGGAAGGATTGCATCGCCGCAGGGCACTACGGACAAACCTACACCAACGAAAAAATCGGTATATTTATTATCAACCCCAAATTGCAATACGAGCATTTTTCGCTCTGGCTTTGAAATGATGAATATTGTGAAAATTAGCGGCAGTGTCGCCCAACAAATGTTTCAATACGCATTCTACTACGCTTTGCTACAGCACGATACCGAAGCGCGCCTGCACGTGCCACAAGGGAAGTGGATTAGTTCGCGATTTCAACTGCCTCGCTACAGAGTGGCACAAGCAGACGATTTAAAACCCTTTGGCAAAGCCGGGTGGGCAAACCGTGTGCTCGGCAAAATGAAGAAAATGCCGGGAGAGATTTGTACGGACCCGCTCGACGGGAAATTCGATGCCACACTTCTGCACAAAACCAACACCTATTTCGACGGACAATGGCTATCGCCACGCTACTTCGAGGCGGTGGCAGCAGATATTAAGCGCGCTTTTGTGGTGCCCGAAAAAGCACTCCCGGCATCGTCGGCGAGTATGGTCCACATGCTGCAGCAAGGCAAAACCGTGGTGATGCAAGTGCACGAACCCGGAAGCGCCGACAACACCTGTACGCCCGACTACTACAATTGGGCAATCGCCAACATATTGTCCACCTTCCATCATCCGCATTTCTATGTATTTGCCACCGACATTGAATGGGTAAAAACCCATATCAATTTCCAGGGTGCCAAAGCAGAATTGGTGCAGTATCCCGCCGAAGCCGAAACCTCGTTGATGGCATATTTTTGCCACGCCCAACACATCATTATGGCTAATCGACTAGTGAGTTGGTGGGCAGCATGGTTGACCGAAAACGACGATAAAATCGTGATTGCACCGCAAAAATGGGCAAAAAACGCCGATTATCCCGACCTTTTACCCATCCACTGGACACAGATTCCAATTGATTAGAAATTAGAAGTTGGAGATTGAATTGGATAAACTATTTTGCGCTATGAAAATGATGCGAAAACTGATTATTTGCGGCGGGCTGTGGATGACCATGGCGATGGTTGCTTTGGCGCAACCGCTGCCGCGCAGCACTCCTGCCGCTGAAGGTGTGGCTCCTCAAGCAGTGGCACGGTATTTCGATTCTTTGTTGCACATTCCACAAACCGAAGTTCACCATGTGATGGTGCTTCGCCATGGCAAGGTGATTGGCGAATTACATCCGGCGCCTTTCCGTGCCCGGCACGCGCACACGCTCTATAGCGAGAGCAAAACGGTGGCTGCCCTGGCTGTGGGACTTTGTGTGGACGACCGACTGCTGCGCACCTCCGACCGCCTGATTACCTTTTTCCCCGACAAATTGCCGGAACACATCTCTGAAAATTTGGCGAATATCACCATTCACGATTTGCTCACAATGGAATCGGGCATCACTCCCGATTGGACGATGCGCTCCCACTCCACCGACTGGGTGTGGGAGATGCTCCACAAAGCGGTGAACGATGCGCCGGGCACCAAATATCAATACGATTCGATGTGCACCTACCTGCTGTCGGCGATTGTGCAACGCGCTACCGGCAAAACGATGATGCAACTGCTCACCCCTCGCTTGTTTGCCCCAATGGGCATCACCGACGCACAATGGGAAGAGTGTCCGCACGGCATCAACACCGGCGGATGGGGGCTCCGCCTCAGTGCCGAATCGCAAGCCAAAATCGGGCAATTACTCTTGCAAAAAGGCGAATGGAACGGCCATCAGTTGGTGTCGAAACAATGGGTGGAAACCGCCACATCGCGCCAAGTGTATCCCTATCCGGAAGGCTCCGCCAGCCACACCAAAAGTCCCGGCTACGGCTATCAAATATGGATGTGCGAGCACCCCGGCGCCTACCGTGCCGATGGCGCATTAGGGCAATTTGTGGTGATGCTGCC
>SFWW01000041.1 GCA_004559845.1 bacterium
TACCGACGCTATCATAAAAGCCAATGGAATGAACATACCATAACGAAGTGCTGAACCGGAATTGGCAGATAAATTATTCTTCATAGGAGCGGCAGTTCTCATAGCTTAATCATACGTTTATAATAGACTTGCCAAAGAAAGTCGACAGCATGGCGAGGGTCGAGATGGTGAAGTTATGCTCCCCGCTCAACCAACGTGTGATTTCATTAGGACGCTTGCCGAGGGCTTCGGCTAACTGCTTTTTGTTAAGTCCTCTTTCCTGCATAAGAGCGGCAAGCCGATTTGAAATTGCAAAAGAAAGGCGGGTTGCCTCGCGTTTTTCGACCGGGATTTCGTTAAAAATCTCCTGTAATGATATATTTGCAGTTCTCATACTTCAAAAGTTTTATCGGTTAGTATCTCTTTTTCTGTAATCTCCACGTTTCCGGCTCGGACTTCCTGTTTAAGCAGGCGCTCAAACTTCTGCAAGTCTATGACGTAACCCTGAAGCGTATCGTCTTCCTCGTAAGTGCGGCTGCGCTTGATATCACCGTTGCCGAGGATTAGAATTTTATCTGTCAAACGAAGGCAATATAAACGGAGTTTCGATTTCAGAACAGGGAGAGCGACAACCGAATCACTCATCTTTCCCTCTCTGCGGAAGTATCTCTCTAATGCTCCATTAGATAAAATCTGTTCTACAAAACGCATGATAGCCTGAAAATCAGGATTCAATTCAGCGTCTTGCCTGAATTTAGATACGAATTTCTCAAATTCGCTCTGTTCATCAGACAAGAATTGTATTGTGTACATGGTGCAACTTTTGCTGCTGTTTACCAAAAGTAGTTCTACTTCGCTCATAATACCTTGCGTTTATAATGGCAACGCAAAGTTACTAAAAAAGTTTTACATAAATGTAAATATCACGGGATTATTTTACGATACGCCACGGCTCTTTCATTTACGGCTATTTTTGATAGCGGCTGCTTGATTTGGTGAGGTTTGGAGGGATGGGGGTGGGTGGGATGGAAGAGAACAAAAAGTCGGGAGGCGGGGATGTGAGGGCTGAAGCCCTTTCGTGGGACGACGAGTGGGATAAAACCTGAAAACGAGTTTTTAGGTTTTCCCCGCTCGCGCCAACGGTGGGGTGCGAAGCAACCTACTCACATCCCTCGCCTCCCGAAGAAAAAGCCGCTTCGCGGAAAAAAGTCGGCTTCGCCGAAAATAAACTGTGCCTATAGCTTGCAGAACTGAATCTTGTGGTGTCAACCACTTAAGGAATATGATTTTGGCGTTGTAAACAATATCAGTTTTAACAAACAAAACTGTCAACCTAAATCAGTACACGTCAGTGCCTACCTCCCATACGATGCTGTAGTTTTTTTGTGGTAGGCGGCTTTATTTTCGTTGCACGCCACAAAAGCGGACAATCATATCCGTTGTTAAATGAAAGAGCCGTGGCAAAATGTTAGTTTTTTGTTGGGTTTTGTTTCGGATTTTAAGAAATTTTGCTAAATTTGTGGTCGGGTATTATTGCCGCTCTAATTTTTAGGGAAATTTATTAACTTTTGATTAAATGATTTTGCTTATGAAGAAATCGATACTTTTTTCTGTGGCTGTGTGTGCTTCTGTGTGACGGTGTTCACCAATATCCAACGCCCCTTTATGGTGTATAACTATATGTCGGAAACGGGTGAGAAAGAATTCCCAGCCGATGGAGGCTCCTACACGGCACAAATGTATTCGTGGAGCAATGGCGAAGAATGGGCTATTACCGATGACCAAAATAACGAATTGCCTGAATGGGTGCATGTGAGCTATGTTGACCAATATGGGGATTCCGAGTATAATCACCTCACCGATGTGACTTTTGCCGTGGACGCCCATCCTGAAGGTGTGGCGGGCAGAAAGTGCGTGGTGAAAATGATGTGTCCGGGTGCGGAAGAATTTTTTGTAATCACGCAGGGCACGCAAGCCACTGCGGGCGATGTGAATGGCGACGGCGATGTGAATGTGAGCGACGTGACTGCTTTGGTGAACCAAATCGTGAATTAATGTGCACGCCGTGCAATAGATAAAATGCAATTCCTATAGCGAATTGCGTCAGGGAAGAAACACGAATCAGTTTCTTAACAAATGAAGAAGATGGGGAGAGCTGTAGAAGCCGGCCCCATCTTTGTTTTTGACTTATGGTGTGTGCATCCCTTTGCGGATTTTTTTTCGCTGCTGTGTGGGCACACCATTGCTGATTGCCATAAATGTGATATATAGGGGCGATGTGTGGGTTAATAGATTTTTTGGAGGAGGACTACATTTTGGTAGGCTTTTCCGCTGCGAATCCAGTGGCGTAGTATGCCCACTTCCTCAAATCCGGCGCGGTGTGCCATAGCGATGGAGGCGATATTGGTTTCGGGAATGTAGACGTAGAGTTGGCGCAATCCCAGCCCGCATGCAGCATATTGGTTGACCACCTTCATCGTTTCGTCGGCAAGCCCTTGACCTTGATATGCTTTGCAGATAAGCACGCCCAGTTCGGCTCGGTTGTGGATAGGGTTGAAATTGAGAAAATCTACGGTGCCGATGGTTTTTCCGGAGGCATTGAGCACAATCATGAGGCGCAATTGGCGATTGGTGTAGATATCGGCGGCTGAATTTTGCACATACTCCGTGATGGCGTGTCGCGAATAGGGTTCCACCGTGTTGCTCACGGTCCAGAGGTCGGTATCGTTTTCCCATTCATAGAGCAGGTCTACGTCTTGCGGCTCCATTGCTCGCAGTGTGATGATATCGTTGTGGAGAAGAGAAGTCATTATCCGTTCATTTTAGGGGTGATAACGATTTGGCTATGGGAGGCAAAGATGTGGAAAAACACATTTTTGCGTTGATGTGATGCAATGGTGTCCACGATTTGCTGATAGGAGAAAGAGGCATCGTCGATGAGCACATTGGCAGGTTCGGATGCGGGGATTTCGGTGTCAAATTGCGTGATATTGGCACAATCAGCCACCACATCGGGCTGCTCGCTCAGCACCACCCAATGGCCTTTCAGTCCGCTTTGCTTTTTACCGATGATGCGGCTCCCCATTCGGCGCATCACCGCCAATGCTTGCCGGAAGAGCACCCCGAGTTTGATAAAAGGATATACCACGGTGCGGAAACGCGGAAAATGCTTGCGGTAGAAAATCAGCATAGCCTCATAGAACACCTTCACGTAGCGCATCGAGTCTTTTTTTGTGGATTCGCCCTTGTAGTGCAGCATATTCACCGGCAGGTACCAGTTTTGGTAGCCCTGCTTCACGATGCGATAGGAGAGATCGATGTCTTCGCCATACATAAAGAAATCTTCATCGAAACCGCCCAGCGATTGAAGCAAATCGGTACGGCAAAACATAAAGGCTCCTGCCAAGATGTCGATGGGGTGTGGTTGCCACTCGTCAAGGTATCTTAAATGATACTTTGCGAAGGTGGGCGAAGAGGGGAATAGCGCCGACAATCCGAAAATTTTGCAAAACGACACCCATGGTGTGGGAAATGCGCGTTTTGATTCCGGCAAGAAATGTCCGTTGCCATCAATCATGTGTGCTCCAATGGCGCCGCATTGCGGATGTGTTTCCATCCAGTGAACGCATTGATTGATACACTCCGGGGTGATGATGGTGTCGGGATTGAGAATGATGGTAAAGGTGCCACGTGCTTGGCGTATGGCTTGGTTGTTAGCTTTGGCAAAGCCCACATTGTGGTCGTTTTCCACAAACCTTACGTTGGGAAATTTGGGTTTCACGAAAGGCATTGTGTCGTCGGCGGAATGGTTGTCGACCACCCAAATTTCGCCCTTTCTGCCTTGTAGCGCTTCTTGGGCAGAACGGATGGTTTGCTCCAAGAAATGCTTCACGCGAAAACTGACTATGATGATAGAAATTTCCAAATTCTCGATGTTATTAGTTGAAAAACGTGTACAAATGTACGAATAATTTTGTGCATTTCGATAAAAGCACTAATTTTACTGCACATAAATTATCAACAAATTAAAAAACTCCTACAAAAATGGGACTTGTAATAGGAATTGATGTGGGTGGAAGCACCACCAAAATTATCGGGTTGGACAGTGGCAACGTGCAATCGCCTATGTATATCACTGCTACCGATCCTATCACCTCGCTATTTGGCGCATTTGGAAAATATGTTTACGACAATCATATCTCCCTTACCGATATTGAACACGTGATGCTCACCGGGGTGGGTGCTTCGGGTGTGACCACCCCCATTTATGGCTTGCCCACCAGCCGTGCCGCTGAATTTGATTGCGATGGCTTGGGCGCCAAATTTGCTGTGGATATCGACCCGCTAATGGTGGTGTCGATGGGCACCGGCACCACATTGGTGCAAGTGAAAGGCGACGTAATCAGCCATGCCGGCGGTATCAGTATGGGTGGCGGCACCTTGCAAGGGCTCTCGCGATTGCTGCTCAATGTGCGAAACATCCCCAACCTTGTGGCGATGGCAGCCAAAGGTGATGCCTCGAAAGTGAATTTGCAGATTCAAGATATCAGCAAGGAAGTGCTTGAAGGCTTGCCCATGCATGCCACTGCCTCGCTCTTTGGTAAGGCGGTGAACAATCAGGTGAGCGACGAAGATATTGCAAAAGGCATCATTATGATGGTGATAGAAACGATTGGCTCGGCAGCCGTGTTGTCGACCCTCAATAGCGGCATCAAAGATTTTTGTATGATAGGCAATCTCACTCGCATGGAAGAATGTCGAGAAGTGTTTTCGGTGATGGAAGACCTCTACAATGTGCGCTTCCATATTCCCGAGCATGCCGTGTTTCTCACCGCACTTGGCGCTGCCTTAGCCTATGATAAAGGCAAATATCAGCCGCTATAATCGGGATAGCCGGAGATGGGGCGCTGATTAAAACGTCATCGAGATGCGTGCCGAGATTTGGCGGCGAGTGAGATAGTTGGGCACGGCATATTGCACATTGTGGATGTCGGTAATCCAGTAGTAGCTGCTCACATTAGAGATGTCGAGCATATTGAACACATCCACCCCGATCCAAATGCTTTTGAATTTGCTCAGCAATCCCGAAGAGGGGCGGTGTTCGCGGCCCACGAGTTCGTAGCTCATACCCACGTCCACTCGCTTGTAGGCAGGCTGTCGGAAGTAGCCTTCGGAGCGCGTGTGATTGGGTGCAGAGGTAGGAAGTCCGCCACTGAGCACCCCTTTGAGGCTGAATTTCAGGCGCGGGATTTTGGGGAAATAGTCGGTAAAGAATAGGGCAAAACTATAGGCTTGGTCGGTGGGCAAGGGCACATTGATGCCGCGTTGCTTTTCGTTGGTTTTCATCAGCGAGAAGCTAATCCACGAGTCGGTGCCCTCCACAAATTGTCCGAAGAGTTTCATATCGATGCCGGCAATGTAGCCTTTGCCATCGTTGTTGCCGGCATACACCACTTTCAGGTTGTCGACCTCATAGGAATTGAGGTGAGCGAGATTTTTATAATAGATTTCGGTGGTGAATTTAAATGGCCGATTCATCGCTCGGAACGTGTAGTCGCCGCCCATAATCAGCTGTGTGCTTCGTTGCGACTTAATGTTGTGGTTCAGTGCGATGTAGGTATTTCCCACCGAGTCGATTTTCTGAATACGGTATTCCTTATAGAAAGGCGCTTGATAGTAGATACCTCCTGCGAGGCGTAGGGTGAGGCGCGAATTGCGAGCCGGCACATATCCAATGCTGAAACGCGGGGAGAACAGCGTTTCTTTATTGAAGTCCCAATACGATACCCTGATGCCCGCGTTCACCGAGAGTACACCTGCCCCCATGTAGAGCTTGTAGGTGTCTTGCACGTAGCCGGCGAATCGCGACGTTTTGATATCATTTTTTGAAGCCATGCTATAAATCACATTCACTTCCTCAGGGATGTGTGGAAGCGAATATCCGGCTGAATCGCGCCATTGCCATTCTCGGCTACGCTCATAGATATCGTCGCGGCGAATGTTGAAACCATAGCTGAAATTGTTGTGGCTAATGGCAGTGTTGCCCTTCACGCCCAGTTCCCACACATTGATACGCAATCGATTGCGAGCGTGTTCGTGGTATTTACCCACGCCCAGTTCGCCTCGATTACCTTCAGCATCTCCACCGGCTTGGTCGAGCCAGTATTCGCCATGAATATCGTATGCCACCAGTTCGTCGGTTTGGTAAGCCGATGCAATGAGCGAGAAATCGTTGCCCTTATTGGGCTTATAATTAAGTGTGGCAGCGCCGAAAAAGGTTTGGAATTTATCGTGCTCCTGACCGTCGAAATACACCAAAAAAGTTTTGGCATCGGTCGACGTGCCGAAGCTCGTTTCTCGGTTTTTTGGCACGAATTTGTAGTCGTTGAGTGCGATGTTGCCCAAGAAAGAAATTTTGAATTTGGCTGACGGCTTTAGCACGATGTGGGTTTGATAATCAAAGTATTGCGGATCGTATTCACCTTTGGTGTCGGTGCTGCCAAGAAGCGAAGAATTGCGCTTGTAGCGCACGCCGTGAAGCATGGAAAAGTGCTTCGTGGAAGTGCCAAGCGCCAAGCTACCGCCCTGCATGCTTGCCGAGATGGCACCCTCAAATGCTTCCGGCTCTTTGTAGGTGATATCGAGCACCGACGACATTTTGTCGCTGTATTCGGCATTGAATCCACCGGTGGAGAACGCCACCGAGCGCACCATATCGGGATTGATAACGCTCAATCCTTCTTGCTGTCCGGAGCTGATTAATTGAGGGCGATGCACCTCAATGCCATTGATGTACACACTATTTTCGTCGTAGCTACCGCCGCGCACCATGTATTGCGAACTCATTTCATTCTTTGAACTCACACCGGCTTGTGTGGCAATGATGGCTTCCACACTATTGCCCGAAGCAGAAGGCGCCATGTGCATCGACTCAATGTCGACACTTTGCAGCGTGTTGGTCTGCTTTTTAAATTCCGTGATTTGCACACCCTCCAGTTCAATGGATGAACTGTAGAGCTTGGGATTGATGCTCACGGTGCCAGAAGGCTTAAGCAACTGGCGGCGCACGGTGCTGTAGCCCAAGCAGGAGAACACCACCATCACGGTGTCGCGCGTGGGAGCGCTGATTTCGTAACGGCCCTTGGTGTCGGTGTTCACGCCAATGGCAGTGCCGGCAATTTTCACGGAAGCAAACTCTATGGGTTGTCCCTTTTCATCCACCACAATACCGGTGATTTTCACTTGTGCGGTAGCCGAAGCGGCTGTGAGCAAAAGCAGAGCGGCTGTGAGGAGCGAGGTGAGGATATGTTTCATCGTTATGAAAGTCGTTCGAAAAAAGGGAGCATAAAGTATACCCTCGGCAGCAAAAAATAGCCAAGAGCCATTAGCGATGATAGATGATGTGGCTAATGGCTCTCGGTGAATGGTGCTCGAATTATTTAGTGATACAGAGGCGTAAGCCCGGTCCGCTTCCGCTTGGGTAGCTATAATTCCGACACGACACGCGACAATCACTTGCCGAAGAATTACGATAACCGCCTCGATACACGCGGCTTTTTCCACTTTCCGGACCGGTGGGGTTGGTTTGAGCCGAACTGCTGTAACTGCCATACCAGTCACTACACCATTCGTCCGCATTGCCGCTCATATCGTAGAGTCCAAGTTCGTTTGGAGCCTTGGAGCCAACGGGGTGATATGCCCCACCGCTGTTTTCATTATACCAAGCCACCTCATCGATATTGTCACTACCGCTATAAGCATAGCCATTTGAATTGTTTCCTCCTCGTGCTGCAAATTCCCATTCGGCTTCGGTGGGGAGTCGAAAGTTTTTGCCGGTGCATTGGTTCAGTTTGGCGATAAAAGTTTGACAATCGTTCCACGACACATTCTCCACCGGTAAGTTATAACCTTTGGAACTGCTCGGGTTGCTCCCCATCACAGCCTGCCAAAGGGCTTGAGTCACCTCCGTTTGTCCAATCAAATAGGAATCTAATGTGACTTGATGCACAGGTCGCTCGTTGCTCCATCCTCCGGAAGGACTACCCATAAAGAATGTGCCGCCTTTCACCTCTGCCATAAAAAAGTTCACGCCATTTGCGTTGAAGGTTTGATAGGTGTAAGGATTGTAGTTGAGGATATAGTTGATAATGTGGGTTACATCGGATAAATTTGCCACCCCATCGCCATTGGCATCGGCTTGCTGTTGGGTAATTACGGCATTCTCGGAGGGTGAGAGGCACAATCGCAGTCCAAGTATGGAAGTAGAATTTGAAGGTGTACCACCACTCCTACGCGACACGCGGCAGTATTCAGCAAAATTCCAGTAACTTCCATCGCGCACCACGCGCGCATCGCCTTCTGAGGGTCCGGTAGGATTCCAGTATTCGGATTTGCTGTAGTAGGTGTCGCTAAATATGTCGCTACACCATTCCGACACATTTCCGCTCATATCGTAGATGCCCAGCTCGTTGGCCTGCTTGGTGCCTACCGGGTGGGGTCCGCCAAAATAGGGGTCATCGTCGCCCTCAACGCCCTCATCATTATCAGAGTACCAACCCACTTCGGAGAGGGTGTTGCTCCCGCTGAACTTGTAGCCTTGGCTTAGATTTCCGCCACGCGCTGCAAATTCCCATTGTGCTTCGGTGGGAAGGCTGAATGTTTGGCCGGTGAGCTGATTCAATTTGGCGATAAAGGTTTGGCAATCGTCCCACGACACTTGCTCCACAGGCAGTTTTTCTCCCTTATGATAGCTGGGGTTGATTCCCATCACCGCTTCCCACAATGCTTGTGTAACTTCTGTTTTGCCAATATAGAAAGAAGACAATGTCACCGGATGGGCAGGGTATTCATTGTTTTTGGCATCTCCCACTTGCTCGGAAGTGGCACCCATAGAGAATGAGCCGCCTTCCACAGCAATCATGTCAAAACTTACCCCATTCACCTTGAAGGTTTTGTTGTCAATTGCCGGGGCACTCGGACTAAGAATGTGGTTAATCACAGTCGTGACATCGGAAAGATTTACTTGCCTATCGCCATTGGCATCTTCCTTTTGTTGCTGTGCCATGCTTGCCATCGTCACCAATAATAGCAGCATCAGCGAAATGGTTCTTTTTAGCATAATGAAGAATTTTGTATTGATTATAAAAAGAGTTTACTGCGTGCAAAAGTAAGTAATAAAAATGGAAATTGAGGCGTTTTTTTCAACTTGATGTTACAATTTGCACGTTTTGTAACATATTTCCCCCATTTTTATGGAAAAATCGCCCCAATTGTTATATTTAAGGATGTTGAATCTTAGCGATAGGGACAGAAACCAATTATGCATTATGAATTGTGAATTGTGTGCAGTATTGGGGTTGACTTCACTTTACCTCCCGCCATATCTTTGCCCCGGAGTTCTTTGATGTATTGGAGTCAACGAGACAACAAGTCAACGAGTGCCATGGTGTTTCAAGTGTTTCAGGTGTTTCAGGTGTTTCAAGTGTTCACAAAGGGAAAAGGTTTTCGTTTTCGTTTTGGTTTTCGTTCATCGTGGTGTCTCAAGCAATGAGCCCCCCTAACCAAGCGCGAAGCGCGACTAACCTTCAATTTGGTGTTTCAGGTGTAGTCCGGTATGAGACGTACCTGAAGGGAAGAGAGTGAAGTGTGTGGAACACTTGTAACAGCTTGATGATGACTTGCCACAACCGACCCTCTCCGAGGCTCATAATCTGCTCAAGTCAGGCTCCAAGCTGCGCTCCGGCTGCGCCTCCGCTTGCATGTTAACCACAATAAGCCGTCTCCGACGGCGCTCGGCGTTTGAAATAACCGGAATATTCGGAAGGTATGGAGCTCCTGTGAGGGGATTTGAGGGGCGGGCGCAACGTATTGCGCCCCAATGAGTCGTTTGTAATTTGTTGTAACATAGTGGTTTGTAGCCATTACATGCCGGAGGCATGTCCCTACCGGTGGGTGGAATTTTTCCGGGCGCACCATAATGGGGGAAAACGACAAGGGATTAGCGGGGCGGGCGCAAAGTGTTGTGCCTGCTGCGGTGATTGCGGAAGTGGGGTTGTGCTTTAGTAGTTTACTTTTGTTTTGGTGTAGCCGTGCTGGCGTCGGTATTTTCTTACGTCGCGGAAGAGGTCGGTGGCGTATACAAAATTGTTGAGGTCGTCGTTGTCTTGGTCGTAGATTTCCTCTTTTGTGCCTATCCATCCAATGTGTCCTTTGTTTACGAAGATAATGTTTTCGCCGATTCCCATCACGGAGTTCATGTCGTGGGTATTGATGATGGTGGTGATGCCAAATTCATGTGTGATGTCCCAAAGGAGTTGGTCGATTACGATGGAGGTTTTTGGGTCCAATCCCGAGTTGGGTTCATCGCAAAACAGGTATTTAGGGTTGAGTGCGATGGCTCGTGCAATGGCGGCTCGCTTTTGCATACCGCCGGAGAGTTCTGCCGGATATTTATGTTCGCTGCCGGATAGGTTCACGCGGTCGATACAGAATTGTGCTCTTTGGATTTGTTCCTCGTGTGAAAGGGAGGAAAACATCATGAGCGGAAACATCACGTTTCCCATCACGGTTTCGCTATCGAAGAGGGCAGAGCCTTGGAAAAGCATTCCGATTTCTTTACGGATTTCCTTCATCTCTTTGTTGCCCATTTTTGTGATGTCGCGTCCGTCGTAAAGGATTTCGCCCTTTTCGGGTTTGAAGAGTCCCACAAGGTTTTTCACCAACACGGTTTTTCCGGAGCCGCTTTGACCGATGATTAGGTTGACCTTGCCATCGTAGAATTTGGCGTTGATGTTGAAGAGCACTTGTCGTGTGCCCCCGTCGAACGATTTATCAAGATTTTTTACTTCAATCATATAGTGTTGGGCTTCAAAGGGTTGTTTACATTAGGAGGAGTTTGGTGAGAATCACGTCGGAAATGAGAATGATGATGTTGCTCATCACCACGGCGTCGGTGCTCGCCTTACCCACTTCCACAGAGCCACCTTTCACCGTGTAGCCATAGTATGCCGAGATGCTGGAGATGATGAAACCGAACACGAGCGATTTGATGAGAGCGAACCATACATTGAATTGCACGAAGTCGGTTTGTATGCCATAGATATAGGTGTCGGGGTCGAGGATGCCGGTGAAGCACACTGCCCATCCGCCAAAGAGCGCTGTGACCATGGTGATTACCACGAGGAAAGGCATGATGGTGACCAATCCCAGCACTTTAGGCATGATGAGATGGTTGGCAGAATTCACCCCCATGATGTCGAGCGCGTCGATTTGCTCCGTTACCCTCATGGTGCCGATTTCGGATGCAATGTTCGACCCGATTTTTCCGGAAAGAATCAAGCAGAGAATGGAAGAAGAAAATTCCAGCAAAATGATTTCGCGAGTGGAGAATCCCACCGTGTATCGTGGCAGTAGCGGATTTTCCATATTCAGCTTGATGAGGATAGTGCACAAGCATCCGATGAACAGCGACACGATGAGAATGAGGGGGATAGAGTCGATGCCCAATTTGGATATTTCATTGAGATAGCGTCGGAAAAATTCTTTCCATTTTTCCGGTTTTCCAAAACTGTTCCACATTAGGGAGCAGTAGTTGCCAAATGCTTCAATACCTTTTATAATAAACATAATGTTATGGTTCGTTGTAAAGCCAAGTGCAAAGATAGTGTAAGAAAGTGATACGACAGCACATAGAATGTTACTTTGGCGAATTATGGACCAGCAATTCTCGCGAGCAAACCAATTTTTATTGCGGCGGCTTGAGCCTTCGCACCACTCCGCTCTTATTCACTCCGGGTTTGGGGGTATAGAGTTTTTTGGGCTGTGTAGCCACTTCGCGTGGTCCACCCGCAATGGGTTTGGAATTGAGATTCCGGGCGATAGGGCTATGCTGCTTAGAGATAAATTTTTGTGCATTGATGTTGGGGTAGGTGCCGCGGTCGAGGTGCGTACGCAGTAAGGCGATGCTGTCGAGATAGTTCACTGTAGATGCCCCGGTGATATTGTATTTAATATAGCCGTAAATGCGGCGCACATTGCGAGTGGAGTCGGTTTGGAGTGCAAGGTTGGTCCATCCTTCCATCGATGCATTTCGGTGAATCAAAGCCACCGAGCCATCTTGATATTCCGCTGCCAGCATGAGTGAGAACGTATTGCTAAAGCAAAGCATTTTTAGCGAGAGGGTATACTTGTCGCCTTTCAGGTGCTCGCCATCGGGCTGGCATTCAAAGGTGAAATACCCGCATTTGAGTCCCGGGGTGAGCATAAGCGAGCGGGTGTCGGTCCAGATGTCGGCGGTGTCGCCTTTAGAAGCGTACATTTTGCGCTGATGTCGCTCGCCGGATGCTTGTTTATGGTCTTGCGGGGCTTTAATCATTTCTTTGGTGAGCAGCGCTTTATCGTCTTGAAGGCGCATCACCACCTTTTTGTGTACGGTGGAATATGCTTTGAAATTGGCGGCATACCACACCATCGACGAATCGTAGTCGGCTTGTGTGATGCCGTGCTTCTGAAATAGCGACTGCTTAGCCACCCTTTTGAGTGAATCGTTGGGAAACATATCGGGGTTGGCTTCGATGATGGCTTCCAAGCGGTAGAGGTCGTAGAGAAAATCGGCAAAATCGCTTTCTTTAATCACCCCATTAGGGGCTTTGTCGCACCCGCAAAAGAGGGCGACCAGCAGCGACGAGATGATAAGCAAGCGAATTTTCACTTTTATTACTGTTTAGGAATCAGGAATCGTGATTTTGTGGATTGGCAGCATCGCTGTGGGCATTTTCGTTTTTCTTCTCCTCCGCCACTAAATATTTGCTGTAGAAGCACACCAGCACAATCACGCTCACCGACAAGCAAGCATCGGCGAAATTGAATACCGGTTGGAAAAACTCCGAACCTCCGAGCAAGGGCACCCAATCGGGCCAAGTGAAGAGCGGGAAATAGAACATATCCACCACACGGCCATGGAAAATGGATTCGTAGCCGCCACCGGGCGGGAAAATTTGCGCCACGCTCACCGGTGTGGATTCGTTGAAAATCAAGCCGTAGGCAATGCAGTCGATTACATTGCCCAACGCTCCGGCGGCAATCAGCGAGATGCATGCCACATAGCCTGCGGGCACTTTTTCGTTGGTGCGCAACTTGAATAAATAATAAATCATCACGCCCACGGCAATGATGCGAAACCAGGTGAGAAACACCTTCGGTCCCCATTCCATGCCGAACGCCATGCCATTATTTTCCACGAATCGCAGAATGAACCAGTCGGTGATGCGCAAATCTTCGTAGAGGGCGAAATTGCATTTCACCCAAATTTTGAGAGCTTGGTCGATAATCACCACAGTGGCTATGATAATCACCGCCAGCCATCCTTTAGAAATATGTGATTTATTCACTTTGCTATTATTTCTTTTTTCGTGAAGCCTCAATTTCTTTACCTTCCACAGAGAGTGTGGTGTGTGGCACCGCCATGAGTCTGCCCTTGGGAATGAGTTTGCCGGTCACGCGGCAAATGCCGTAGGTTTTTTGCTCAATTCGCACCAAAGCAGCTTGCAATTTTTTGATAAACTGCATTTGCCGCTCAGCGCTGGCACTGGCTTGCTCTTTGCTCATCGTCACAGAGCCATCCTCAATGGCAATCATGCTGGGCGAACTCTCATCTTTTTGTATGGTACCCATTAAGTGGTCGTAGTTTTGCTTCGCCACATCAATTTTTTCAAGAATCAATTGCTTGAATTCTTGCAATTCGGCATCGGAGTACCTTGCTAATGGTTTGGATTCATTCATAATGACATCCTTTCTTTTAAAAGTATTGATAAAGAGCCGCAAGGGCTTAACCCGCTAATGGGGTTGCCGGTTAAGCCTTCACGACGTTGATTTTCAGTTTGTAGTCGTCCATATCCACTTCAGCGGCTTCTGCCGGGCATTGGGCGAGGGTGATGCTCACTGCGAGCACTTGCTTGGCGATATAGTCGGTCCATTCGCTCACTGCCTCATTGATATGCTCATCGGGCGAGATGGTGACCACAATTCGGTCAGTGAGGTTGAAATTGCTACTCTTACGCAAATTTTGGATACGGTTCACCAATTCGCGAGCGATGCCCTCTTTGCGGAGTTGGTCGGTGATGGTGATGTCGAGCGCCACGGTGAGGTTGCCCTCATTGGTCACGAGCCATCCGGGGATATCTTCGCTAATCACCTCCACATCGGCGAGCGCCACCACGGCTTGTTCGCCATTGATATCAAGAGCGATTTGCCCGTCGGCTTCAAATTGTGCAATTTGCGCTTGTTCCAATGTGGTGAGAGCTTGTGCAGCAGCCTTCATATTTTTACCAAACTTCGGTCCCAGCTTTTTGAAATCGGGTTTGATACGCTTCACGAGGATACCTTCGTCGCCTCCCACATAGTTGATGCTCTTCACATTCACCTCATTCATAATCAGATTTGCCACCGCCTCGATGTCTTGCTTTTGGCTATCGTCGAGCACCGGAATCATGATGGCGGTGAGCGGTTGTTTCACCTTCAGATTCTTCTTGCGGCGTAGCGAGAGCACCATGGTGGTGATTTGCTGTGCGATGTGCATACGCTTTTCGAGCACCTTGTCGATGGCGTTGGTGTCAGCCTTCGGGAAGCGGCTCAAGTGCACCGAAGTGGTGCTGCCGGAGAGGTCGCGGTAGAGCATATCGGCGTAGAACGGAGCGATGGGTGCCATGAGCAGCGACACCTTGGTGAGGCATTCGTAGAGCGTTTGGTTGGCGCTCAAATCGCCGTCCCAGAAGCGAGCGCGATTGAGTCGCACATACCAGTTGCTAAGGTTGTCGACCACAAATTCGCTGATAGCGCGAGCTGCTTTGGTGAGTTCGTAGTCTTCAATGTAAGCCGTTACATCTGCCACGAGCGAATTGAGCATTGAGATAATCCAGCGGTCAATTTCTTGGCGTTCAGCCAAAGGCACTTGCGGAGCATGGCAGTCGAAGTTCGACAGGTTAGCGTAGAGCGCAAAGAAAGAGTAAGTGTTGTGGAGCTTGCCAAAGAATTTGCTGCCAGCCATTTCTTCCACTCCGGCTTCGTCGAATTTCAGGTTGTCCCATGGCGAAGAGTTGCTAATCATGTACCAGCGGATAGGATCGATGCCGTATTTTTCGATAGCCTTAAAGGGGTCGACGGCGTTGCCGAGGCGTTTGCTCATCTTATTGCCGTTTTTATCAAGCACCAAACCGTTGGAAATCACGCTCTTGTAAGCCACGCTATCAAACACCATCGTGGCGATGGCATGGAGTGTGAAAAACCAGCCGCGCGTTTGGTCTTGTCCTTCGGCAATGAAGTCGGCAGGATAGAAACTACCCTTGTCCACAAGGTCTTTATTTTCAAACGGATAGTGGAGTTGTGCGTAGGGCATGGCTCCGCTATCAAACCACACGTCGATCAAATCGAGTTCGCGCTTCATCGGCTTACCGGATTCGCTCACGAGGATGATATCGTCCACGTAGGGGCGGTGGAGGTCGATTTTATCGTAGTTGGCATCGCTGTAGTCGCCCGGCACGAATCCCGCTTTTTTCCAGGGGTTTTCGGTCATCACTCCGGCTGCCACGGCTTTTTCCATTTCGTTGTAGAGTTCTTCGGCACTGCCGATGCAAATTTCTTCGTGGGTATCCTCATTGCGCCAAATGGGCAGAGGAGTGCCCCAGTAGCGGCTACGGCTCAAGTTCCAGTCGTTGAGGTTTTCGAGCCACTTGCCGAAGCGTCCGGTGCCGGTGTGCTCAGGTTTCCACTTGATGGTTTGGTTGAGTTGCACCATGCGGTCGCGGCAAGCAGTGGAGCGGATAAACCAGCTATCGAGGGGATAGTAGAGAATCGGCTTATCGGTGCGCCAGCAGTGGGGATAGTTGTGGGTGTGCTTCTCCATTTTGAAAGCCGAGCCGTCTTGCTTCATTCGGATGCAAATGTAGATGTTGAGGTCTTCATCTTTGGCGGCAGCTTTTTCGTCGAAGCGTCCGTCGACGGTGTATTTCGGGTCGTAGGCATTTTTCACGAATTTGCCGGCGTATTCTTTATAGCGGTTCACATCCACGAAGTTTGCCACAAAATCCTCGTCAAGGTCTTCAAAATTGAAGTAACGTCCCTCGAAATCCACCATCGGGCGTGTTTCCAATTTTTTATTAATCATGAAAAGGGCGGGCACACCTGCTGCTCGTGCCACATTGGCGTCGTCGGCACCGAAAGTGGGTGCAATGTGTACGATACCCGTACCATCGTCGGTGGTAACATAGTCGCCCGGAATCACACGGAAACCATTATCGTTGCCCACGATTTTCCCGTCGATTTTGTCCACGGGTTTCACCCAAGGGAAGAGTTGGTGATATTTGATGCCCACCAATTCGCTACCGGAAAATTCGGCAATCACCTTGTAGGGAATCACCTTGTCGCCTTTTTTGTAGGCAACCAAATCGAGATTGGCACCTTCAGCGGCAAAGTAGGCGCTCAAGCGCGCCTTCGCCAAGAGGTAGGTGGCAGGTTCGCCGGTGTAGGGGTTGTAGCTTTCCACCGCCACATATTGAATTTTCGGTCCCACGCAGAGGGCAGTGTTGGAAGGAAGGGTCCACGGCGTGGTGGTCCAAGCAATGATGCAGAGTTTTTCGAATCCGGCATCCACTTTGCTCAATATATCAGCCACCACCGCATTGCCATCGTTTTTCACGGCAAATTGTGCGGTAACGGTTTGGTCCTTCACATCGCGATAGCAGCCCGGCTGGTTCAGCTCGTGACTGCTCAATCCGGTGCCTGCAGCGGGCGAGTAGGGCTGAATGGTGTAGCCCTTGTAGAGTAGATTCTTGTTGTAGAGTTGCTTAAGCAGCCACCAAAGCGTTTCGATGTAAGCGTTTTTGTAGGTGATGTACGGGTTGTCGAGGTCCACCCAATAACCCATTTTGTTGGTCAGGTCGGTCCATTCCTTGGTGTATTTCATCACTTCCTTACGGCAAGCATCGTTGTATTGGTCCACCGAAATCTTTTTGCCGATGTCTTCTTTTTTGATACCGAGTGCTTTTTCCACCCCCAGCTCCACGGGTAAGCCGTGGGTGTCCCAGCCCGCTTTACGGAGCACCTTGAAGCCGCTCATGGTTTTGTAGCGGCACACGATGTCCTTAATGGTGCGCGCCAGCACGTGGTGAATGCCCGGCATACCGTTGGCAGAAGGCGGACCTTCGTAGAACACAAAAGTGGGAGCGCCTTCACGCTCTTCAATACTTTTGGCGAACACGTTTTCTTGTTCCCAAAGTTGGAGCACGTCTTTGTTGACGTCGGAAAGATTCAGTTTGCTATATTCTCTAAACTTCATAAAAAGTGATATTGAATTCAGGGATATTGATATTAATCTACAAAATTAGAAAAAATCCCCCAAATATGCAATAACTCACATTAATATATTAGCGATATTAGCGAAAGACCACGGCTCTTTCATTTACGGCTCTTTTTGATAGCGGCTGCTTGATTTGGTGAGGTTTGGAGGGATGGTGGTGAGTGGGATGGAGGCTTGAGTGAGATGGTGGCTTTGGATGGATGGAAGAGAACAAAAAGTCGGGAGGCGGGGATGTGAGGGCTGAAGCCCTTGCGTGGGACGATGAGTGGGATAAAGCCTGAAAACGAGTTTTCAGTTTTTTCCCTCTCTCGCCCACAGTGGGCTACTTCGCACCCCACTCACATCCCTCGCCGCCCGAAGAAAAAGCCGCTTCGCGGAAAAAAAGTCGGCTTCGCCGAAAAAAAACTGCGCCTATAGCACATAGGGCTGTATCGTGTTCGTAGACAAGTGGGCGAATTTCCTTTTTGGGTGTTTTACGTAGCCATTAGATGGCGGAGGTGGGTGGGTAGCGATTTTTCGTAACTATTCAGCTATGCAATAATATGGGCGCACTGAGTGTGGGGATGCTATTTTAGAGTAATGCCAAAATTGCGTCCCATTTGGAATAAT
>SFWW01000168.1 GCA_004559845.1 bacterium
CCCGTGGCAGTGGATGCAAAGGTGAAATTGATTAAAGTGAAAGCCTATCATTTAGGCCACGAATCGCTATCCACCTACCTTTGGCTGAAATAAAAAAAAAGTTCTTCAGCATATAATGGAACCCCATCAAAAATCCGGCTGGCGCAGTTTTTTTTCTGCGAAGCCGGATTTTTGTTCTTTTCCATACCACAAATCCCGACGCCCCCCGGCAGTTTATTCTTTTCCACACCACCAAACCAAGCACCCGCTATCAAAATTTTCATCTTTAAATGTAAGTGTAAAAATAAATAATATTTTCGCATAAATATGTGCAGATTGGCAAAAAAGTGTTAACTTTGCAATCAGCACATATTTTATTATTACCAAAATGCAAACTAAGCAACTATCCGTGATAGTGCCATGCTATAATGTGGAAGGATATTTACCGCGCTGCGTCGACTCACTATTGCATCAAGATATCAATGCTAAAGATTACGAAATACTGCTCATCGACGATGGCTCCACCGATTCCACCGTCGAAATTTGTGACCGCTATGCCGCACACTATCCGCAGGTGAGTGTCTTTCATCAAGCCAATGGCGGACAGGGTGCCGCACGCAATGCCGGAATGGACCGCGCCAAAGGCCACTACATCTTCTTTGTGGACGGCGATGATTTTGTGCCGGAAAACCGATTGGGTGCATTGGTCAGCACTGCAGTAAGCCATCAATTAGAGGTGCTCGCCTTTCATTCCACCGATGTGGTGGAGCATAACGAGGCACCGGCACTGCCGGCTTTTGAAGGGAAAGTGGAGAAAGTGGTTAGCGGCGCACAATATTTGTCGGAAAATATAATGCAAGGTCCGGTGTGGTGGTTCATCACAAAGCGCGATTGGCTGGAAAGTTTGCATCTCCGCTTTGCCGAAGGTCGCAAATTGGAAGATTCTCCCTTCACTCCCGACGTGCTTCTTTCAGCCGAACGCATGGCGCAGGTGGAAGATGTGTGCTATTTTTATGTGAAGCGTGGCAGCAGCACGATGAACGCCACCGACCGCAACCACTGTATGCGCATGCTCAACGATTTCGTGTTTTCGTACCAATCCACCGATGCCGTGATAGCCAAGCATCGCCACAAAATGGACGAATCGGCACTGAAGCGCTTGTGTTCGCGGCGCGATAGTTTCTTGTATTTCGGCATTTTTCGAGCGCTCAAGGTGGATATGCTCAAAGAATATTACGCTGAACTTAAAGCCGGCGGTATGCTTCCGCTCAAGGCACTTGACAAAAGAGAATTCTCGGGCGTGAAATGGACACTGCTGCGCCACCTGTTTAATTGCCCGCCACTCACCCGCTTTTTAGGAACGATTTATAAGCTGATATATAAATGATGAATAAAATCGCAATATTTGGTGCCGGAGGATTCGGCAGAGAAGTGGCTTGCCTGCTTCGGAAAATCAACGAAGAAACACCCACATGGGATTTTGTGGGTTTTTACGACGACGGTTTGAAAAAAGGTACCGCAACCGACTACGGACCCGTGCTGGGCGGTATGGCAGAACTCAATGCCGTGGACTATCCGCTGAGCGTGGTGGTGGCTATTGGTTCGCCTAAGAGTATCAAGAATGTGGTGGAACAAATCCATAATCCTCATATCCAATTCCCCAACATCATTTCTCCCGATGCAAAGTGGCTCGATGCCAAAAGTGTGAAGATGGGCAAGGGCAATGTGGTGGCAATGGGCAACTATTTTTCCTGCAATGTGCAAATCGGAGATTTTAATATGCTGGTGGGATTCACCACCATCGGGCACGATTCCACACTGGGCAATTTCAATTGCTTGATGCCCGGCGTGCGGGTGTCGGGAAATGTAACCATTGGCAACAACAACATAATGGGCACCGGAGCCATTGTTTTGCAGGGTATCGCCATCGGAGATGAGGTAACCATCGGAGCCGGGTCCACTTTAATGACAAACGCCAAAGATGGACACACCTATTTGGGCTGTCCGGCAAAAAAAGTGTTTTAAACCTTTCAATATTAAGCATGTTCAACGGATTTATATTCAATCATATAGGCGTGGCAGGATACACGCAAAGCGAAACCGTGTTCGACCCCGTGCAACATATACATATTTGCTTCTTGCACAAAGCCGATATGCCGACAGTAGAATTGCTCGAGCCGGTTGATGATAAATCGCCGGTGGTGGAAACGCTGAAAAAGAACGGCGTTACACCCTATCACACTTGCTACGAAGTGGCAAATATGGCTGAAGCCGCCGCCACCTTGAAGCAACACAAATTCTTGCCGCTTGGCAAAGCCGTGGAGGCCGTGGCGTTTGGCGGAAGGAGCGTGCAATTTTTCTATCATAAAGATGTGGGACTGATTGAAATAGTGGAAGCAATATGAAATGGTATGTGTTTCGAAACCAAACGGTGGAGCCGCTCTTTGACGCAAGTCTGACCGCCTTTTCCGGCTACGATGAGGTGAGCGTGATTCCTACGGAGCATGCCGGCTACATTTGGTTCTACCAAGTGCCGGTGAAATGCGATGCCTCTCTGCTTGCGCAAGAAATCGACAGCATCGCCACCAAACTGCGCTATGTGAGCACCCATATTGCCAACAAGCCCTTTGTGATTCTAACGATGGTGAACTTGTTTCCAATGAAATTCACCACCGGCGACCACCTTGTGGAAGCGGCAATCCATCGATTTAATAGCACTGCCCTCGAATTGGCGCAAAGCAGTAGGATGGTGAAGGTGGTGGATTTTCAAGAATTTACCTCGATGTTTTCGGCGGAGCAATTGGTGAATTGGAAATATTATTTCATCTCACAATCGCTGCTTAGCCCCAAAATTGCCAAGCCTTTTAAGCAGTGGTGGAAGCGAATTGAGGAAGAATTGTGGGCTTGCCGAAAGAAATGCTTGGTGCTTGACCTCGACCACACGCTTTGGGGTGGCGTGCTCGGCGAAGAGGGCATTGAAGGCATTAAAATCGGGGGCGACTATCCCGGCAATGCCTTTTTGTGGTGGCAACAGGCTTTGCTTCAGCTCAAGCACCACGGTGTGATACTTGCCGTGTGTAGCAAAAATAATGCTGCCGATGTGGAGGAGGCTTGGCAGAAGCATCCGTTTTTGGTGCTTCGACGCGATGATTTCAGCGCTTTCCGCATCAATTGGACCGACAAAGCCACCAATATCCGTGAATTGGCACAAGAATTAAATATCGGGCTCGATAGCATGGTGCTGGTAGATGATAATCCCACCGAGCGCGAATGGGTGAAGCAAATGCTTCCTGAGGTGGAGGTGCCCGATTTCCCTGAGCACCCCTACGATTTGCCCGCTTTCGCACGGCAATTGGTGGACCGCTATTTTCGGATTTACGAGCTCACCGACGACGACCGCCACAAGGCGGCACAATACCAAGCCAATGCTCAACGCAATGCAGAGCAAAGCCGATTCACCGATTTTGAGGATTTTTTGCGTAGCCTCGAGATGGAGATAACGGTGGAAGAAGCCTCAGCATTCAATATGGCGCGATTGGCACAACTCACACAAAAAACCAACCAATTCAATCTCACTACCCGTCGCTACAGCGAAGCGGAGCTTCGCGCTATGATAGCGCAAGGGGCTATGGTGTATGGTATGCGGGTGGCTGACAAATTCGGCGACTATGGCATCACAGGGGTGATGATTGTGGAGCCGGAAAGTGAGGATAAGGCAAAGGTGGACAGCTTGTTGCTCAGTTGCAGGGTGCTGGGCAAGGGCATAGAGCACGCATTTGTGAGTTATGTGCTGCGATTGCTGGCTCAGCATGGCTTTCGCGAAATCTCGGCTTCATATCTCCCTACCCGAAAAAATGCCCAAGTGAAAGATTTTTGGCAGACCTTTGGTGGTGAACCGATTTCGCAAACCGAAGCCGGCTCTCACTATCGCATTCGTTTGAACCAAAATTTTGAAATCAAAACTTATTATAAAATACATTCAACCAATGGAAAATAAAATCCTAACCATTATGAAAGAGGTGCTCGATGACCCCAATGTGAACTCACACACCACAAGTGAAACATGCGAAAACTGGGATTCGATGCATCATTTGATGCTGATGTCGGAGTTGGAAGAAGCCTTCGGCATGGAATTTGACCCCGAGCAAATGGCGCAAATGAAAGATTTTGCATCCATCAAAGCAATGATAGAAAGATGATGGCCATTTTTATATAGTCACGCTTTGAATTGCGTATGAAGATAGTGTATTGCATCAATAGCATTCGCGTGCTGGGCGGCATAGAACGTGTAACGGTGGTGAAAGCCAACGCCCTCGCCGAAGTGCCCGGCAACGAGGTGTATATTGCGGTGCTCAC
>SFWW01000169.1 GCA_004559845.1 bacterium
GATTTTATCCACTCTTTCGGCGATGCCCACATCTACCTCAACCACATGGAGCAGGTGCACTTGCAGTTGAGCCGCACCCCGCGCCCGCTGCCGCGAATGGTGATTAACCGCGATGTGACCGACATTTTTGATTTCCACTACGAAGATTTCACCCTTGAAGGCTACGACCCTCACCCGCTCATCAAAGGCGTGGTGTCGGTGTAGGGGCGTTTTGGAGGCTTATTTTAAAAAAAATTGATTGACGATGATGGGCAAAACTCTTTCGGCTATTGTGGCGATTGCGCAGAATGGCGCTATCGGGAAAAACGGCGATTTGCTGTGCCATCTCTCCGCCGACTTGAAGCATTTTAAAGCCTTGACGATGGGGCATAGCATTGTGATGGGACGCCGCACCTTTGAATCGCTGCCTAAAGGCGCTTTGCCCGGACGCCAAAACATTGTAATTACGCGCAACCCCGATTTTTCGGCACCCGACGTCACCATTGCACACAGTGTGGAAGAGGCTTTGCAAAAGGCGGAATTACCCGGCGATGTGATGATTATTGGCGGGGCGCAAATCTACCGCGCCGCACTGCCGATGGTGCACACCATTCACCTCACCCGAGTGGAAGCCTCCTTTCCGGAAGCCGACACTTTTTTCCCGGAAATCAACCCGGAGCAGTGGGTAGCCTCGCCCGAGGAGCGACACGATGCCGATGAACGCAATCCCTTCCCCTACACTTTCCTTACTTTGACCCGAAAAAAATAACCAACCACGATGGCAATCACACCCGTTCACGAAAAACGCGATATCATCACCCGAGGCGAATCACTTGCCATGAAAGGGGTGGGCATTTTGCTCATCGTTACCCACAATTTGGCACACTTGCTGGGCGTTACGAAACACGATTGCAATGAATTCAATTTTGAACAGGAAAGTGCCAATCTGCTCTACGATGTGCTCCTCCACCCTTCCCACAATATCGCCCTCCAATTGAGTTCGCTTGTGGGCTATTGTGGCATTTATATTTTTCTCTTTTTAAGTGCCTTTGGCTTGGTGCGCAAATATGAGCAAGGCGCTGCTCAAGCACCCGCTCCCCACGCCTTTGTGGCTTTGCATTACAAAAAACTCTGGAAACTCATGCTGCCGGGATTGCTGGCTGCCATCTTGGTAAGGGCTTTGCTGCCCGATTTTGCCATCCCTTTGAAGCGGTGCATCCTCACGCAAGCATTCATGGTTTCCAATTGGATGAATCCGCCCTACGATTATGTGATTCCCGGACCCTATTGGTTTTTGGGGATGATGGTGGAAGTGTATGTGATTTATCGGCTCTTTCTCTATGTGCCTCAAGGCGGGGCACGGTGGCGAAAGTGGCTTCCGCCCATCGTCTTTGCCGGCATCACTCTTGCACCACAACTCTACTGGAGCACTGCCGGATGGCAAATGATATACCTGCGCTACAACTTTTTCGTGGCGGGGCTTACCTTTGCTGCCGGCTTGATAGTGGCACGCTATGGCGGCATTCCGCGATTGCGGCGTAGATGGTGGGCTTTGGTGTGTGTGGCAAGTGTGGCGCTTTTCGTGGTGATGCAGCAATCGGCTGTGCTGTGGATTCTCTCGTGCTTGGTGGCTGCCGTGAGCATCATCGCATTCGTGAAGGCTTTGCCTCCAATCGTGATGCCTCCTTTGGAGTGGGTGGGCAAAATATCGGCTTTCCTCTTCATTATGCACCCGGTGGTGCGCTATTTTGCCCTCGTGATGAAGGGAACCATCGGCAACCATCTGCTCGTGGCGCTCTACCTCATCGCTGCCCTACTCGCCGCAGCTGCCTACCACCGCATTGCGCCCCACATCCCCTGGCCCAAATGGCTCCGCTAAACCATGTTTACGCAAAAAAACATGGCGGCGACGGCGCAAAATTTCAACAAATCACTATTTATCACTATCTTTGCACTTTGAAAACAATATCAACTCAAAATATATGAATATTCTTGAATTAAGCGAACAAGAAATTGTGCGACGCAACAGTTTGAGCCGTTTGCGTGAATTGGGCATCGAGCCCTACCCTGCTGATGAATTTGTGGTCGACGCATGGAGCGACGAAGCCAAAGCCAACTTCAGCGATACCGACAGCGAGCCGCGCCAAGTGCGCATGGCAGGTCGCGTGATGAGCCGACGCATTATGGGCAAGGCTTCGTTTATGGAATTGCAAGACTCGAAAGGGCGCATCCAAGTGTATGTCAACCGCGATGAAATTTGTCCCGACGAAGATAAATCGCTCTACAACGAGGTGTTTAAAAAATTGCTCGACATCGGCGACTTTGTGGGCATCACAGGATTTGTGTTCCGTACACAAACCGGCGAAATCAGTGTACATGCACGCACCCTTACCGTGCTGAGCAAGAGCCTGAAACCGCTGCCTATCGTTTGTGAAAACCATGCGCAAGGTGCTCGACGAAGCCGGCTACACCGAAGTGGAAACACCCACCCTGCAAGCCATTGCCGGCGGTGCAAGCGCGCGCCCGTTTATCACCCATTTCAATGCACTCAACATTCCCATGTATATGCGTATCGCCACCGAACTCTATCTGAAGCGGCTGATAGTGGGCGGATTTGAAGGCGTGTACGAAATTGGCAAAAACTTCCGCAACGAGGGTATGGACCGAAACCACAACCCGGAATTTACTTGCATGGAACTCTATGTGCAATACAAAGACTACAATTGGATGATGAGTTTCACGGAACAACTGCTCGAAAAAATTTGCGTGGCTGTGAATGGATGCCCGGAAGCTGTGGTGGATGGCAAAACCATCAGCTTTAAGGCACCTTACCGCCGTTTGCCCATACTCGATGCCATCAAAGAAAAAACCGGCTACGACCTCTACGATAAGAGCGAAGACGAAATTCGCGAGGTGTGCCGCGCGCTCAACATGGAAATCGACGATACCATGGGCAAGGGCAAACTCATCGACGAAATATTCGGCGAATTTTGCGAAGGCACTTTCGTGCAACCCACGTTCATCACCGACTACCCCGTGGAAATGTCGCCGCTCACCAAAAAACACCGGAGCAAACCCGGCCTCACGGAGCGATTTGAACTGATGGTGAATGGCAAGGAATTGGCAAATGCATACAGCGAACTCAACGACCCTATCGACCAAGAAGAACGATTTGTGGAACAAATGCGACTTGCCGATAAGGGCGACGATGAGGCGATGATTATTGACCACGACTTTTTGCGCGCCTTGCAATATGGTATGCCACCCACCAGCGGTATCGGTATCGGTATCGACCGACTCGTGATGCTCATGACCGGACACAGCTACATTCAAGACGTGCTCCTCTTCCCGCAAATGCGCCCCGAAAAGGTGGCTAAGCGCGATAAGACGGAGGCTTTCACCGCACTCGGCATTGCCGAAGAATGGGTGGCGCCCATCCAAAAGGCGGGATTCCTCACCGTGGAAGCATTGGGCAAACTCGACCGACCGGGCAAACTTTTCCAAGACTTGCTCGACATCAACAAGAAATACAAACTGGGCTTGAAGGTGCCGGTGGTAGACGAAGTGAAGGCATGGGTGGAAGCCGCAGCAGCCACACTCCCTACCGAAGCCGCCGAATAACAAACCCTCTCCTCTCAATCACACATAAAGGTGCCCCACTTTCGGGACACCTTTTTTTTTGCAAACCCCTCCCCACCCACCAAACCGCCTGCAAAATTAGGTGAGCCAAAAAGCGGTAATCACCCAAAGCAGTCAGGCCTTGGTGCCAAGCAACTTCCCCACCGCCATCAGCGATGGCATATTTGATTGCAAAGGGACGGTTCTTTTGCAATCAAATTTAGCATAACATATTCGCTATCAACACCTTAAATCATTTTTGATTGCAAAGGGACGGTTCTTTTGCAATCAAATTAAGCATAATATATTCTATATCAGTATCTTAACCCTTTTATTTAACATCGAAAATTTCAAAGAAAAAGACCCGACAAATCACCCCTCTACGAACTGATAAACAAGCGTTTACATCATACATCTTATTTGGTTGCAAAAGAACCGTCCCTTTGCAATCCGCCCATCTCGTTGCAAACGATATGCAGCTTAAATCCATAGAACCATCCCATAGAGCATTTGCCCCTTTGAGCAATGCCTCTGAAGGTCTTATGCTGGAGTATTCGCTGGTT
>SFWW01000042.1 GCA_004559845.1 bacterium
CGGTGGCTCGCTGTGCGCGCCACTCACATCCCTCGCCGCCCGAAAAAAAAGCCGCTTCGCGGAAAAAAAGTCGGCTTCGCCGAAAAAAAACTGCGCCTATGGGGGTTGGCGTGGGCGGCTGCGTGGGTGTGAGCATTGAGGGGCGGGCGCAAAATATTGCGCCACTACAAGTGGGGGGATAGTGGCTATAGATGCTATAGATGCTATAGATGCTATAGATGCTATAGATGCTATAGATGCTATAGACGCTATAGATGCTATAGATGCTATAGATGCTATAGACGCTATAGATGCTATAGACGCTATAGACGCTATAGATGCTATAGATGCTATAGATGCTATAGATGCTATAGATGCTATAGATGCTATAGATGCTATAGATGCTATAGATGCTATAGATGCTATAGACGCTATAGACGCTATAGACGCTATAGACGCTATAGACGCTATAGACGCTATAGAGGCTATAGAGGATATAGAGGATATGGGCTTTTGGGGATGTGGGCTTGGTGGGATGGAGGAGATAAAAAAGTCGGCTTCGCCGAAAAAAACTGCGCCTGCCGCAAAAAATGGCGCATCGTGTGTATCAAGGGTGGCATGGCCCTACCTGTGGATTCTTGCCACGACCGACCCTCCGAGGCTCTTTCTTCTCGCTATGGCGGGCTCCAAGCCCCTAAAATCCATAAGCCCCATGAAAAAAAATCACGGTATTGCGAAGGATTTAGTCGGCTTCGGCGGGGTGTGGGGTGGATTTTTGGGAAGCCACATCGTCGGGGTATTCAATGCGCTGATGATACATAGAGCGCAAGCGATTGATGAAGGCTTGCTTCACGATACTGATTTCTCTCAGCGTGATAGGCGCTTCATTGAGCAATCCGTCTTTGAGTTGCGACGACACGATGCGGTCCACAATGGCAGTGATGGTGGCTTCGTCGGGCTCTTTAAGGCTTCTGGTGGCAGCCTCGCAGGCATCAGCCATCATCACAATAGCCGTTTCTTTGCTTTGCGGATTCGGACCGGGATAAGTGTAGGGAGCGGGGTCCACTTCTCCATCGGGATTTGCCTTGCACGCCATAGTGTAGAAATATTTGGTGGTGCCTTTGCCGTGGTGCTGAGCAATGAAATCGCAAATGGCTTTCGGCAATTTAGCCTTTGATGCACGCTTCAATCCATCGGGCACGTGGTTGATTACGATTTGTGCGCTTTGCATCGGGGTGAGGGCATCGTGCGGATTCACGCCATACTGGTTTTCGGTGAAGAAAGCGGGATTTTCAATTTTTCCCACATCGTGGAAAAGGGCTCCTGCCCTCACCAATTGCACATTGGCATTGATGTCGGTGGCGGCTTCACACGCCAAATTTGCCACTTGGAGCGAGTGCTGGAAAGTGCCCGAGCAAGTAGACGCCAATTCGCGCAGCAGCACGTGGTTGGTGTCCGACAATTCCACAAGAGTCATCGTAGAGGTAAAACCGAATATTTTTTCCACCAAGAAGATCAGCACATAGGAGAAAGCCAAGAAACCGGCATTGAGTGCAAATTTCAAGAAATTGTGCCAATTATTGTAGGGCTCATCGGTGAAAAAGCTCCACATTTCGGCAAAACTCGCAAAGTTTTTGTTGATGGCGGTCATTGAAAAATACACCACCGAATAGCCCAAAAACACAAAGAATGCACAGCGCATCAAGTGTGCTCTGCGCGAGAATTCATACATCGACGTCACGGCTATGTTGCCCACCAGAAATTGCATAATGATGAATTCGGCACGGTCTTTAGCCACGATAGAGCAAATCACCACCATCACCATGTGGCTATAGAAGGCGGTGCGAGAATCGGTGAAGGCAGTAATCACGATAGGCACCAAGGCAAAAGGCACCAAATAGATTTGCCACCACACCTTCACCACAATGATTTCCACCATCACGATAAAGAGCGTGATAAACACAATGAGGAAAATCATTTTGCGATAGTCGGAGAAGGTGCGATTGCGGAAGAGGTACATAAAGAGGAAAAACGAAGCCATCATGAGCGAAACCAATGCGCACTGCGCAAACCAGCTCCAGGCGTGGCTCGACTCCTTCTCGTTGGTTTCCACCATTATTTTGTAGCACTGCCCCAAAGTGTTTGCCACTTCGGGGGTCACGATATCGCCTTTTCGCACAATCACCGTGCCTTTGCTCACGATGCCATCGGGCAATCGTGCCGATTCGATGGCATCGGCGAGGACTTGCGCACTTTTCGCTTCGTTTTTGGCAAGGTTTGGCGCCAAAATTTCTTCGGCGGAAATTTTGTTGATAATGATTTCGGCATTAGAGTTGGGCGGACTCAGCGGGGAGAGTTTTTTGAGCACCTGTTCGGCGGTGTACATATTGGCAGTGGGGATTTTTTCCTCCCCCTCCATAATGTATTTCATTTTGCTCGTGTTCTCGTCGATAATGCCTTTTTCCAAGCACTGCTTCACCTTCTCCAAGATGGCGGTGCGCACTTGCGCAGGCACTTCGGGATGCGCATTCATGATTTCTTGCAGCGTGGCAAGGCGATTGATATGGCTGTTTTCGTCGTAGCGTTCGTAGGTGGGCACAAATTCATCCTTCACCTTTTTCACTGCTGCTGCCGTGTCGGGATAATGGTCCACGTCAAACGGTGCTTTGTAGTCGTCGTATGCCCACTTGGCATCCACCGTATACGAGCGCAAGCACTCCGGGATTTGGAGTTCGGTTTCCGGCAAGAAATAGGTGATGAGCAACACCGATAGCACGATAAAGCCCACATTCACCAGCAATTTAGTATTTTTGCTACTCTTTTCCATAGGTCAATCATTTTGTGTACAAAAAAAATGGGTCACTGCGGAGCGCCGCTTGGCTATCGCACCCTCACCGCTTGCGACACGCCCTTAACCTTCTTTAATCGCTTGCACAATTGGGTCACCACATCGGTATCGTCGACCATGGCCTCCAATTCGCAGTGAAACACGCCATCGTCGGCAGAGATGTTGAGCCTACGCATATTGAGCGAAAGATTGGTGGAAATCAAGTAAATGATTTCTTGCAAAATGCCTTGGCGGTCGATGCCTTCAAGGCTGATGGTGACATTGAATTTCTTGGCTTTGGTTTCCCATTGCGTTTGCACGATTCTGCCGCCAAAACTACTCTTCAATCTTGTGGCTTGCTCACAATCCATTTTGTGCACCACCACCTCATTGTCGTCGGTCACGAAGCCAATCACGGTATCGCCGGGAATGGGATTGCAGCAATCGGCTATGCGATAATTGCTCTTGCCATCCACGGTGCGCAATTCATACACTTTTTTTGTGTCGATTTTGCCTTCGTTAGCCACCACCTCATTGTCGGCATTGCTATTGGAGTGGCGATTGCCGAAGGGATTCATGAGGCGGTCGAGCAAGCCCCGCGACGCCGGTTTGAAAATTTTCACCAAACTCTGCGATAGTGCTATCTCATTGTTGCCAATCATCAGATAGAGTTCATCGCGATTTTTCAGATGCTCGGCGCTGATGATGCGGTTGATGTTGACGCTCGATGCTTCCACCTCATTTTCTTGCAAAAATGCTTTGAGCATGGCTTCGCCCTTGGAAATGATGGAACGGCGGTCGTGGCGCAGCGCGGCACGCAGGCGCGTTTTACCCTTAGCAGTAACCAAAAATTTATCCCATTCCGCCTTAGGCTGCTGAGAGCGACTGGTGAGCACTTCCACTTGGTCGCCACTGGCGAGTTTGTGTGAAATGGGCACCAATTTATGGTTGATTTTGCCGGCAATGCAGTGCGTACCCAATTCGGTGTGCAAATGGAAAGCCAAATCGAGCACCGATGCGTCTTTCGGCAAAGTGATGAGTTCGCCTTTGGGGGTAAACACCACGATTTCGCTGGCAAAGAGGTTGAGCTTGATGGTGTCGAGAAAGTCGATGGCATTCGACTCCGGATTTTTGAGGATGTCTTCAATGGTTTGGAGCCACGCTGCCAATTCGCTTTCTTCTTCGCCCTCACCGATTTTGTATTTCCAATGGGCGGCAAAACCGCGTTCGGCAATATCGTCCATTCGTCGGCTGCGAATTTGCACTTCCACCCAATTGCCGTCGGGTCCCATCACCGTCACGTGGAGGGCGCGATAGCCATTGGCTTTAGGGTTGCTAATCCAGTCGCGCAGACGGTCGGGGTGCATAGAGTAGAGGTCGGTGATTTCGCTGTAGATATTGAGGCAAATGCGCTTTTCATCCGCCTCGTTGTCGCACTCAAACACGATGCGGGCGGCATAATAGTCATACACCTGGGAGAAGGGTATGTGCTTGGTTTCCATCTTTTTCCAGATAGAGTAATGCGATTTGATGCGCGCCTTAAATTCAAATTTAAGCCCCATCTTTTTCAAGCGCTCATTGATGGGTGCTGCAAAGCGAGAAAAAATTTCCTCATTGCGCGGGGCGTTTGCCACAATTTGTTCTTCAATGGCAGCATAATCGTCGGGGTGCTCATATTTGAAACTCAAGTCTTCGAGTTCGGTTTTGATGGCAAACAATCCCAATCGATGCGCCAGCGGGGCGTAGATGTATAGCGTTTCGCCGGCAATTTTGTATTGCTTGGCAGGCGGCATCGACTGCAGGGTGCGCATATTGTGCAGGCGGTCAGCCATTTTGATGAGCACCACACGAATGTCGTCGCTCATGGTAAGCAACAGTTTGCGGAAATTTTCCGCCTGCGCCGAAGCGTGCGCTCCGAAAATGCCGCCGGAAATCTTGGTAAGTCCATCCACAATTTGAGCAATTTTTTTGCCAAACATCGCCTCGATGTCTTCGGTGGTGTACTCCGTGTCTTCCACCACATCGTGAAGCAACGCAGCACAAATGGAGGTAGAGCCCAACCCAATCTCCTGACTCACAATCCGTGCCACCGTGATGGGGTGCAAAATGTAGGGCTCGCCGGAGCGGCGGCGAACACCTTTATGGGCTTCACAAGCAAACTTAAAAGCCTTGTCGATGATTTCCACTTTTTTGCGGTGATTGCTCGACAAATAACCGTTCAACAGGTCTTGATAAGCCTCTTGTATCAATTTATCTTCTTCTTCCGGTGTCATTTTATTTTGCGTTGCCATATATTTCCCAATCATTTTAACCACAAACTTACGAATTATTTGCGAAATAACCACACTTTTCGCCCACTTTTTTTCTATTAGTCGGCACGGCTCTTTCATTTACGGCTATTTTTGATTGCGGCTGCTTGATTTGGTGGAATGGAGAGGGGTTTTGAGGGATGGAAGAGAACAAAAAGTCGGGAGGCGGGGATGTGAGGGCTGAAGCCCTATCGTGAGCCGGCGAATGGGGATAAAGCCGAAAACGAGTTTTCGCCATTTTATCCCCACTCGCTGCTCACGGTGGCTCGCTGTGCTCGCCACTCACATCCCTCGCCGCCCGAAAAAAAAGCCGCTTCGCGGAAAAAAAGTCGGCTTCGCCGAAAAAAAAATTCTCGCCACAACCGACCCTCCGAGGCTCAATCCCTTGACTTTGGCGGTCTCCAAGCGGCACTTCAGGCTTCGCCTTCGCTTGCACGGAGTTGCCCACAATAAGCCATCTCGATGGCGAATTGGAGATTGCAAAGGGACGGTTATTTTGCAATCAAATCCCGCATAATCCATTCATTACCAAAATTTTAATACGATTTTTCGCAACCAAAAGTTTCAAAGAAAAAGCCTTCCCAAATCACCCGTCAACACCCTGAAAAACAACTAACTACACCATTTTTGATTGCAAAAGAACCGTCCCTTTGCAATCACGAAAAATGCGGGATTTATGAGCGTGGGTTTTGCGGTGCGCAAAAAAAAGCGTAAATTTGTGGTGCACTTTCGGCTAAGAGGTTTTTCTGCTTCAGCAGCCGGCACATAGTGTTGCACAATAAAATTATATTGTAGTTACATTTTAAGCATTTTCACATGATGAGTAGCATGGTTTCCGACCGTATTCAAGCACTTTCGCCTTCGTCGCAAAAGAGTCAAGAACTTAAAGCGCAAGGGGTGGATGTAATTAATCTTTCTGTGGGTGAACCGGATTTTGCCACACCCGACCACATTAAGGCTGCCGCCAAAGAGGCGATTGACCAAAACTTCAGTTTTTACACGCCGGTGCCGGGCTATCTGTCGCTGCGAAAAGCCATCTGCGAAAAACTACAGCGCGAAAACGGCGTGACCTTCTCGCCCGAACAAATCGTGGTGGGAAATGGTGCCAAACATGAGCTTACCAATGTGATAATGAGCATCATCAACCCCGGCGATGAAGTGGTGATTCCCACGCCGGCATGGGTGAGCTACATTCAGATGGTGATTCTTGCCGGTGGCAAGAGTGTGGAAGTGCCCACCACCATGGAGCAGAATTTTAAGGTGAGCCCTGAGCAACTGGAAGCGGCTATCACACCTCGCACCAAATTGGTGATTTTCTGTTCGCCCAGCAATCCCACGGGCAGTGTGTACACCGAGGCTGAACTGCGCGCGCTCGCCGGCGTGCTGGCGCGCCATCCGCAAGTGATGGTGCTTGCCGACGAAATATATGAACACATCAATTACATAGGCGGCAATTTCTCCATTGCGCGCTGTGAGCACCTTGCCGATAGGGTGTGCATCATCAATGGCGTGTCGAAAGCCTACGCCATGACCGGATGGCGCATCGGCTTTGTGGCGGCTCCGCTGTGGCTGGCGAAAGCCATCAACAAACTGCAAGGGCAATACACGAGCGGTGCTTCGTCGATTGCACAAAAAGCTGCCGAGGCAGCCTTCGCCGGAGAGCAGCAATGCGTGGCTGACATGCGGGAGGCTTTCCGTCGGCGCCGCGACTTGATTGTGGAGCGATTGCGCGAAATTCCGGGCTTAGACGTAAACGTGCCCGACGGCGCATTCTACGTGTTCCCGGGCGTGACTTCTTTCTTTGGCAAATCGGCAGGCGAACACACCATTCGCGATGCCAACGATTTGGCGATGTATCTCTTGCAAGAAGCCCATGTGGCAACCGTGAGCGGCGATGCCTTCTCTTGCCCGGGCCATATCCGCTTGAGCTACGCCACCTCCGACGCCAACATCATTGAAGCCACCACCCGAATCAAAACAGCCCTCGCAAAATTGGGATAAGGGGACGAAAACAGAAAGTTTTGTAAGTTTTTTTGAAAGTTAAGAAGTTGCTAATCACTTTGTTATCAAAAAAGTTAAGACGATAGACACAGTGCCGGCAAGGAATTACAATTCGCGAAACGCTATTTTTATTTGCAAAACTTAAGTAAACTCCAAACAATATTGTAAAGATGCTTGCGGGCGCTATCCCTCACACAAGGATAGCGCCCGCAGGCTATTTAGGAACGAATGAGTGATTAGCCCTGATTTTCTTCAAGGGTGTTGATGAGTTGGGTGATGTTGCGGGTTTGCTTGTTGTAGAGTAGCACTGCTACCCCTAAACCTACCACCACGCCGAAGCCGAGGCATACGAGGATGGCGATTCGGGCAATGCCGGCAGTGTTTGCGTCAAACATATCAAAGAATGGAGAGGCATAAATTTCGAATGCCCACCACACCATCAGCGGCATCAACACCACCATCCCCACGGCAAAGGAAGTGCGCATCAGTTTCTTCATGCTCACCAATGTGGTGAGTGCTTCGGTAAAATTGATATTGGCAATGTCAATTGATTTCACGCGGTGTGCGTTATAGTAGTCGAACGAGGCATCGAAAGCAATCAGCAGAGCGGTAACGATGCAGCACGCCGGCGAGAAGTGGTAGATGGCATACATCATGAGCGGTACCAATATGGCTGCTGCAATGCCAAGAAAGAGCATCGTGAGCCCAAAGCGGTTGATTTTATCGGATTTATCGATGATGTTCTTTTTCAAGAGTTGGTCGTTGACCCGAATTTGACTGTCGAGCATTTGTTTCAGTTCCGCCATTTGGCTACGCATTTGCTCAAGTTCGTTGTCGATAAGAGGCTTATTGTTTTCCATTGTGGTTCATTTGTTTAAGTTGTTCTTTAATTCTGAATAATTTCACCGACACATTTTTCACCGTGATACCCATCACTTCGGCAATCTCGTCGTAGGTCATGCCCTCCAGCCAAAGCATCACAATGGCGCGGTCGAAGGGGTTGAGGGCGTGGATGCGCTCATATAGGTGCTTCACATTCGCGTTATTCGCCCACAAATCGGCTTGCATCACATTTTCGTGAGCCACCATGAGGGCGCATTCGGTTTTCTTTTTGCGATGCTTTTTCCTGTCGATGCTGATGCACGAATTCATCGTCACCCTCCACACCCATGTTTTGGTCACTTGCCGAGCATTGGAGAATCCTTTCCACAGGTGAATGAGAGCTTCTTGCACCAGGTCGTCGGTTTCGTCGGCATCCTCGGCAAACATCATGCACACGGTGTAGACCGTGCTTTTGTACTCTTTCACGAGGTTGGTAAATGCTATTTCTTGTTGTTCCATTTTGAAAATGAATGAATGAATTTGTTCGTTCACCCTATATAACGCAGTGACAGCAAGGAAAACTACAGTGCCGACATGTTTTTTTAAAAAAAATGTGATTGGTCAGCGTCAATAGGCGTAGGCGAGCCATGGAATGTAGCGCGCCAAGAAGCGGAAAACCGCCGTGGTGAGCACGCACAGCGCCACTATCACGAAGTAGCGCCCCATAGGCGATAGGGTGGCTTGGTCAGCCAAAAGCCACACAAATATGAAATGCGAAAAATAGGTGATGGTGCTGAAATTGCGTAGCCATCCATAGGGTAATCGCCACTTTGCTTCGTGGCGGAGCACCCATATTATGAGCAAAGGAATGGTGGGCAGGAGCATCAAATAGCAGTCGTCGAAACGGGCTTCGTGGCATGCCACCTCCACTGCCGAGAGTGCCACACACAGCAGCAAAGCCACCGACACGCCGGCGCGATGCCACTGCGCGATGCGGGCTTCGTGGTCGGCGATGAGTTTGCCCATGGCGCAAAAAGCAATTGCCGGCAGCACACTATTGTGGAAAAGTCCGAGCGCCCGGTAGGCATCATCCACCGCCGTCTGCACCGGCGAAGGCAGGTAGGGATAGTAGTTGGAGGTGACGGTCACCCCGACATAAATGCCCACGCCTATGCCCACAATCCACCAAGTGGAAAGCCTACGGCTCAGCGCCCACACCAGGGGCACGCCCAGCATCAGTGCCATAATAAACCACGAGCCGGAGAAGGTGGAATTGAGGAAAAAGTTGCACAGAAATATGACAAAAGTCTTGCCCAGGCTCCAATCGTGGAGAATGAAATAACTCTCCACCACCATATAGCTCTCCACCACCAGCCAAAAAGCATAGAGCCACGCCATGCGCTTCAGATAGCGCTTGAGTTGGGCGCCATCGGGCGATTTGCGAAAAAAGAAAAACGCACTCACCACAAAAAACGTGGGCACTGCCATGCGAGAAAACAAACTGATAAACAGCGGATAGTGGTCGCCCTCAAAGGGGCGGGCATGGATGGCAACCACCAGCAGCGACGCCACCACCTTCAGCAAGTCGATGGAGTGGTAGGTGCGCTTATTGAGCGTGGATAATGGAATCATCGTGATGATGGATTTGGATTACTATAAAGAAACAACAAAACGTCTACACTTCAAACACAGCATCGGGGCGGAAGCCTTGACACACGCCATACTGCACATAGCCCATTTGATTGGTGTGCATCGTGCACTTGCCCACTTGCATGCCATCGGCTTGGTTGTAGTGGGTGTGACCAAACACCCAGTGGTGCACATCGCTTTGTGCAATAAAATCTTCCATTGCCACGATAAAAGCCGGCGAGAGTCCATTGGAGGCATAAGCGGGGTCTTCCACCTGCACGGGGCAATGATGCGTGACCACCACCTTGGTTTTGGCTTCGGAAGCGGCGAGCGCTCGGCTGAGCCATTGCACAGCGGCTTGATGTAGCGCATTGTAGTGGCAGGGCAAAAGGCATTGGTCGGCATACTGAATGCGACGGCAATCGGTCATCATTCGCTGCACTTGTGCTGCTGCTTCGGGAGGAATGATGCTCCACAATGTGGTGAAAAAAAACTCCACCTCGCCGAGCAGAATGCTGCGATTGTTGCAGTAGGTTACATTGTGGCGCACGGGGTAATGAAACTCATGGAGTGTGGTGGTGATATCCACCCCATGATAGTATTCGTGATTGCCGGGCACCAAAAAGGTGTGTCGGTAGTGGCTGGAGCACCAGTCGATAAACGGATGATTCTCAAGCAAAAAATCACCAAACAAAATCATATCTCCTGCCAGCACGAGGATGTCGCCTTTCACCTCGAGAGGATTTTCCGCCAACCACTGCGTGTTGTCGGGAAACTCTAAGTGCATATCGCTTGCATATTGTATTTTCATAGGCGCAAATTTAACACAAAACCCCCAATTTTCAAAACCTACACCATAAGACTAATACGCTCCACGATTAAAAAAGCCGATGATTGCCCATAACCGCCTATGAATGCCCGCATTTGTGGCATGCAACAAAGAAAAGGCCGCTATCAAAAGAGCCGTAAATGAAAGAGTCGTGATTTATCCATTAATAATTTTTACTTAGAATTATTATCGATATTGAAAAAATTTATATCTTTGCATAATATTTTAAGCATAATGAATATATCGGAAACATACACATTAGTCAACGCCTATTTAACCAGCCGATTACCCCATGTAAAGGAGTCGGTTATGTGGTCACGTGTTCGTCAAGGAAAAAAGAAGAACATTTTGGCGTTGGTTCGCAGGGGCGTATATCTACCGGTTGAAATCAACAACAAATTTATTATTGGCTGCAATGCTGTTAAGGATGGTGTCATCGCCTACCATTCAGCCTTGGAATACTATCTTTTGCAGACACAAGAGTTTAATGAAATGTATATCCACTCTACGCGGAACTTCCGAAAATTCGAATATCTTGGGGAAACGTATTCATACAAAAAGCTTAAATTTCTCCATCATCCGATAACGACGGTTGACCATTCAGGATATGCGCTGCGGGTAACGTCCCTATCGCAAACATTGATTGACTGTATGTACAACATCAATCTTGCAGGTGGCATTGAGGAATTGATGTATGCACTTTCAGAGTGCCCTGCAAATGAAATCTGCGAAAACGATTTGTTGAAATGCTTGGAACTTTACGGCAACAAAAGCCTGTGGCAGCGTGCCGGTTACTTATTCTCCCTATTCAATCATCGCTTTAAACTTTCGGATTATTTCTTCAAAAAATGCAAATCATCGATGGGCAACAATCAAAGTTACCTGATAAATCAGTATTTTTGTAATAGTTTTAATAAAGAATGGAACCTTTGCATCCCTGACAATCTCAAAGCTCAACTCAAAGTAATATGAAGTTTGAATATAATAAAAAGCAAATCCAACAAATAGCAAAGGAATACTCCTATACCGCTACCAATGTGGAGAAAGTTATACGTTTATGCTACCTATTGGAGGATTTGAATTGCCTTAAAGAATTTGAAGGGAAACTCCTGCTGAAAGGCGGTACAGCTATAAATCTGATAGCCTTCAAAAAACTTCCAAGACTGAGCGTGGATCTTGATTTGGACTTTGCCCACAACCTGTCGAAAGAGGAAACTAACCTTGAACGAGAAAAAATCAACAAAGCGTTGACCGACTATTGCAATAATATGGGTTACAGATTAAGCGACAGAAGAAACTATGTGCTCGATTCCAAATCATTGTTATATACCACAACGACAGGTAGTCTCGACAAAATCAAACTCGACATCAACTATCATTCCAGATGTCATGTGTATCCGGCAACTTTCAGCCACATTGCCCTACCATTTAACCTTAGGGAAAAGCAAATCCATATAGCCCACCTCAACATTATTGAACTTTTTGCCGGTAAGATAAAAGCACTGTACGAAAGGGGCAAACCTCGTGACATCTACGATATATTTTCATTAGCGCAATCCGGATTGTTGTCAACGAGAGAAGAACAAACAGCCCTGCGGAAGTGCACTGTTTTCTATTCCATATTAGGTAATGCCGACAAACCGAATTTACTTAGAAAAGACTTGAATGAAATCCGTAAAATGCCGTTTCAGGCATTGAAAACACAACTACTTCCTATGCTACATACCAAATCGGGACATTTTGACAAAGACTTGCTATTTGATGTATCAGTGAAATATTTGGAAAACTTGATACAATTGGAAGATACGGAAATAGAATTTATCGCCAGGTTCTTCAAGGGTGACTTCCGCCCCGAATTATTGTTCAACAAAGAAATCTCAGACCATCTAAAGGAACATCCTGTGGTGCAAAGAACTTTATCTATGATAAAATAAAGCAAACGGGAATGTTGCTCCCCCCCCTTTCTGCTATCGGAATCCGCTTGATGTGGATGTGGATGGGTGAGGAGAATGGCTTTTATGTGGGAGGGTGGGGAGCTTGGAGCAGGGGGAGGCAATAAAATTGATAGTGGTGCGTTATATAGGTATGCAGACGGCGGCCCGGAGGCGGCCGGCATTAGTTGTGCCTATTTATGAAACGAACACTATACATTACCATCGCAATCATACTTGCTTCGCTGGCGGTGGGGCTTGGCGGGTGCAAAACTGCCAAGATGCGCGATGCCGACGAGGCTTACGAGCGTGGCGAATACTTTGCCGCGCAAAAAATTTATCGCAAACTCTACAACAAACACACCAAAAAAGAAGAACGCTGGATTCGTGGCGAGGCTGCTTACAAAATGGGCTTGTGCTACAAGCATTTAAATCAGAGCAGCCGGGCTTCGGCGGCTTTCCAAAATGCCATTCGCTACGAATATCCCGATAGCACCCAAATTCTCTACCTTGCGCAAGCGCTTCACATGCAAGGCAACTGGAAAGAGGCGATGGCGCGCTACCAAGAATTTCTTGCCCTCGTGCCTGATAGCTGGGAAGCAAAGCAGGGTGTTCGGGCGTGCCAATTGGCTCCGAAGTGGAAAGAGCAGGGCTCACGCTACATTGTGAAAAATGCGAAGTTTTTCAATTCGCAACGCGCCGACTTCTGCCCGATGTTTTTGGATGTGAATGCCGACCAACTGTATTGGACCTCGAGCAACGAGAAAGCCACCGGCACCGAAAAAAGCGAAATCACCGGCACCAAAAAGTGCGACATTTTTGTGTCGAAACTCAACGATAAAGGCAAGTGGCAAAAGCCGGAATTGGTGGAAGGCGAACTCAACACCGAATTTGATGAGGGTTGCACCGCTTTCAGCCCCGACGGCGGCACGATGTATTTGTCGAAGGTGGTGCGAAGGGCTGAATCGGCTTCGCCGGTGGAGATTTACTCATCGTCGCGCTCCGAAGCCAAATGGAGTGCCCCGCAAAAGGTGGAAATCACTGCCGACACGCTCTCAAATTATGGCGACCCCGCCGTGAGTCCGGATGGCAAATACCTTTATTTCACCAGCGATATGCCCGGCGGGCAAGGCAAACTCGACCTTTGGCGCATCAATCTGAAGGACCGCCGCGGCACATTGGAAAACCTTGGCGAACAAATCAACACGCCGGGCAATGAGCGATTCCCTTATTGCCGCACCGATAGCATTCTCTACTTTGCCAGCGATGGCCATGCAGGCTTTGGCGGATTAGACCTATTCCGCGCCACGCTTCAGCCTTCGGGCAGGTGGTTTATCGAAAATATGGGCGCGCCCATGAATTCTGCCGACGATGATTTCGGCATCACTTTCGGCAAAGGCGAATCGGGCTACTTTAGCAGCAATCGCAAAGACGGCAGAGGCTACGACCACATCTACAGTTTTGAAAAACCCGACCTCAAAGTGTGGATATCGGGTTATGTATACGACAAAGACGAAGAACCGGTGACCGGCGCCATTATCCGCATCGTGGGCGATGATGGCAGCATCCAAAAAGCCGCCGCCAATGCCGACGGGAGTTTTCGCTTCGACCTCCAGCGCGGCGTGCGCTACGCCATGCTTGCCGGCGCCTCCGGCTACCTCAATAGCCGACAGGAATTTGAAAGCGACATGGCGGAAGAAGACACGGAATATGGCGTGAATTTCATTCTGGCGGCAATGAACAAACCGCAAGTGATAGAAAACATATTCTACGACTTCGACAAAGCCACACTCCGCCCCGAATCGAAAGCTGCACTCGACTCTATGGTGACCGCCCTGGTGGAAAACCCCTATGTAACCATTGAAATGGCTGCACACACCGACCGCATCGGCACAGAGGCTTACAATCAGAAATTGAGTCAGCGCCGCGCACAATCGGTGGTGAACTACCTCATTGAGCACGGCATCGATTCCACTCGCCTGAAGCCACAAGGCTATGGCAAGAGCCGCCCGAAGGTGGTGACTAAGCGCATTCATCACCTCTATCCGCAATTCGCTATCGGCGACACGCTCACCGTGGCGTATATCGACACGCTGTCGAAAGAAAATCAGGCGGCTGCCGACCAGGTGAACCGTCGCACCGAATTTATGGTGCTGTCGACCAATTTCCAGCCTTTTGCCGACGATTTGAAGCGGATGCAAGCCATGCAAGATTCTATCCGTCAGGCGGAACGCGAACGGAAGATTCTGGAGGAAGAAGCCGAATCGAAGCGCCTACAAGCCGAAGCCAAAGCGCGTGAAAAAGCCAAGGAAGAAGCGGAAAAGAAAAAGGCTGCCAACAAGAAGAGCGAAAAGCAAATAGAACGCGAAAACGATTTGGCTGACAAAAAATCGCGCGAGCAGAAAAAGCGCGAAAAAGAAAAGGCTAAACGCGAGCAGAAAAAGCAAAAAGAACGCGAAAAACGCGAAAAGGAAAAACAGAAACAGCGCGAAAAGCGTGAGCGCGAAAAACAAAAGCAACTGGAAAAGCGCGAGAAAGAACGTGCTAAGCGTTTGGGAATCAAATATGTGCCGCCCACAACGGAGCAAAGTGCTCCCGCTGTGCCTGAAAATACTCCCGCTGTGCCTGAAAATGCTCCCGCTGTGCCTGAGAAAACGGATGTTGACCCTGATAAAGAAAAGCCTGCGGGTGAAAAGTGATTATGAAGAAAATTGGCATCATCAGCGACACACATTCCTATTGGGATGACCGCTACGCAGAGCATTTTAAAGACTGCGACGAGATATGGCATGCCGGCGATATTGGCAACGAAAAGGTGATTGACCGCCTCGCCACTCTGGCGCCGGTGCTGAGGGCGGTGTGGGGCAATGCCGACGGACAAAACCTCCGACGCCGATTTAAAGAAACGGAAATCTTTTCGGTGGAGGGGGTGAAGGTGGTGCTCACACACATTGGCGGGTATCCGGGCAGATACGCGCCGGGTATTAAGCAACGCCTCATCATTTCGCAACCCAAAATCCTGGTGTGCGGACATAGCCACATTTTGAAGGTGATTCCCGACCGATATTATGGCGTGCTTACCATTAATCCGGGCGCCGCCGGCACACAGGGATGGCAAAAGGTGCGCACCCTCATCACGCTTTCGCTCCACGAGGGAAGCATTGCCGGATGCCAAGTGATAGAACTCGCCCCCGACAAAGAACATCAATTAGGAAGAATACTCGATTAAAACCAACTCTTTAGATATGAAACACTTACTCTATTTCATTGCCGTGGCTTTGCTGCTTGCCGCATGCCACACATCGGAAGAAAACTATAAAGCGGCTTACGACAAAGCCAAAGAACGCACGCGCGAAAATATGGGCGCCAACACCTACGATATGGTGCAAGCCGAAAAAATGCGGCCCACAGTGGTGATTGACGGCGACAGCGTGCGCTTGCTTCGCGCCTATTGCAATGTGGTGGACGACAAAGCGGCAAACACTAAAAAATTTTCCGTGGTGGTGGCTGAGTTCGACCAGCTTATCAATGCCCGGAGTTATCGCGACCGACTGAAACAGAATGAGGGATTCCCGAGCTATGTGCTCTACACCAACCGCGATAAAAAATATTGCGTGGTGGCGCAAGCCTATGACACCAAAGAAGAAGCCGCACGCTTTATCCGCAACATTAGCCAACACATGAAGATGAAAGTGCTTGTGCCTCGCCCCTACATCCTCCAGCGCCTATAAGAAAGCCTACCCCCAGCCCCTCCCTGAGAAAGCCTACCCCCTGCCCCTCCCTGAAGGGAAGGGAGTATGAAAGCCTACCCCCAGCCCCTTTATAGTTTTGCGAAATTCTATGAGTTTTTCCCTAAGATTTTCCACTCAGTGAGTGGAAATTGTGGAGTGGAAAGTACGATGCTAATGGAGGCTATCTTGTTGTGAAGAAAGACGGTGAAATCCTCTGCTATCATTTCTATGATCAGAACCGCTTCGAGGATTTCTTATTTAAGAACGCTTATCTTGAACGCGGCAAAACCCGTCGCCACGGCTACGTTTCACTTTACCGTGATGAAGATAGTAATGTTTACTTCAAGCTAAATCTCCAAATTCGCCTGAAGTAATTTATTTGACTATATAATATACATTAAAAATACAAACTTTTAACTTTGTTTATCGGTTGATTCTGGCAAAAAAAATTGATCCGTATTGCTGAAAAAATATTCGCAAAAAGAATGTAGCTGCGCCCGGAATGCGCTGTGGCAAGGGTGAAGCGATTTTGCGCCTTTCACCGCACAGGAATAGGAAGTTGTTCGGGGTAGTAGCCCCGACACTCCGAGCCGCTATAAAAGCGATATACAAGAGTGGAACGCTTTGCCCTGTAAGCACCCAACGATGTGATTTAGCCACCCCTAAAGGTTGGGCTACATACTACAATCTTGAAGTGGTCATAGCCCTTGCGTTTCGGTTGAACACCTATGAAGCGAGCAGGATAAGACAAAAGGTGTTGGAGTGTTTTTGCCAACGAAAAGAGAGTGGAATAGACTTCTTGATACTATTAGGGGATAATTCCTATTTATATTACAACTAAATACTAATGTAAACCCCAACAATCTTATTGTTTAAGGTTACTTGATTCATATTACACATTGTACAAAGCGATAGTATATGAGCAAACCGAATAAAATTTTTGGCAATTCATCATTTATTTGAATCCTTTTTGTATCTTTGCATTTGAAAAATCATCAAAATTTCAAAGGTGATATGACTAATGAATATTCGATAGATGGTATTACTCTTAGGCAACGCATAGAAGCGATGCCAGAGGATTGCATACTGTTTCGGTCTGATTTTCCTGAGTACCACACAGAATTTGTGGGAAGCATTTTGTCTGAGTTAACGACAGAAGGTATGCTTGTTAAAATTGCACATGGGATATATGCCAAACCGAGAAGAAGCAAATTCGGTGTTGTACTGCCCTCAGTTGATAAGGTGGTACAGGCAATTGCTGCTAGAGATAATGCAGAGGTATTGCCATCTGGTATGACAGCTCTGAATGCATTAGGGTTATCAACTCAAGTGCCAATGAATTACACATACTTAACTACAGGAAGCGAAAGAACTGTAAACTTATCCAATAGGCAAGTAGTATTAAAACGAGGTGTACCCAAAAACTTCTGTTATGGTACTCGTCTCATCTCTTTACTTGTTCAGGCTCTGAAGGCTCTGAAAAAAGAGAATGTAGGAGAAGAAGAACTAAATATAATCCAACAATTGGTATTAAAAGAAACCGACAAGGAGACTTTAGCTAAAGATGTAGATATGATGCCTGCATGGATGAAACGAGTTATAAAACCAATGCTAACCGCTTAAAATAGAAATAGATTATGGAAAAATTGTGGTTAAACAATGAGATAGTGGACCGTTTAGCTATGTTGCAGCACACAGAGGCTGGGCATCCAGGTATTAATCAGGTAGCAATAGAAAAGGATTGGTGGGTAACAGTTACATTAAAGGCATTATTCCAAACAGATTGCCATGATTCTTTGATATTCAAAGGCGGAACATCGTTGTCAAAAGGTTTTGGCATCATTGAGCGTTTTTCTGAAGATATTGACTTGGCAATTAGTCATTCGTTCTTTGGTATTGAGAAGACTGGTAAAAGTCAGCGTGAGAAATTACGCAAAATGTCACGAGCGTATATTCATAAGACCCTTTCTGCTCAATTAGATGCCCGTTTGAAAGAAATGGGAGTCTCTGGTTACAGTATAGAGAATGTTTCTCAAGTACAGGATAAAAATGGAGAATGGCGACCGATAGATTCAGACAAGGATCCTACTATAATCCTATTACACTATCCGTCAATTCTTGAAGATACTATCAATTATATTCCTCCACGTGTAAAGATTGAGATTAGTTGTCTTTCAATGGATGAACCAACGGAATTACGACCAATTCGTTCTTTAATCGGTGAAAGTTTTGATGGCGAAGATACTGACGCAGAAAGTCTTGTTAGAACAGTAGTTCCTTCTCGCACATTCCTTGAAAAACTATTTCTTTTGGCGGAAGAATTCCAAAAAGAAAAACCTCGGAGCGTACGAATGTCACGACATCTGTATGACTTGGAAAAACTGATGGATACAGAGTATGGTAAAGAAGCGTTGTCGAATCGCGAACTTTATGATGCCATTGTTGAACATCGTAAGACTTATTATGCTTTGAAGTATGTAAACTATGATTCATACACTCCATCAACCATCAATTTTACGATACCAGAATCGGCTATGGAGGCGTGGCAAGATGACTATGCCGATATGAGACGGTTCTTCATCTATGGTGAATCTTTAGAGTTTGATGAACTTATGCACAGAATAGAGGAACTACAAAAACGAGTGGGGAATATATGATAGAAATGTTGTGTCAGATGGTTTATTTATTAAATAACGTGAGTTCGATGATTTTTATTTCAGCGTCAGTAAGTCCATATATATCATAAACGACAGTATCAATTTGTCGTTCTAACAATGATGTATCGTGATTTGGATTACTCTTTTTAAGAGCAATAATCTCATTAACTATCTTGACAATTGAATTTTGAACATCAGATGAATCCTTTTTCCTGACTTCGTCACTCAAAAATTGTTAATTTAATAATAGCCTTATTTACAGAATTTTGTAATTTTGTGTCACCCTAAAATGGGTGACACGGAGCAAAAAAGTACATAAGAAAGAAGAAATACCCATCCGGAAATCTCGGAATTATTGTTGTTGAGAAAGTCAATGGCAAAATGAAGGAACTTGCTACCATCGGTATTGCCAAGACTGATGATGAAATCGAGATTCGAGGCTCACGTCTGCATCTGCTTCGTGGCATTGAAAGTCTACAAGGAACTGGAGCGTCTGCTCAAACTCTCAGAGATCAGGATGAGCGTCGACAAAGTGCTGGCGCTCGCACAGACAATCGTAACAATACAGATAAACCTCCCGCAAAACAAGGAGACAATCAGCAAAACAATGCTCATGAAACGTCATCAGCGCATCGCACCTCTCTTCACCGACGAATTTTGGGTGACACGTTGACGAAGTCAAAAAAAAATTGGTCCGTATTGCTGAAAAAATATTCGCAAAAAGAATGTAGCTGCGCCCGGAATGCGCTGTGGCAAGGGTGAAGCGATTTTGCGCCTTTCACCGCACAGGAATGCTTTCAAATTTTTGAAGCATCATCTATGAAAAAAAGTATTATTCCTATATTATTATGGCTCTGGGTGAGTGTATGGATAGGAAGTTGTTCGAATTTTGAGTACATTCCCTACGGTGCCGACATCGACGGGCCACACGACCTCCACGCCAAAAATATTGCCGACATAGAGCGCATTTGCCAAGGATGCGACACCATTCGCTTCGCCTTTATCACCGATTCGCAGGGTGCTTACGACGAAATGAAAGCAGCCATGGATGTGATTGACCGCGCGGGAAATGTGCAATTCATTGTGCATGGCGGCGACCAAAGCGATTTTGGCATTACCAAAGAATTTTTGTGGACGCGCAACATTTTTCTGTTGCATCCGCTCCCTTTCGTGTGCCTTTTGGGCAACCACGACTGCCTGGGGACCGGCGAGCACACCTTTCAATACCTTTACGGCGATGAAAATTTCTCGTTTAATGCTTCGTTTTTGCACTTTGTGGGGCTCAACACCGTGGCTTTGGAATACGACTATTCGCGCCCGGTGCCTGATTTGAAATTTATAGAACGCGATTGCGAACAGGCTCTCGCTTTGCCCGACAGCCTCACTTTCACTATCGTGGCAATGCATGCTCCACCACACGATGAGCAATTCAATGATAATGTGGACAATGTGTTTGAATACTATATCACCAAATACCCCGGACTGCGCAGCACCGACCCCTCCTACCCCGACGACGATACGGTGGAAGAAGCTAAACGCGGCACCCGACGCAATGGGTTTTGCCTCAACGGACACACCCACCAAGTAGACATCAAAAATATTTTTAATGATGGTGTGCTCTACTACGGCCTTGCGAACACCAAGAAGCGCATGGTACAGATTTACACCGTAACACGCAACGGATATGACTGCCAAACGATTTCTTTCTAACGCCTTGCTCGCTCTGATTTTGGCAACGAGTCTGCCGGCACAAGCCGGTGCTGTGGCGGATAGCGTGGCAATTGCCGACAGTGCTTCACAAATACCCAATGCTCCGCTGAGCGCCCACACCGACACGGTGGCGCCCACGCGGCAATATATCAACCACATCACCAAGCGTATCAATTTTTGGAACTCGCTTATTCCCAATCTCTCACACCTGCAATATGCCGGCGGTATCGGTATGATTTCGATGGGAATGGGATGGGACTACGGTAAGCACAATCAATGGGAAACCTTTCTGATATTCGGCATCACGCCACGCAACCATACGCCACGCACCTACGTTACGATGGCAGTGAAGGAGATGTTCACCCCGTGGGATGTGAAAGTGTGGCGCCATGTGGAGATTTCGCCGCTGTTTGCTTCCTTCACCATCTCTACCCTGCTTGATGGCGAATTTTGGGTCAAAAACCCCGAGCGCTACCCTTCGGGCTACTATTCTTTCTCGACCAAAACACGCCTACACTTGGGCATCGGACAAAAAATTAAACTCAAAAACATACAACATAAATCGCACTTCGTGAAGCATTTGGCGCTATTCTACGAAGTGTCGACTTGCGACCTTTACCTCATTAACAAAATTCGCAACCGCTCTATTCCCACCAAAGACATCATTTGCTTAGCCATCGGCATTCAAGCCACGTTTTTCTAAAAAACTGCCGACCGGCTACACATACAGCTCATTTTCTTTCCTTGTGGCACACACTTTTTTCAAGCCCTGTGTTGCCAGAAAGTTCATCACTGCGCCAATGCTTCTTGCTCCCGTGGGGCACACCATCACACACCGCATACAGGAAATGCACTTCGCAGTGTCCACCTTCTTCGGGTGGGAAAGGGAAATGGCTTCTGCCGGACATGCTTTGGCGCAAATGCCACAACCATTGCATCCTCGTCGGCCTTTGGGTTGAGGCACTTTGCCGCCTTGCTTGTAGGGAGAATTACCCGGCACTTGTGGCACAGTGCATGGGTCGGCTTCTGCTTTGCGCAGAATCGCGGAGGCAAATTGGCGAAGCTCCTGTGCATCGAGGTCATCGGGTCGGCCCTTACCATACCTTCTGATTATGCTGTGTTCGGCCACGGCAGCCACAGCGGCGATTACCCGAAATCCCATCTCCAATGCCACATCGCGCAATTCCAACAAGGCATCATCGTAGGCACGATTGCCGAAAACGGCTACCACTACGCATTTCGCCCCTTGTGCATCCACCTTCCGAAGACGCTCCACAGCTAATGCCGGCACACGCCCGGCAAACACGGGCATAGCAATCACAGCCAAATCCGCCTTGTTTATTTTAGGCAATCGGAGGTGGGCGGTCGTTACGCAAAGGTCGGTCACCTCGCTCACTGTGCCTATGGCTTGGCATAATAGACTACTCACTCGTTGGGTGCCCCCAGTGGGGCTGAATATGATTTGATGTATGTTCATTTATTCGTGATTTTATCTGCTCTCCATATTCAAAAGCAATCCACTTGATGGATATGGCACGCGTATTAATTATAAAAACTCCACAAAAATACAAAAAAACCACACATTCTGCTCGCATCTCGCCATTATTTTGTGTTTATTTCCTACGGCTATTTTTGATAGCGGCTGCTTGATTTGGTGAGGTTTGGAGGGATGGGGGTTGGTGGCTTGGGTGGGATGGAAGTTGGTGGCTTGAGTGGGATGGAAGAGAACAAAAAGTCGGCTTCGCCGAAAAAAAACTACGGCTATGGCTTGCAGGATAGTATCGTGTGTATCATGGGTGGTGTGTCACTACCTGTGGGCGGGCATTTGTGTGTGGGTGTGTTATTTAAATGAAAGAGTCGTGTCTCGCCCTGAAAAAAGTTGACTCCTAAAAGAGCAAAAAGATGATAAAATTTCAGAGTCTGCCGAGACAGAAACGGCAAGAGATCCGCGACGAAGT
>SFWW01000170.1 GCA_004559845.1 bacterium
GTCTGGCCTCGCAGCCTATTGCTTTTTTCCCAAGAAACCAATGCTTCGATTAGAACGAGAAATCGACAACCAGCTCACAATCTTTTAGTTATTTTCATCAAACTCACGTTAATTATAATAACTCTAATATATTTTATCCGTATCTTATCTATAGTGCCATTATACGGAAAATATTCGAGAAAAACAAATTTTTAGCAACTATTTTTATTAACTGTTCACGCCTCTTTCATTTAAAACACCCCCCCCACACAATGCCAGCCCACAGGTAGGGACATGCTTTGGCATGTAATGGGTGCGAACCCACAAGCTCCCGGAATATTGCAGTCTCACTGGAGGGGTGCAATAATTTGCCCCATGCCACCCAAAATCGCCATCGGAGATGGCGTATTGTGGATTTCTCTATGCAAGCGAAGGCGCAGCTTGGAGACCGCCAAAGTCAAGGGACTGATATAAAGAGAGGGTGCACCCAATTTCCACTTTGGATACACCCTCATATTTGAAGTTTTCGATTTTGGAGTGTTAAATCAATTGGTGTTCACTTGCAACGATTACTATCGTTTTAACTTTCAGCGAGTGCCAACTTCTTACAACTTCCTAAAATTATTTCTTGCCATGCTTCACATCATTATTTCACGATGAGCGGATTGCCGGTCATTTCGGCAGGTTGTGGCAAGCCCATGATTTGGAGGATGGTGGGAGCCACGTCGGCAAGGCGTCCGTCAAGAATTTTTGCATTTTTATCTGCGGTCACATACACGCAAGGCACATCGTTGAGCGAGTGAGCAGTGTTGGCGGTGCCGTCAGGGTTCTTGGCATTGTCGGCATTGCCGTGGTCGGCGATGATAATCACCTCATAGTCGGCAGCCTTAGCGGCTTCCACGGTTTGCTTCACGCAATCGTCGATGGCTTCCACCGCCTTTTGAATGGCTTCGTACACGCCCGTGTGTCCCACCATATCGCCGTTGGCATAGTTCACCACAATCCAGTCGTAGGTTTGTTCGCCGATGGCAGCCACAAGTTTGTCTTTCACCTCGTAGGCACTCATTTCGGGCTTAAGGTCGTAGGTAGCCACCTTTGGCGAAGGCACGAGAATGCGGTCTTCGCCTTCAAAAGGCTCTTCGCGTCCGCCATTGAAGAAGAACGTAACGTGGGCATATTTTTCGGTTTCGGCAATGTGAAGCTGCTTCAAGCCCTTGCTTGCAATGTATTCAGCGAGGGTGTTTTGCACATTTTCTTTCGGATAGAGGATGCCCACGCCGGTAAACGAAGCATCGTATGGAGTCATGCAATAGAATTGCAAATCCTTGATGGTGTGCATACCTTCTTCCGGCATATCTTGCTGGGTGAGCACTTGGGTGATTTCTTTTGCGCGGTCGTTGCGATAGTTGAAGAAAATCACCACATCGCCTTCCTTGATGCGTCCGTCCACCGTGCTATTCACCACAGGCTTCACGAATTCGTCGGTAACGCCTTCGTCATACGAATCTTGCATGGCTTGCACCATGTTGTCGGCAGGGCGTCCCACGCCGTTCACGAGTTGGTCGTAAGCCAATTTCACGCGGCCCCAACGCTTATCGCGGTCCATAGCATAGTAGCGACCGGTGATGGTAGCAATCACGCCGGTGGTTTTAGCCAAGTGTTTTTCCACATCTTCAATGAATCCTTTGCCGCTTTCCGGGTCGGTGTCGCGTCCATCCATAAAGCAGTGGAGATACACATTTTCGAGTTCGTATTTTTTTGCGATATCGCAGAGGGCAAACAAGTGGTCCATTGAGCTATGCACGCCGCCGGTGGAAGTTAAGCCCATAATGTGGAGGCCTTTGCCGGTTTGCTTGGCGTAGGAGTAAGCCTTCACAATTTCGGGGTTGTTGAGGATGGAGCCATCGGCAATCGACTTATTGATTTTCACCAAGTCTTGATACACAATGCGCCCGCCACCGATATTGAGGTGACCCACTTCGCTATTACCCATCTGTCCGTCGGGCAAACCCACGTCTTCGCCGCAGGCTTTCAGGCGGCTGTTAGGATAATTGGCAATCAGGCTATCCCAGTAGGGTGTAGGTGTGCTCCAAATTGCGTTGCTCTCGGTGTGGGGACCAATTCCCCAACCATCAAGAATCATTAAAAGTGCTTTCTTTGCCATAAAAAATATGTTTTGAATTGATGAATGAATCTAACAATTATGCGTTGAACATTTCAACCTACAAAGTTACAATTTTCTATCCATATACCCGCAATCTTCTTCCGGAAAAAATATTCACGCACACGGGCTCTTTCATTATCGTAGAGTCAACTGGCAAGTGCAAATTTAGCAAAAATGCCTGAAGAAACAATTTTTGGGGTTGTCAAAGTCTAGTTTTTCTCTGGGTCTCTCATTGAT
>SFWW01000043.1 GCA_004559845.1 bacterium
GATTTGCCCGCATTGGTAGAGCCCTTAGCGCAACAAAATGTGGAAATCTATGCCGACAGCGAGGCGTATGCCGCCTTGCAAGGGAAATACCCGCTGCTCCAAAGGGCAACGGAAGAGAGTTTCGACACCGAATGGCGCGACTATAAAATTGCCATCAAAACCGTCAGCACCGACGAAGAAGCCATTGCGCATATCGCCGTGCACGGGTCAGGGCATAGCGAGTGTATCGTGGCGGAAGACGAGTCGGCTTGCCGGCGCTTCTGCAAAGAAGTGGATGCATCGTGTGTGTATGCCAACGTGCCCACCTCATTTACCGACGGCGGTCAATTCGGATTTGGTGCTGAAATCGGAATCAGCACCCAGAAACTCCATGCCCGCGGCCCCATGGGCTTGCCCGAAATCACCACCTACAAATACGTCATCACCGGCGACGCCCCCATCCGCCCATAGCGAGCCCACCTCTCCCCCACCGCTTGCCAAGCGGCAGCATTGCCCGCGTGTCGGTTGTGAAAAATATTGAAAATGACGGGTGTGGTGCACCCTTTATCGTAGCAGAGCCGCAAAAATTCAAAAAAAATCCCTAACTTTGTGCGATTATACACTTTTTTGACCAAAAACATTAAAACAAGATATCAAGTGAAAAAGTACAGACTAATCGACAACGTGATGGGTTGGCTCGTGTTTGTGGTGGCAGCAATCACCTATTTGCTCACCATAGAGCCCACTGCGAGTTTCTGGGACTGCCCGGAATTCATTGCTCAAGCATTTAAGAGCGAAGTGGGCCATCCGCCCGGCAACCCGATATTTATTTTGGTAGGTCGCTTTGCCGCCAACTTTGCCGGCGGCGATGTGATGGCAGTGGCAAAATGTGTGAATGCCATGTCGGCGATATTGAGTGCCGCCACCATCTTGTTTTTGTTCTGGACCATCACCCATTTGGTAAAAAAATTGGTGGTACGCGATGGCGACGAGCAAAGCATCTCGAGGGTTCAATACCTTGTGATAATGGGTAGCGGCGTGTGTGGTGCCTTAGTGTACACTTGGAGCGACACCTTCTGGTTTTCGGCAGTGGAAGCGGAAGTGTATGCCTTCTCCTCCTTCTGCACCGCCCTTGTGGTGTGGCTGATGCTCAAATGGGAAGACCAAGCCGACGACCCGCATAGCGACCGCTGGATTATCCTCATTGCCTACGTGTTTGGTTTTTCGCTTGGTGTTCACCTGCTCAATTTGCTGTGCATCCCCGCCCTTGCGCTCATCTTCTACTATCGCAAGTGGAAAGACACCACCGTGAAAGGTTCGCTCATCACCTTAGGCGTTTCGTTTGCCGTGATCATCGCCATTTTGTATGGCTTAGAGCCCGGTTTTGTGGAATTGGGCGGCTATTTCGATTTGCTGTTTGTGAACACCTTCGGCATGTCGTATAATAGCGGTGTTCTCTTCTATGCGCTGCTCACCCTTGCTATCTTCTCGTGGGCGATTTACGAAATGCACAAAGGCACCAGCGACATGCGCATGCGCCTCTCCTTCTTGTTTGCCATCTTGATTTCCGGTATGCTCTTCATCGGCGACAACTTGCTGATACCGGCAGTGCTTGCCGTGGCACTTGCCGCCTACTTGTTCAAGGTGATGGCAGTGGTGCATCGCCGCATCATGACCAACATATTGGTGAGTTCGCTCATGATATTCATCGGCTTCTCCTGCTATTCGCTCATCATTATCCGCTCCAGCGCCAATTTGCCCTTAGACGAGAATTCGCCCAGCACCATGTTTGGCTTATCGAGCTATTTGAGCCGCGACCAATATGGCAAAACTCCCCTGCTCTACGGCCCCGTGTACACCGCCGGCTCTCCCCAATACCAGAGCAACGGTCAAGGCACAGCCTCAACCCGCTTTGAGAAAGGCAACAAAGTGTGGACACGCGTGGTGAAAGACTCGCCCGAACAGCCCGACCAATACATCCACTCCGGCTACAGTAAAGAGCCGGTGTATCCGAGCGAAATGAAAATGCTGTTCCCCCGCATTTGGTCGACCGGACATGCCAACTACTACAACACCTTCTTCGACACCGAAAACAAGCCCTTCGACGAAACCCTTGCCACCATTATTGTGGACGACAAAGGCAACCCCGATACACGATTCGGTGACAATGCTCAGCAATATTTGCCCAAACCCTCGTTTTTCAACAACATACAATTCTTCTTGGGCTATCAGCTCAACTATATGTATATGCGCTACTTCTTGTGGAACTTTGCCGGTCGCCAAAACGATGTGCAAGGCTTGAACTGCGAAGTGGGCGATGTGACTCGAGGCAACTGGATTACGGGCTTCGACTGGCTGGACAACGCACGCTTAGGCGACCAAGAACTCCTCCCCGAAGAATACGGCAAAGAAAATAAAGGCCACAATGTGTTCTACTGCTTGCCGCTGCTGTTGGGCATCATCGGTTTGCTTTGGCAAGCCTTTGCCGGCAAGCGAGGCATCGAGCAATTTTGGGTGGTGTTCTTCCTATTCTTCATGACCGGCATTGCCATTGTGCTCTACCTCAATCAGCCACCTTTGCAACCGCGCGAACGCGACTACGCCTACGCCGGCTCATTCTATGCCTACGCCATTTGGGTGGGCATGGGCGTGGCAGGGCTTTGGAACTTTGCCGTGCAATGGCTCAACAAAGGCAAGAAGGCTAAATCGGAAGCCGAGCAAGCCCAATCCAACGATTCCATCGCCTCAAAGGCAGTGGCATGCGTGGCAGCGGTGATTGGCTTGCTGGTGCCCCTGCAAATGGTGAGCCAAACATGGGACGACCACGACCGCTCGTATCGCGCTTGTGCGCACGACTTTGGTATGAACTATTTGTCGAGCCTCGACGAAAACGCCATTATCTTCACCAATGGCGACAACGACACCTTCCCGCTGTGGTATTTGCAAGAGGTGGAAGGCTATCGCACCGACGTGCGCGTGGTGAACCTCAGTTACCTCGCCACCGACTGGTATATCGCCCAAATGCAACGCGCCGCCTATCAATCGGCTCCGCTGCCCATGATGGCTAATGCGCAAAGTTATGCCTACGGCAATCGCGGCGGCTGCATGGTGGAAACCGACGATAGCACCATCGTGTCGGTGAGCGATGCACTGAAGAAATACTATTCCGAAGATGCCGGACGCGACGACGATGGCGCAGTGCGCGGCGTGCTCTCCTACGGCAACCTCTTCATCAACAGCAACATTGATGCTGCCGTGAAAGCCGGCGTGATGAAAGCCGGTATGCGCGAAGCAGCATCCGAGCAATTGCTGATTCCATTTGGCGAAACGCATCCCACATGGGCATCGCCGAGCGATATGATGGTGCTCGACTTGCTCAATGCCAGCATCAGCCAAGGCTGGAAACGCCCCGTATACTTTGCAGCCACGGTGGCAGATGACATGTATGCCGCCTATTATCCCTATTTGCAAAACACCGGTATGGCGTATCAAGTGACACCGCTGCGCACCCAAAATCATGGCGAAGAAATCGTGGCAAACACCGACAAGATGTATGAAAACGTGACCAAGAAGTTCCGCTGGGGAGGCTTAGACACGCCGCAAGGCAAAGCCGGCAAAATTTACCTCGACGAAACCGTGCGTCGCATGGTGAACACCACTCGCACCATGATAATTTCGCTTGCCACCGGCCTCACCCAAGAAGCGGAAGTGGCAAAAGAAGCCAAAGCACAAGGCAAAACCACCGTGTTCGGTCAGAATGTGGACACCTACTACAATACCCGCATTCAACGCGCCAAACACGTGCTGGCACTGATGCAAGACAAATTGCCGAAGCAGGCATGCGCTTATTCGTTCAACAACCGCATGCAAATGGCGCGCGTGTATGAGCGTTTGTTCCAACTCACCAACGAACAGGCACTGCGCAAAACTGCCGCCGCTTTGGTGGAAGAAGACGTGCTCACATTCAGCAAATGGACCGCCTTCGTGCAACATTTAACGAACAACTACCCCATGCTCAGCACTTGCAGCATCGACTACTACGTAGCCAACAACTATGTGCCTCAGTTGCTCATTTTCTATCAGCAAATCAATGCCGAAGGCTATAGCGCCCTGCTGAAGAAGGTGGCAGGCTTGGGCGTGGACACCCGTGCGCTACAAAGCACCATCAACGCCTTGCTCCATCCGCAGCAAGAAGTGCAACCGCAAGCGCAAATGCAAATGCCCATGCTTGGAGCAGATACCGACACCATCAACCCGGCTTAATCATTATTATGAACCGAGTGTGCCATAGCACCACTACCGGGTGGTAAGCATAAAAAAGATGCCATAAAAGGAAGACCAGTGTGTTTGCCTTTTATGGCAGATTTTTAACAAGCCGACGCCCTCACGATACAACGAAAATGAATTTTATAAAACGATATTTCAACCACTTGGTGGAACGCCCGCCATTGCTCTATCGCATGCTGTTTCCCGAAACGGTGTGGCGCCTGCATTTCAAGCCCCGCACGGTGTTTCTCACCTTCGACGATGGTCCGATTCCGGAGGTAACGCCATGGGTGCTCGACACGCTCGACCGCTATGGCGTGAAAGCCACCTTTTTTTGCGTAGGCGATAATGTGAAGCGCCATCCCGAACTTTTTGAAGAACTCTTGCGTCGCGGTCACAGTGTGGGTAATCACACCATGAACCATATGCAAGGGGCAAAGGTGAGCACCAAGGTGTATTTGCACAATGTGTTTCAAGCCCACGAACTCATTCATTCGCCGCTATTCCGCCCGCCGCACGGCTTGCTGCGCTGGGCGCAATCGAAGGTGCTACGCTCGCGGTTTTCCATCATTATGTACGATTTGGTGAGCCACGACTATAGCCGCAAACTCACCGGCGAACAGGTGCTCGACAATGTGAAGCGCTTTGCGCGCAATGGCTCCATCATCGTGTTTCACGATTCGCTGAAGGCAGAAAAAAATATGAAATATGCGCTGCCACGCGCCATAGAATGGCTGCGCAGTGAAGGCTACAATTTTGAAAAAATCCCCATGTGATATTGCCCAAGCCATCAAGGCGGAAGCCCGGCGGCTCGGCTTCGATGCCGTGGGCTTTGCACAGGCACGCCCGGTGAGCGGCGAAGCGGCACGCGCTTTCACAAAATGGCTCTCCGAAGAGAAGCACCACTGCATGGCGTGGGCTGCCAACCACACCGAGTTGCGCCTCGACCCCACCCGCTTGGTGCCCGGTGCAGCAACGGTGATTTCGCTGGCGGTGAATTATTTGCCGTCACAACTTCCGCTCACGGTGGATTCGCCGTGGGCAAGGTATGCCGTGGGCGACGACTACCACGAAGTGCTACGCAACATGGGACTGCAATTGGCAGCGTATATAGAAAGCGCGAGCGGACATTCTTCGCGCGTGTGTGTGGATAGCGCACCCATTTTGGAGCGCTACTGGGCACAGCAAGCCGGACTGGGATTTCAGGGACGCAACACCTTGCTTATCATTCCCGGGCGAGGCTCATTTTTCTTTCTCTGCGAATTAGTGACCACTCTGCCACTGCCGCCGGATGAGCCCTGCACCCTCTCGTGTGGCGATTGCGGTGCTTGCGAGCGGCAATGCCCCGGGGGCGCATTGCAAGGCGGAATGCTTGATGCAGCGAAATGCCTCTCGTGCCAAACCATCGAAAACCGCGACCCCGAGCTCCCCGAGTGGGTGGCACAGCGCATCGGGCACCGGCTCTATGGCTGCGACGAATGTCAGCGCGCATGCCCCCACAATCGGCACGCCATCGCCGGCAGGCATCCCGAATTTGAAGCGCGAGAGTCGATACTTTCGCTCACAGCCGAGCAAGTGTTGGCAATGGACCAAACGCAATTTTCAGCCACCTTCCGCCACAGCGCCATCAAGCGCACCAAACTCGCCGGCTTGCACCGCAATGCCCGCCTAATAGCCCATCCCCAATCACCAAATTTTTTGACAGAGGACTGCCCCCCTGTTCAAAAATGAGCAGTTATTTTCGGCGAAGCCGACTTTTTGTTCTTTTCCATACCACCAAATCAAGCACCCGCTATCAAAATAGCCGTAAATGAAATTGCTGTAGACGTGTTTACACTTTTTGTTACAACAATTTGTGTAATTACATAATTTGTGCTATATTTGCAGTAGAATAATTATAAAATTGCATGATGGAAACTCCTTTTATCTTTGGAAAAATCGCAACTGAGAAGAATTTTACAGACCGAGAGAAAGAAACAGCAGACTTGGTCCGGAACTTTACATCGCTTATCAATACGATTATTATCTCACCTCGTCGTTGGGGTAAGAGTTCGCTGGTGAATAAGGCGGCGAAGTTGGCGATGAATCAAGATAGCCGGTTGCGTATCGGTCATATTGATTTATTCAATGTGCGTGATGAGGAGCATTTCTATTCGTTGCTTGCACAGAAGGTTATATCCGCAACATCAACCAAGTGGGAAGATGCAGTAGCGAGTGCAAAGAGTATGTTTTCGCATCTTGTGCCAAAAATTTCAATCGGCAGTGACCCTACCAATGAGGTTTCGATTGATTTTGATTGGGAGACCGTAAAACAGAACCCCGATGAGGTGCTTGATTTTGCTGAGAAGATTGCACAGAAAAAGGGTCTAAAAATTGTGATTTGCGTTGATGAATTTCAAAATATTTCGGAATTTACTGACGCGGACTATTTGCAGAAGAAATTGCGTTCACACTGGCAGCGGCACCAAAGCGTTGCCTACTGCTTGTATGGTAGCAAACGCCACATGATGATGGAAGTGTTTACCAACTCATCAAAACCATTCTATAAGTTTGGCAACTTGATGTTCCTCGATAAGATTGACACGCATTGCCTCGTGGAGTTCTTTCAAAGGCGTTTCGCTGACACCAACAAGCGCATAAATGATGATGCCGCCAATCTTATTGTGCAACTTGTAGAGAATCACCCTTACTATGCACAGCAGCTGGCACAGCAGTCGTGGTTGAGAACAAAGGATGTGTGTAGGGTTGAGATTGTACGCGAGGCACACGCAGCATTGGTGGAGCAGTTGAGTTTGTTGTTTGTAACAATTACCGAAACATTGACAACACAGCAGCTCAACTACCTCAAAGCCCTTATCGCTAAAGAAAAGGCAATCACTTCTACGGATGTGATGCACCGCTACAAAATATCTTCCACCACCTCAATAGCACGCTCAAAGGCGGCTCTTATCAAGAATGATATTTTGGATAACAAGGCTGGAGAGATTTCATTTCAAGATCCAATTTATGCCTACTGGCTGAAAACGGAGTATTTTGCAAAATAAGTGGCGAAACCGTCGTTTCGGGGCTCAACAGAAAATACGCATACCAATCGCCAAATTATTTTTTATAGGGGACTGTTCCTCTGTTCAAAAATTTGGTTTGAATCTCTGTAGAGAAGTAGGAGAATTTGTTAAAATATTGGTAAAAAATGCGGAATGGGGTACTTTGCGTTGGCAGTTTTGCTTCGGAAATGGACATATAACGAAAAAAATGCCTACCTTTGTGTCTACTTTTCATACTAAATGATTCATGTTATGATGAGAAAATTATTATTAATGGCAATGATTGCCATGGTGACACTTGCCGGCAAGGCGCAAACCGCCTCAAGCAATGTTGATGTGGAATTGGTGGCAGGTGTGAATTCTACAAATATCAGTTATGGCACTCTCGTGTCGCGCACCGGATTCCATGCCGGCGTGCGTTTGTCAAAAGACCTCAAGTTTTTCACCGACCAAAATGCCATTTATGGCAATGTGGGCGCGCTGCTCTCGCTCAAAGGTGGCACAGAAAAAACCGACGAAGGCGATTATACCTACAATCCTTACTACTTGGAAGTGCCCGTGCATGTGGGCTACAGCTACCAAGCCAACCCGAATTATAAGTTCTACTTTGAAATGGGTCCGTATGTGGCAGTAGGGCTCTTTGGCAAAACGGAAGGCGCGAGTGTGTTTGGCGACCTTGATTTCCGCCGCTTCGACATAGGCGCAGGTTTGCGCACCGGCGTGCAAATCTATCAACACTATTCGCTTTCGCTGGGCTACGATGTGGGCTTCATCAATGTGCAAAAGGGCACCGGAGCCAACAAGAACTTCTACCTTTCGGCTGCCTATCAATTCTAAAAGCTCCGCTGTGAAGCACCCCCCATACCACAACCCTCTCCCGCTATGGCATTGCAAATAAGGGAGGGGGTTGCTCATTAGGCAGCCTTCGGCAGAGAGCGGGCTTTTTGGTATTGATGATTGAAAATCACTTATTTCTATGCAACCCACACAAAATTGAATTCAAATGAGCAACATGATAAATCCACAAATGAGCGCTGAAGAGCGCGTGAACATTGCCAAGCGATGCACTTGGATAGGTTTCGCCGTGAATGGCATTCTATCTGTGTTGAAAATCATTGCCGGAATGCTTGGTCGCTCCGGCGCTATGATTGCCGATGGCATACACTCCGCATCCGACTTTGTGACCGACGTGCTTGTGGTGGTGTTTTTGGGCATTTCGGCTCGCGGCGATAATAAGGATTACCGCTACGGACACGGCAAATTTGAAACTTTTGCCACCTTCCTCATCAGTGTGGCGCTGATAGTGGTGGCTGTGGGCATCTTCATCGATGGCTTCCGAAAGGTGGCAAGTGTGCTCAATGGCGAAGCCGTGGCATCACCCACTATGATAGCGCTGGTGATGGCATTGGTGTCGATTGTGGCGAAAGAGGGACTGTTTCGCTACACTTCGCGCGTGGGCAAACGCCTCGACAGTGCGGCAGTGATTGCCAATGCGTGGCATCATCGCAGCGATGCCTACTCCAGTATTGCCACCCTCATTGGCATAGGCGGCGCCATGCTCTTGGGCAACAAATGGGTGATTCTCGACCCGCTCGTGGCAATGCTGGTGAGCGTGTTTATCGCCTTTGTGGCAATGAAAATCGGCATTCCTGCGGTGAAAGACTTGCTCGAAGTGGCGCTGCCCGAAGAAGTCGATGCCCAAGCGCGGAGCTGCATTGCCTCCACACCCGGCGTGATTACGTTTCACCAACTGCGCTCCCGCCGCAACGGCATGGTGTTTGTGTTCGACTTCCACATCAAGGTTGACCCCGACATTTCTGTGACGGAAGCACACCACATTTCCACGGAAGTGGAGCACAATTTGAGAGAACAATTTCCCCAATGCATTGTGTATGTGCATATTGAGCCCTATCGCCAAGAACATATCCACCCCGACGGCAGTTGCGTGGACTAAACCCGGGGTTGCCTTCGGCTGATTTCGGGGGCGGGCAGGCACCTCCATACCACATTGACTTTCAACCATATAGAAGCATCTTTCGCTTTGTAGCGAGCGGATGATATAGAAACTTTTGCTATTATTTTATGCATTTTCTTGGATATTTGCTAACGAAATATTAATTTTGCGCATCATTTGTCAATTAAAATTAATATATTTATAGCAAAAATCAATATTTATGTGTGGAATAGTAGGTATATTCGGTAATGGCGTGGGCACCGACGCGCGCAGAAAAGAGGTGCTGAAAATGTCGCAAAAAATTCGCCATAGAGGTCCCGACTGGTCAGGCATATTTTGCTGCAACAATGCCATTATGAGCCATGAGCGCTTGTCGATTATCGACCCGCAATCGGGGGGTCAGCCGCTGAAAAATGCTAAAGGCACCGTGATTCTCACCGTGAATGGCGAAATCTACAACCACAAGCAAATCCGCGCCGAATTTGAAGGCGCTTATCCCTTTCAAACCGGCAGCGACTGCGAACCGATTATTCCACTCTATGAAAAGTATGGCGCGGATTTTTTGGACAAATTGAGCGGCATTTTCGCTTTTGCGCTATTCGACACGGCACGCAACTTCTTCATGATAGCCCGCGACCCCATCGGAGTGATTCCCCTTTACATAGGCACCGACAATGACGGAAACACCTATTTTTGCTCCGAACTGAAAGGGCTCGAGGGCACCTGTACCTCAATCATACCGTTTCCTCCGGGCCACGTGCTCACCTCCGAAACCGAAGAACCGGTGCGCTGGTGGGCGCGCCCATGGAGGCAATACGATGCAGTGAAAGAGGCTACCACCGATATCGGCGTGCTACGCCAAGCGCTGGAAGATGCGGTGAAACGCCAATTGATGAGCGATGTGCCCTACGGCGTGCTGCTGAGCGGCGGACTTGATTCGTCGGTGATTTCAGCCATTGCCGCCAAATTTGCGCCCAATCGTGTGGAAGAAGATGGCAAACAGCCCGCGTGGTGGCCTCGGCTCCACTCCTTTGCCGTGGGGCTGAAAGGGGCGCCCGACTTAGCGGCTGCCCAAAAAGTGGCAGACCACATTGGCACCGTGCACCACGAAATTCACTACACCGTGCAAGAGGGAATCGACGCCTTGCGCGACGTGATTTACCATATCGAAACCTACGACGTGACCACCGTGCGCGCCTCCACGCCAATGTATTTGTTGGCACGCGTGATTAAGTCGATGGGCATAAAAATGGTGCTGTCGGGAGAAGGAGCCGACGAAATTTTCGGCGGTTACCTCTATTTCCACAA
>SFWW01000044.1 GCA_004559845.1 bacterium
TATGCGTTGGGGCGGTTGGCGGCTACGGTCACGATGTAGGCGCTGAGCAGCACCAGCACTCCTGCCACGGGTTTGTCCCAAGTGAGCACGTCTTGCCCGATGGCGAATGCCACCACCGATGCCACCACGGGTTGAAGGTTGGTGTACACGCTCACGGTGGTGGCGGGGATGCGTGCCATGGCGTAGGGAATGAAGAAGAAGCCCAGCACGGTGGCAAAAATGATGATAAACGCCATTTCCGCCACGCCCCACAGCATCGAGGGCTCGGTGTAGAGCGGTTGGCAGAGCAGTTCGCTGTAGTTGACGGCGCCTTCGCCCAGCATAGCGCTCATCATCCACCCGAAGGGAATCACGATGATGGTGGAAGCGAGAAACACCCATTTCATTTGCGTCACGGCACTATATTTGGCGCTCACCTTGCCGGTAATCACCAAATAAATTGCCCAGGTGAGCAGGCTCAGTAGCGCAAGGCTAATGCCGAGCAGATCGTTTTTGCCGGTGCCAGAAGTCCATCCCATCACCACCATCAGCATAGCGCCGGCAATGCCGATGAGCACGCCCACCGCTTTCAGCCCGGTGATTTTTTCGTTGATGAATGCGGCAGCCAGCAGCATCACGGCTATTGGCGTGAGGGTGGCAAGCAGCGAGAAATATACGGGTTGGGTGAATGCCAGCGCCCAGGCGGCGAAGGTTTGCGATATGGCAAAGCCCACCATGCCGCCCACCACGATAATCAGCAAATCTTTGCGCTCCACTTTTTCTTTGGGCATCAGTGCGGCAAGTAGCCAAAAAATGAGGGTGGCTCCCAAGCAGCGGAAAAACATATAGCCGTTGGGCGTGAAGTGATGGTTCACCAGGTCGTTGGTAACGGGCACGCTCAGTCCGAACACGGTGTTGGCAACAATCACCGCGGCATGACCCTGAAAATTTCGTTGATTCATAACCATTAATTTTGAAATTCGGGCTGCAAAGGTATGAAAAATCTGTGAGAGCTCCGTGCACTAAAGCGGAAAAAGCGCAGCGGGCCGCATTTTTTCATTTTTTAAGGATTAAAGCACCGACGAATGGGCAAAATGTGGGGAATAATCACTAAATTTGCAGAATAAGAACTGAAATTAAAGAATCTAATAGCGACCGTAGGACTACGGCAATTTAAATATTCGTCAGGAACATGAAACTGAAATCAATTGCATTACTCACCGCATTTGCCCTTCCGATGCTGTCGGGTGCCCAAAATGTGCTCACCTCAAGCGATGCCCAAGGCTATTTCGAGCGTGGCAAACTCATGTACGAAAACCATAACTACGTGGGCGCTATCCATCAGATGCGCCGTGTGAAAGAATTGTCGTCGTCGGCTTCGCTGAACGAACACGCCGACTATTATATGGCGCTTAGCCGATTGGAGCGCGACGAAGCCGGCGCTCTTGCCGAACTGCGTGCCTTTACCGCGAAGTATCCGTCGTCGGAGCTGATGCTCGATGTGCTGATGCGCATCGCCAACCTGGAATTTTATCACGGCAACTACAACGATGCCCTCACCACCTATAGCCAAGTGCGTGAACGCGCACTCAACGGCGATTACAGCGAAGATATCATCTATCGCATGGCTTACTGCTATTTGCAACTGGAGCAATACGCCGACGCGCGCTATCAATACGAGGCGCTTAAGGGCACGAAGCGCTACGGCAATGCCACGCGCTTCTACGATGCCTATATCGACTACGCCAACCACTACTACGAAGCTGCCTACGCGAAGTTCTCCAACATCGACCGCGGCGGCGAATTGGGCTACCAAAGCCAGTATTATATGTGCCAAATCGATTTCCATCACAAAGACTACGCTCGTGTGATTTCGCTGGGCGAAAGTCTGCTCAGTGATGAGGTGAACCAATATTTTGCCCCCGAAATCCATCGCTTGGTGGGCGAAAGCTACTACCACCAAGGTAATCCTCAAAAGGCGCGCACTCACCTCAACACCTATGTGACCACCACCGAAGACCCCATTATGCGCTCTGCTTCCTACGCGCTGGGGGTGATGGACTTTGATGCTGCTGACTATAAAGCCGCCATTGAGCATTTGAGCCAAGTGACCGGCGTGAGCGATGAATTGGCACAAAGCGCGCTCCTTTATTTGGGACAAACGTATCTGAAAACCGGCGACAATAAATTGGCGGCGCTCGCTTTTGAAAAAGCATCGAGCATGGACTTTAATCGTGAGGTGAAGGAACACGCGTTCTACAACTATGCCGTGTGTCAGAGCAAGGGGAGCGCCACGCCGTTCGGCAATGATATCGAACTGTTTGAAACCTTCCTCAATGAGTTCCCCACTTCAAAACTCAAAACCAATGTGGAGCAGCACTTGGTGCATGCCTACCTCACCACCAACAACTACGACCGCGCGCTCGCCAGTATCGAAAATATTAAAAATCCGAGTGCCACCATCCTGAAAGCCAAGCAAAATGTGCTCTACAACCTTGGCGTGCAAGCCATGCAAAAAGGCTATCGAAAAGAGGCGGCTTCCTATCTGAAAAAAGCCATTAAGGTGGGCAACTACGATAAGAAAATTTTGAACGAAAGCCGACTCTGGCTCGCCGAAACACAATACATTGGCGGCGACTACGAAAGCACGGTGAGCAACTTGAGCGAATATGTGAAAAGCGCCGACAAAACCGATGCCAACTATGGCAAGGCGCTCTACAACCTGGGGTATGCGCAATATCAGCAACATAAATTCGATGAAGCACGAAAGAATTTCCAACTCGCCATCGAATCGGGCACGCTCGATAGCACGCTGCTGAGCGACACCTACGACCGAATCGCCGACACCTATTATTATATTGGCGACTTTGAAAGTGCCGAAACCGAATACGAAAAAGCCATTGCCACTGCCACAGGCGATGCCGATGGCTCGATGTTTGATAAGGCGATGATGGCGGGATGGAAGAAGGACTATCCGGCTAAAATACAACAAATGGAACAATTGATTGCCAAATATCCCGAAAGCACTAAGGCGCCTTCGGCAATGCTTGAAATAGCTCGCTCCTACGAAGCAATGGGCAAAACCTCCGAGGCTGCCACACAATACAGGGCGCTGGGCGAAAAGTATCCCAAAGTGGCGGAAGCACGCCAAGGAATGCTTCACTTGGCGTTGATGCAAAAGAATTTGGGAAAAACCGACGAGGCTATCGCTGCTTACCAAAGTGTGATTTCCGATGCGCCCACCAGCCAAGAAGCGAAGGTGGCGGCGGAAGACTTGAAGCGTATCTATGCCGAGCGGGGCGAACTCCAAAATTATGTGGCTTTTATCGAAACCGTGCCTAATGCGCCCAAACTGGAGGTGAGCGACATCGACCGACTCACCTACGAGGCGGCGGAAAAGGCTGCCACTGCCACTCGACCGAGTATCGTGAAGATGGAAAATTATCTGCGCGATTACCCCAATGGTGCCTATGTGTGGGAGGCTAAATACCAAATCGGACGTTATCACTACGAAAAAGGCAATCTTGCACAAGCCTACGACCAAATTACCGAGGCTCTCGCACATGCCGAAGATGCCGTGTGGGCGGAAGATGCTTTGGTGATGAAGAGCGATATTTTGGTGCGCCAAAATAAGCACGAGGAGGCGATCAAGGTGTATGAACAAATCATCGACCGCTCCAACAACGACGACACTAAAGTGGTGGCTCAAATGGGCTTGATGCGCGCAGCCACCGATATCAATCAATTCGATTTGGTGGTTTCCACTGCCGACGTTTTGCTCCAAAATCCATCACTCACCGCCGATGAGGTGGCGGATGTGAAATTGGCACGCGCTGTGGGCTACATTGGAAAGAAAAACTTTGATGCCGCGGAGGTGGACCTTAAAGCACTTTCCGGCGATATGACCACCGAACAGGGTGCTCGCGCTGCTTACGAATTGGCGAGATTGGAAATGGAACGCGGCAACTATAAGGGCGCTGAGGAGCGGGTGGACCAAATCCTGGATTCCGGCACGCCGCAAACCTACTGGATTGGCAAAACCTACATTTTGCTGAGCGACATTTTGGTGAAAGAAAACCGTAGCAGTGCCGCTCGCGAATATTTGGAAAGCCTGAAGAAAAATTATCCGGGCAAGGAAAAAGATATCTTTAGCGATATCGACGCTCGTCTGAAAGCGCTCAATAAACCTAAAGTGGTGACCAAAAAAACCACGAAGAAGAAATAACGAATCAGTATCGATATAGAGAAACGAAACATCCCATTCATCTGAAGTTACATACAGCATTATGAAAAAAATATATGTGAGCATCCTGGCTGCCGCCTTCGTGGCGATGCCTGCTTTGGCGCAGGAAAATCTGCAAAAAGAAATCACCCTCCCCAAAGACTTTGTGCCGGTGGTGAAAAAACCCGTGAAAAAGAGTGCGCTCCCTCGTGTGCTGAAGCCGGTGAAATCCGACGAGGGGAAAGTGATTGGTTTCACCGATTGGGCGGAACCCACAGCAGTGAGCGTGGAAATCCCCACGATGCTTCCCTATGGATATCGCACCGCACACCGATTTAGCAACTATCGCGGCTACTTCGATGCCGGAGCCGGCTCCCAACTCAATTTCGTGGGCTCGGCGGGCTATCGTGTTATCGATGATGCCTCGCTTAAGGTGGATGCCTGGGCACAGCACAATAGCACCTGGAACGGAAAGAACTCTTCGCCTGTGTCGGAGCCTGAAAAGCAACAATTCTGCGACAATGCCTTTGGCGTGGACTTGATGAAAGACTTTAGCAAGGGACAGCTCGATGTGGCTGCTAAAGTGCATTTCGATAAATTCAACTATTATGGGCACACCTATGTAACGGGGCCTCAATCCAATCTTTGGTGGGACAACAAGCAAAACTTTTTTGAAACCAACGTGAAAGCCGCATGGGCAGGCACGGTCGACGTTTCGCGCTACCACAATATTTCCTACAAAGTGGGCATGAACTACAATTATGCCGGCTATAAATACGGCATCTATATCGGTAGCCCATCGGTGGTAGATGGTTTCGACGGTGCAAAAGAGCATCACTTGCAGGCTTGGCTCGGCGCAAGCTACGCCATAGAGGCAAGTTCGAGCATTGGCGCTGACTTCAAATTCCAATATTTGAATCGCTCATATTGTGATTTAGAGGCTTACAATGTTCCGAAAACGGTGAAGCGCAATTCGTCGATGTTCACCATCGCGCCGTTCTACACCTACAATGGACAGAATTGGGTGGCTCGCTTGGGCGTGAATGTGGACCTTTCATTCAACGACGGCACTAAATTCCGCTTGGCTCCCAATGTGCAACTCTCCTACGAATTTACGCCCGGTGTGGCTTTCTTCGCCAATGCTGTGGGTGGCAAACAACTCAACACCATCAGCCGTGTGAATGCCTTGAGCCGATACTTCGACCCCAACGCATACTACGGCAACACTTTCGTGCCTTTCGACGGCGAAGCCGGGCTGAAGGTGGGACCGTTCTCGGGATTGAACGTGAAACTCTTTGCCGGCTACGGCATTGCTAAAGATGCGTTGATGCCTACGTTTTTTGGCTTTTCCAACAATCATCTCTTGAATTGGGACTGCAAGGGCTTGAAAGCCGGCGCCACGATCAATTACCAATATCGCTCCTTGGCTGAATTAGACCTGGGCTTCACCTTTGCGCCACAAAGCGACGACTTTGAAGAAGGCAAAACTTACAGCGGCTATATGCTGGGAATGGACCACGCCAAAATGGTGGCAAATGCCGATTTGAAACTGCACCTGTCGAAAGCGCTGACTTTGGGTGTGGGCTGTGAATTGCGCAACGACCGCCGCTATATCATGCCTCATTACAATTCCGACACCGAGGCTCCCTACTATACCTATTTTTTCACCGACCTAAACGATGTGATGAATTTGCATGCCGGAGCAAGTTACCGATTCGACAAGTTCCTCACCATTTGGGTGAAGGCTGCCAATTTGCTCAATAAGCAATGGGATATCCTCCCATATATGGGCGCTCAAAAACTGAATGTGATGGGTGGCATTGGGCTTGTTTTCTAAGTCGATGAGCCTTCTCTCTTATTATATATAATGTGTGCACACGCCATTCGGCGTGTGCTATCACACACACATGGAGGGTAGGGCGGTGTGGCTTTGCCCCCGTATGAAATCGATAATCAACCTTCAAAACAACCAATTGCTCATGAAACCGACTTTTATTCTGATTCTATCCTTTTTGGCTTTGGTGGCTTCTGCTGCCGATGCAAAAATTTCCATTATTCCTCAACCCAACACCATCATTTCTTCCGACTCTACCCGACACTTGGAGTTGAAGCAGGGGATGGGCATTTATGCCGCTAATGCCGATGCGCGCATCGCTGCCGAATATTTGCAACATTATTGCGAAGCATATCTCAATCTGCATTTGCCCATTGTGGAACGCCAACGCCACGCCTCTATCTTTATTCAAGGTTACGATAACGATGAACCCGTCACCGAAGGTGCCTACACCATGACCATCAACCGCGATGGCGTTTACATCGTGGCAAACAACCAAGCGCCGGAGGGCTTTTTCTATGGCGTGTGTTCGCTCATTCAATTGCTGCCCACGGCTGCCGGCTATGTGCCGCGCTTGCCCTTCTGCGCCATTGAAGACCATCCCGCTTTCCATTTCCGCGGTATGCACCTCGATGTGGTGCGCCACTTTTTCTCGGTGGAATATATCAAAAAGTTTATCGATTGGATGGCACTCCACAAGTTGAATATCTTTCACTGGCACCTCACCGACGACCAGGGATGGCGCTTGGAATTGAAAAGCCACCCCGAACTCACGGCTAAAGGCGGCTTTCGCACCGGCGAAATCAAAGGACTCTTTCCGGGCGAATACACGGAGCGCCCGCTTCACGCCTTCTACACCCAGGATGAGGTGAAAGAAATCATCGATTATGCCGCTAAGCGCTATGTGACGGTGGTGCCGGAAATCGATATCCCGGGCCACTGTATGGCTGTGCTCGCCGCTCACCCGGAATTTAGCACCACGCCCAATGAGGATAAGCACACCGCCCTCACCTGGGGCATTTATCGCCGCCAAAATAATGTGCTGGCGCCCACTCCGGAGGTGTTTGCCTTCCTCACGGAGGTGTTTGATGAGGTGTGCACGCTTTTCCCGAGCAAATACATCCATGCCGGTGGCGATGAGTGTGCACCGCAGTGGTGGCAAGATAGCGAAGCCACGCAGCAATTTATGAAGCAGCATGGCTTGGAAACCACCCACCACTTGCAAACCTATTTCATGCGCCACGTGCAGCGCGTCATCAATCGACACGGAAAAACGATGCTGGGCTGGAGTGGCGGTGCCGAAGGAATGGACCCCAATGGCAGTATGCTCCACCATTGGCACATGTGGAAAAAAATCAAGCAATCGCGTATCGATAGCACCCACCTGTGGATTAATTCGGGCAACCGGGGCTACTATTTCACCTCTAAAGAAGATTCCACCCAAACCGATATCATCGCCGGCAAAAACCCCGTTAGTGTGAAGGATACATATCTTTTCCCTCATCTGCCCGACTCGGCAAATGCCGATGTGGCGAAGAATTTAATGGGCATTGAGGGATGCATCTGGACAGAATATGTGCCCACCACTCGTAAGTTGGAGTTTCAAGTGTTCCCTCGATTGGCGGCAATGGCGGAAAAAGCATGGATTGGTGATGCCCGAAATTGGGACGATTTCGCGCTCCGACTCAGCCAAATGCTCAATTTCTACGACCTGTGGGGCATCCGCTACAATCCCGTCGCCGAAGGAAGCCTCATCCCTAAGCGCGAACAAAAATAAGGGCGAAAACCATCCTTTTCTGAGCTTTTGAATTTCAATAAATCAAAAAATAACACCAAAATTGTGTATAATTTGGTGAAAATTACTATCTTTGCGTGTTTATTGGCGAAAAACCCATTAAACGCGTGATACAAACCGACTAAACACAATAAATTATAAATAATGGCAGCATTAGAAAAAATTAGAAAAAGATCTGTGTTTCTGATTGTTGTAGTGGGTGGCGCTTTGGCCGCCTTCGTACTCGGAGACCTTTTTAAACTCGATTCACTGTTCAGAGATAGTTCAGTGGCAAAAGTAGGTAGCACCTCTATCGGTATTCAAGAATTCCAACAACGCATGAATTTTGCGCAAGAATTGGAAAAAAATCAACAAAACAAAACCGAATCTGCCGACTTGCAACAGCAAGTGCTCGGACAGATGGTGTTTGAAACCATTATCAACGAAGAAAGCGAAGATAATGGAATTGAAGCCGGTGCAGATATGCTGAGCTTTGTCATCAATCAAGACCAACGTGCCAACGCTTGGGCGCAACAATATGTGCAAGCCACCGGTCAGCAAACCATTCAAGCCGCTTCCGACCTCGATAAACTCGTGGGACGCGACGAAACGCTTAACCAAATCGTGACCAAAGAGCAATGGGACGCTTTCAAAAATGAATTGGAAACCAACATTCGCGCTCAGAAAATTATGATGATGGTGAGCAACTGCATCGTGGCTAACGATCTCGATGTGCTCGAAATGCAAGCCGATGATGAGGTGATGGAAGTGCAACTCACCAAAAAGGACTACACTTCGCTGGAAGACAAAAAGTTCGAACCCTCTAAAGAAGAAATCGAAGCCGTCTATAATCAATACAAAAATTTGTGGAAGATTTACGACAAAACCGTGTTGGCTCACGTGATTGCTGTGCCTATCCTGCCTAACGCCACCGATATCAAGGCTTCTGACGCGCTCTTCAACAAGGCTTTCGCCACGCTTGAAAGCAAGGGCATCGACGCTTTGCGCGATATCAACGAATTTAGCAATGTGCAAGAATTAAAACTCACCGATGCCACTGCTAAGCAAATGGGCGAACAGCTCCGCGACTCTACCTTCGCTTCGTGGGTGGTGTCGGCACCTGCAAATGCCGCTAAAAAATACCAAGATCAATACAATTATGCACTCTTCCAAAAGGTGAACAGCGAAGAATTGCTCGACACCATCAAGGTGATTCAAGTGGCTGTGCAAGGTGATAAGAAAACACAAGATAAGGTGCTTGCCGAACTCAATGCCGGTAAGGATGTGAGCAAAATGAAGGGGGTGCAAGTGAGCCCTGAGCAACCTATCCCCGTGCAAGGACAACAACTCTCGGATGAACAAATTGCTAAATTTGATTCCGCCGTCTCTAAATATGTCGTGTTCCAATCTGCAAAAGAAGGCGCTCTGATGGTGAAAACCACCTACCAAAAGAAATCGATGTTCCACACCGTGAACATGGCTAACTACACCGTGGCTGCCAGCAAGAAAACCACCGCTCAATTGCACGATGGCTTGGAAAAATTCATCGAAAAGAACAACACGCCTGAAGCATTTGCCAAAAATGCAGCAGCTGCCAAATATCAAGCACAAGAAGTGATGCTCAGCTCGGGCGTGCCCTCTATCGCCAATATCCCCGGTAGCCGCGATATGATTAAGTGGGCGCTCAACGAAGCCGAAAAGGGACAAATCTCTTCGGTGGCGCAATTGAGCACCGCTATGGTTGCTGTGGCTGTGGATGAGGTGTTCGAAGGCGACTACCTCCCCTTGGAAGCCAAGAGCGTGCAAGAATTCTGCAAGGCTAAAGCCATGGCTATCAAAAAAGCCGAAGCCATGAAGCAGCAATATGCCGGCAAATTCAAATCGTTGAATGAATATGCCAAGGCTTTCGCAGCTCAGGTCGACACCACTTCCTTCTCTTTCAATAGCGAATATGCCGACAAGGTGATTATGCAAAGTCCTGCAGGCATCGAAGGCGATGCCGGCTTGCTCGGCGCAGCAGCAGCTGCCCAAATCGGCAAAGTGAACGTGTGGGCGGGCAACAATGCCATCTACGCATTCGTGGTAAAGAGCAAAAAAGCCACAATGAAACTCAAAAAAGAGGAATTGGCTCAAAAATGGCAAGCCCTCTACGGATTTGCCGGCCAACGCCAACAACTGCTTCAAGGCGTAGTGTTCAATTCGGAAGTGTTACAAAACAAACTGGTAAAATTCCAATAATCTAACCCCCTCATATCATCTCGATATGACAAACCCCCGACCGCTCGGCATCCCCACCCCCGCCGAGCGGTCCCCTTTTTTATCCCCTCCACCTCCACTCACCCCTTGCCAGCTTTTGTGGTGCAACGATAATAAAGCCGCCTACGCCGAAAAACACAACAGCATCGTGTGGAAGGTATATCCATGCCACTGCCATGTGATCCCTGCGCACCTCACTATCAGACAGCGTATTAATGTAGGGGTGCATCCCTTCTCGGCAGCGGTTCCCCATTACATGCCCCACCAGCCTGCGTCGCCATACACAATCCTGTCCGGCAAGCTATAGGCGCAGTTTTTTTTTCGGCGAAGCCGACTTTTTTTCCGCGAAGCGGCTTTTTTTTCGGGTGGCGAGGGATGTGAGTGGGGTGCGAAGCAGCCCACCGTGGGCGAGAGTGGTGATAAAGCTGAAAATGAGTTTTCAGGCTTTATCCCACTCGCCGTCCCACGAAAGGGCTTTACTATCAAAAATAGCCGTAAATGAAAGAGCCGTGGTGCCGGGCTTCAATTTCACCGGTTTTTTTGCTGCAATTAAAAGAAAAATTGTAACTTTGTGGTATGGATACACTCTCCACATATCCGCTTATCATAGTGCTCATCACTATGCTCCTGTCGGCATTCTTTGCCGGCATGGAAATCGCCTTTGTGTCGGCAAATAAGGTGCGCCTTGAAATTGATATCCAAAAAGGCGGATTGGTGAACCGCATCATCCATTCGTTCTACAGCCACAGTGATGTGTTTATATCCACCATGCTCGTGGGTAATAATGTGGTGAATGTGGTCTACAGTATGGCGATGGCGAGCCTTATCAGCGAGCCGATTAACGCTTGGCTTGGTGGCAACGAATTTCTCCAACTTATCCTCATCACCATCATTTCCACCGTTATCATTTTGATTACCGGCGAATTTCTGCCCAAAGCCATTTTTCGCATCAATCCCAATGCCTCGCTGCGCATGTTTTCGCTCCCGCTATTCATGTGCTACTGTGTGCTCTACCCCCTTTCTCGCTTCACGGAAATGCTTTCGCAATGCCTTATGCGCCTCATCGGCATCAAAATCGATAAAGCCAAAATGGACCGCCTCACTGTGGAAGAACTCGATGCCTATTTGCAAGAAACCATCGACAAGCGCGAAGACGAAAACGAGCAGGTGGAGCGTGAGGTGAAAATTTTTGAAAATGCCCTCGATTTTTCCAATACTTACCTGCGCGACTGTATGGTGCCGCGCAACGAAATCGTGGCGGTTGACATCAATGAAACCGACCGCGATGGGCTCGTGGAAATTTTTTCCAAAACGGGATTGAGCAAACTTGTGGTGTATCACGATGATATCGACAATGTGTTGGGCTTTATTTCGGTGAGCGAACTCTTTGTGACCGACGTGAATTGGAAAGACCGTATGAAACCCGTCCTCTTTGCCCCCGAAACGATGTTGGCAAAGAATATGATGCAAAATCTGCTCAAAAAGCGCCGCTCTATGGCGATTGTGGTGGATGAATTCGGCGGCACGAGCGGGCTGGTGACTTTGGAGGATTTGGTGGAGGAAATTTTCGGCGATATCCAAGACGAACACGACCATAATGCCTTGGTGGCTCGCAAACTCAACGAAACCACCTTTGAGTTTTCGGGCAGAATGGAAATTGAGGAAATCAATGAGTCGCATCACCTCGATTTGCCGGAAAGCGACGACTATCAAACCATCGCCGGGCTGCTGCTCAATCATCTTGGCGCCATCCCCAATGAGGGCGACACGGTGGATTTTGATTCCTTTAAGGTGACGGTGCTGAAGAAAAATGCCGCACGCGTGGAATTGGTGCGCTTGGTGGTAAATCCTTCGGCTAATCATAAATAATTTTGCATTAACTCGCATAGCGATATGGAGAAAATTCAACTACATCACACGCTGCCTGCCGTGTTTGCCGGACGCGAAGACAATCACAGCGAAATCTGGTTGCAAGAAGTGGAGTTTGTGCGCGGCAAGCACTATCTGATTTCTGCCGAAAGCGGCACCGGTAAGTCGAGCCTCTGCGCCTACATTTATGGCTATCGGGTGGATTATTCGGGCACTTTTTCGTTTGATGGCGAGGATATTCGCACACTCACCATCCCGCAGTGGTGCCAAATTCGCAAGCACCACATTGCCTATCTGCCTCAAGATTTGCGCCTGTTTCCCGAACTCTCGGCGATGGAGAATATCCAACTCAAAAATCGCCTCACTCACCATAAATCCAATAGCGAAATCCTGGCATATTTCGAGCAATTGGGCATCCCGGAAAAGGTGAATAGCCCGGTGAGCAAACTCTCTATCGGTCAGCAACAGCGGGTGGCTATTATCCGCACTCTGTGCCAGCCCGCCGACTTTATTCTCCTCGATGAACCGGTGAGCCACCTCGATGCCACCAACAATGCCATCGTGGCGAAAATGGTGACGGAAGAAGCCGCCCGACAAGGCGCCGGCATCATCAGCACCAGTGTGGGCAATAACGTAAGTATCACCGTCGACAAAGAATTTAAACTATGAACCGTTCATTGATGTGGAAACTCTTGCGCAAGCACATTAGCAAGGCGCAACTCATCGGCTTTTCGCTGGCGAATCTCGTGGGACTCTCCATCGTGATTTTGGCGGTGCAATTCTATTGCGATGTGCTGCCGGTGTTCAACGATGAGGAGTCGTTTATCAGCAAAGACTACTTGATTATCACGCGCAATCTCACCAGTGCCGGTGCGCTGATGGGTGGCACCACCGAGTTTTCGCCCGAACTCATTGCCGACATCAAGGCGCAGCCCTGGTGCCGCAAGGTGGCGCCATTTGTGAATAGCGAGTTTGCCGTTACGGCGAGCATCGGGGTTGACAATGCCCACGCTATGCGCACCCAGTTTTTCTTCGAAAGCATTCCTTCGGAATTTATCGATGTAGACCCCACTTGGAAGTTTAATCCCGATAGCCCTACGGTGCCGGTGATTATGAGCCGCGACTATCTTTCGCTCTACAATTTTGGCTTCGCTTCCACTCAAGGCATGCCGCAAATCAGCGAAAGCGAGGCGTCGAGCATTCCGCTGGTGTTTAATCTGGCAGGCAATGGCTTGCGCGACAATGTGCAAGGTCGCATCGTGGGATTTAGCAATCGACTCAACACCATCATCGTGCCCGAAGAATTTATGGAATGGGCAAACAAAAAATACGGGCAAGGTGGCAAATTGCAGCCCCTGCGCCTCATTATTGAGGTGAATCGACCCGGCGACCCTGCCATCCAGCAATATATGGACGAACACCAATACAATATCGCCGGCGATAAAACCAACTCGGGCAAAACCTACTATTTCCTCACCCTTATCGTGTCGATTGTGGTGATTGTGGGCGTGCTCATCAGCCTCTTGTCGTTTTTCGTGTTGATGCTGAGCATCTACTTGCTTTTGCAAAAAAACACGCGCAAACTCCAGGACTTGCTCATGCTGGGCTATTCGCCGCAAGAAGTGTCGCGCCCCTACATCAAGATGGTGCTCTACATTAATGGTGCCGTGCTCTTGCTCGCACTCGTGCTGATGTTTGCCGCTCGTGCATCCTATATGGTGATGCTCAGTGGCTTAGGCACCAAAGGCGGCACTATCGTGGCGTCGATTGTGGTGGCTGTTGCCATCATGGCTTCTATCACCACCGGCAATGTGCTCGCCATTCGCCGCAAAATCCGCTCGCTCTGGATTCGCCCATAATCTCATCCGTGCTTTCGCCATTTTATTCAACAATCGGGCGAAAGCACGCCTTTTTTCTTGCAAATTGTACCAAAAAGCACTAAATTTACCACTGTAAACGATGTCACACACCCCAAAACAAACCACACTATGGAACTCCAACTGCCACAAAAACTCAATAGCGAACAGGCTTCCACCATCATAAATGCCCGACAAGTGACCGTGATTGGCGCTAACGGGAGCGGAAAAACACGCTTCTGCGACCAAATTATGGAGCTCTACCCCAATCGCGCTTTCCGCCTCTGCGCCTTGCGCGCCATCTTTCCCGACACACGCGCTGCGGTGATGCCGGGCTCGGTGACCGATATCTTCAATAAATATAATGAGGCAAATCCTTTGCTGAAAAGCCTTGCCAACACGGAGTTCGATAAGTTGGTCCACATCATGCTGATGGAGGAATTTCACGATTTGATACGCTACAAAACTTGCACCCTCCTTCAGCAAGAGTGCTCGATGCCCAAAACCAAACTCGACACCACACTGAAAATGTGGCAAGAGGTGTTTCCAAAAAATAAGGTGCTCCGCGAAAATGGTAAACTGCTCTTTGCCACTGAAGGCAATTCCGACCGCTATTCGGCACTTCGGCTGAGCGATGGCGAAAAAGCGGTGCTCTACTACATTGGAGCAGTGCAGTATGCGATGCCGGGCGCAGTGATTTTGGTCGACGACCCGGGCGCGTTTATCCATCATTCGATGATGAATACGCTTTGGAATGTGATTGAGGAAATCCGCCCCGATTGCACATTTGTGTACAACACCCATAATATTGAATTCGCTTCCTCGCGCATCGATAATCACTGCGTGTGGGTGAAGAGTTTCGACCCTGAAAAGCGGCAGTGGGACTACGAGGTGATGCCGTCGAGCAACCACCTGAGCGAGGGCATTTACCTCGACATCCTGGGCAGCCGCAAGCCGGTTCTCTTTATTGAGGGCGACGACACACACAGCATTGATGGCAAACTCTATCCGCTCATTTTCCGCGACTATACGGTGAAGCCGCTCGGCAGTTGCAATAAGGTGATAGAAAGCGTACGCTCGTTCAATGATTTGCAGGCGTTCCACCACCTGAATAGTTGGGGCATCGTCGACCGTGACCGACGCGGCGAAAAGGAGGTGGCATATTTGCGTGCAAAAAAAATATTGGTGCCGAATGTGGCGGAAGTGGAAAACATCTTGCTTATAGAGGAGGTGGTGAAAGCAGTGGCAAGGTATCGGAAAAAAGACCCCAACGAGGTGTTTATGAAGGTGAAGCGTGCCGTGATGCGCATGTTTGAAAACCAACTCAAGCAGCAAGCCATGGAGCATGTGCGCCATCGCGTGAAGCACGAGGTGGAACTTCGCATCGATAAGCGTTTCACCAATATCAGTGCGCTGGAAAATCATATGGTGGATTTGGTGAACGAAATCAATCCGAGAAACATCTACGACACGCTCTGCCGCAAATTTCACCTCTATCTCGAAGAAGGCAACTACGCTCAGGTGATGCGCGTGTTCAACCAAAAACACATGCTTTCCGATAGCAATGTGGCGCCATTGGTGGGGCTGGAAGATAAAAAAGCCTATATCCGCACCATCCTCACCATTCTCAAAACCAACCACCCCGAAGCCGCACCTATTAGAAAAGCCATCATCGCTTGCTTCAATTTCGAAGCGCAATAGCAGGCGTTGGCTTTGCCAAAAAGCCTTCTTCCACACGGCGCCCCCCCAGGGCTCTTTCATTTAAAAACGGATATGATTGCCCGCTTATTTCTAAGTCACGAATTTATCGAATTGCCGAAAGGCGGCAAACCTGCCATCGGAGATGGCGTATTGTGGACATGCAAGCGAAGGCGCAGCCTGGAGACAACCACAGTCAAAGCAGTGAGCCTCGGAGAGGTCGGTTGTGGCAAGTCACCACAGGTAGGGACATGCCACCATTGATACACACGATATTATTCAGCGAGCCATAGGCGCAGTTTTTTTTCGGCGAAGCCGACTTTTTTTCCGCGAAGCGGCTTTTTTTTCGGGCGGCGAGGGATGTGAGTGGGGTGCGAAGCAGCCCACCGGCCCTCACATCCCCGCCTCCCGACTTTTTGTTCTTTTCCATCCATCAAAACCCAGACATTCCACTCAACCCATTCCACTCAACCCATCCCCCCCAACCTCACCAAATCAAGCAGCCGCTATCAACAATAGCCGTAAATGAAAGAGCCGTGTAGCCTATAAAAAACTGTTGGTTTTTTGGGGAATGGAAGTGGATTTTTTATTAATTTTGTAATTTGAAAGAAATTTTTACATAGACATTAAGCCTTATCAACAAACCCTATCGTAAGATATGAGCACTTTATCAGCCGGCACCACGCTCCAAAACGGCAAATATCGCATCATTTCCACCCTCGGTCAAGGTGGCTTCGGCATCACCTATTTGGCGGAGAACACTATGCTGGAGGGGAAAGTCGCCATCAAGGAGTTTTTCTACAAGGAATACTGCGACCGCGATGCTGACACCCGCCACGTAACCGTTTTGAGGAAAACGGCACAGCCTATTATGTGATGGACTACATCGATGGCGAGTCGCTGGGCGATATGGTGAAGCGTCGTGGTGCCATTCCAGAGGCGGAGGCACTGGGCTATGTGAAAGATGCCGCCAGCGCATTGGAGTATATCCACAGCAAGAATATCAACCACCTCGACATCAAACCCGGTAACTTGATGAGGCGTAAAGAAGACGGCAGGATTATTGTGATCGACTTTGGCGTGGCAAAGCAATACGACCTCGTCACCTCGCAGGGCACTACCACCACGCTTGTGGGCATCAGCCGAGGCTATTCGCCAACGGAGCAGTATGGTGATAATGGAGTGCAGACTTTCTCGCCACAAAGCGATGTGTATGCCCTTGCCGCCACGCTGTTCAAGCTCCTCACAGGCAACACACCCCCCGAATCAATAAAAATTCCAGAATACGGACTTCCTGTGGCTGAATTGCAGGAAAAGCACGTGTCTCGGTCAGTGATTTTCGCCATAGCTATGGCGATGAAAGGTCGCCACGAGCGCACCCAAAGCGTGGCAGAGTTTATCAACAATCTCAGCGGCGATGACACTGTCGTGATTCCCGATCCTGCAGAGGCAGAGCGCAAGCGCAAAGCAGCCGAGGAGAAGGCTGCGAAGGAGAGGGCAGAGGCAGAGCGCAAGCGTAAAGAGGCCAATGCAAAAGTAGAAAAGGAGAAAAAAACGCTTAAAGGCAAGGGCGTCAATATTATAACCACTCGCAAGAAAAGACTCATAAAGTCGCTCCTCAAGAAATACTGGTGGATGGCGGCAGTCCTCGTGGCTATTGTGGCTGGATTGCTGATGATTCTTTTCCAAATTGGAGCTGGTGTGTCAGGCGACAATTCTCTCAATGATTCCATCACAGCGAATGGAGAGTATACGCCAAATGTGAAGACTTTTTATGCCAATGGTGTGCCGTTTGATATGGTGGAAGTGAGAGGTGGCACATTCCGCATGGGTGCCACCTCCGAGCAGGGCAGTGACGCATGGCGTGGCGAAAAGCCAGTTCACAGTGTCACGTTGAGCGGATACTACATTGGCAAAACCGAGGTGACGCAAGCGCTGTGGAAGGCGGTGATGGGCAGCAACCCGAGCAAATTCAAAGGCGACAACCTGCCAGTGGAACAGGTTTCGTGGAACGACTGCCAGGAGTTTATCCGCAAACTGAACGCCATTACTGGTCAGAACTTCCACCTGCCCACCGAGGCTGAGTGGGAGTTCGCCTGCCGTGGCGGCAACAACAGCCGTGGCTATAAATACAGCGGCAGCAACGACATTAAAAAAGTGGCTTGGTACGAAGATAACTCTGTGGGTAAGAATCACTTAGTTGGCTATCGCAGGAAAGGCCTTAGAAGCGTGGTTTGTGGTGACAACATAGGTAACACTCAACCAGTTGGTACCAAAGTCTCAAATGAATTGGGCATTTACGATATGAGTGGCAATGTATATGAATGGTGCAACGACTGTTATGGAGGTTACAGCAGTGGCGCACAGACTAATCCTAGAGGTCCTTACGATGGGACGCAGCGTGTGACTCGTGGCGGCAGCAAAGGTAGCAGTGCGTGGTGCTGTCGTTCTTCTCACCGCAGCAACGCCAACCTTGACTTTCATAGCGACAGCATCGGACTCCGCCTTGCCCTCTAAGGTTAATTTCTCTTTTTCTGTAGGCTGATGCGCATCAAATCCTACATTGATTTATTTCAATTTTAAGCTCATTACCCCGCCTTGCGATGCCCGGATGTGTAACAAAAGTCGGGGAAATAGCGCGCTTACCATCCGCATCACCCGCATCACCCGTCGGACAACCCCGGCAATCTCTATGTGAAGCAGCCCCGCCATCGGAGATAGCGTATTGTGGTTAACCATGCAAGCGAAGGGCGAAGCCTGAAGCGCAACTTGGAGAAAGCCACAGCCGGAGCAGTGAGCCTCGGAGGGTCGGTTGTGCCAAGCCACCACAGGTAGGGATATGCCACCCTTTGATACACACGATACTATCCAGCGAGCCATAGGCGCAGTTTTTTTTGGCGAAGCCGACTTTTTGTTCTCTTCCATCCCCTCTCTCAAATCATCCACAGCCACAAATAAAAATTGCAGAGCCGTTCTCACGAATAGCTCTGCATCC